>JAFDYG010000100.1 GCA_018267545.1 Bacteroidota bacterium
ATGATCGCCGGATAATACAGCTCCTGCGTCTCGTCGATTTCATGCCTTCCCGGCACCCCACCCGTATGGTAGTGTCCGAAATATTGATGGCCATCGTTAATGGTATGGATTACGTCCCCCTCATCGATCTGCATATGGTAGATATCGTACAGCAGCTTGAAATTCTCCGAACCGATCCGCTTGACCAGCTCGATTCCCCAGCGCGTATTGTCGCACATCTGGTCTTTGTGGTTGATCTTGCTGTTCAGCAGCTCCATATGGATAATCACCCCGGCCTTCTCGGCAGCGCCCAGGATTTGCTTCAGGCCGTCCACACAATTCTTCAGACCCGTTTCTTCGTCCATCCCCTCCCGGTTGCCGCTAAAGCAGATGAGATTCTTATAACCCGCCTTCGCCACCAGGTCGATATGCTCCAGGTAGCTCTTGATAAGCGTAGCATGATACTCCGTGTGGTTCCATCCCTTGGTCAAAGAAATTTCCGCCCCATTGCACATCGAGGAAAATACCCCATGCTTTTTCAGGGTAGGCCATTCTTTAGGGCCGACCAGGTCGACGGCGCCAAAGCCGATTTTCTTGACCGCTACACAGAGATCGTCCAATGTAACATCCCCGTAGCACCAACGGCATACGGAATGATTGATCGTTCCTTTTAGTTCCAATTTTTTCTCGTTTTTAGTAGCTGCCGAAGTGTCTAGTGAAGATAACATTCCTGCCGTCCCGAGGGCTGCTGTGCCCGCAACAATGTTTTTGATAGCGATACGTCTTGAGGGTTGATTAGACATAAAAAATAAAAAAGGTAATTTACAAAAAACTAACGCATTACGCCGCCAGCGCCTCCAATTTATCCGACTTTTTTCTATTTCGCATAAAAAACACCAGCCCCGCGAAGGCAATAATCAGCACCACGGGGATTAACATAGTCGTATTTAACACCTCCGGTCCTGCCGCAGACCGGGCGTCGTTAAAGGCCTTCGCCATATCGGTCCCCGCCGCGGCGCTCCGGTATTCGTCCAGGCTGGCCCCTGCAGGCAGCTTGCGGATCATCACCTCATCATAATAGCCGCCCATAAACATCATATAGATCGAAACCCCGAACATCCCGGCTCCGCCCATCAAATTCAGGCCTACAGCTCCCGTCCTCGGCAAATTCTCCGCCACGAAGCCGATCATGCACGGCCAGAAGAAGGCGACCCCAAGACCAAAAATGATGGCCGCCCCAAAGATGGCGGTACCATGTAAATGGATTAACATATATATTCCTAGAGCGGAAAGTATGGCGGAAATCAGCAATACTCCCTGCGGCGCCAGGCGATGCACGATCGGGCCAGCAAAAGCCCGTCCCAGGGTTTGCACGCTGGCCACAAACGTAAGGATAAGGAGCGCATTATCCGTCACCGTTCTAAATAGCACGTCGGTCCACTGATTGGTGAAGAGCTCCGTGATCGCCGTTCCGAACATACACACGATCATAAATATAAACAGCGGACTCGCCAGCGCCTTATACATGTCCGCCGTGCTCACGCCCGCAGCAACCCGTTCCGTTACGGGGAATTTCAGCTTTGAAAACAAGTATCCGTAAATCAGCGTAGGAATCAGCATTACAGCGATCTCGACCTGCGATACCCAGTACGGCGCCTCTCTAAGCCCTCCAGCCAACGTCTTATTCAGCATAAATACCGTCAGCGTACCGATTACTATACCCGCCGGAAACCACAGGTGGAAATGATTCAGCTTTGTCGTCTTATTATCCGTATACAAAGAAGCGACTAACGGATTGCAAGCCGCCTCCACCGTACCATTGGCAATCCCGATCAGTAAAGTAGATAGAAAAAGACCCCAAAAAGTCGTAGAATAAATGGTCAGCAATATCCCCGCCAGGTGAAATACAAAGGCCGACACCAACAATTTCTTCATCCCAATGACGTCTACAACCATCCCGCCGATAATAATGGCCAGCGGGAAACCCCAGAAAGCCGTCGCAGCAATCGTCCCCAGTTGGGAAGCATTCAGGTGAAAAATGACACCCTGCTGATTCAGGACGCCGGCCCTGATACCGAATGAAAGGGAGGTGACCAAAAGCGCAAGACAGCTTGCAGTAAAAAGTTTGTTGCGGTGGATGGCAGGAGTGGAGGTCATAAGACTAACAATCGTTTTGAATGGGGCTAATGTCTTCGAACCGGGCTCCGCCCGGTTTTGATAGCCCAGTCATAAATGTAACTTTTTATTTCAAAAATCCCCACTGCTAAAGCCTGCTAAGCATTAAATTTCCTAAAATTGCACCCACAATACGCCATAATGAATAGAAAACTAAGAATGGGCATGATCGGCGGAGGCCGCAATGCCTTCATCGGCGCCGTTCACCGTATCGCGGCTAACATGGACGGTCTCATCGAATTAGTCTGCGGCGCCTTTAGCAGCAGCCCCGAGAACGCCCGCCAGTCTGGTCAAGACCTGTTTCTTCCGCCCAGCCGGGTCTATCTCTCCTACGAGGAGATGTTCGAAAAAGAAAGCCGCCTTCCCGATACCGAGCGTATGGACTTCGTCGTGATCGTGACGCCCAATCACGCCCACTTCGCGCCTGCAATGATGGCGCTGGAAAAAGGCTTCCACGTCGTCCTCGAAAAGCCCATGACCTTCTCCCTGAAGGAGGCCATCGAGCTGGATAAGAAAGTAAAGGAAACGGGAATGCTCCTCTGTCTCACACATACCTATTCCGGCTACCCGATGGTCAAACAAGCCCGGCAGATGGTAAAGGACGGTGCCTTCGGTAAAATCCGCAAGATATATGTAGAATATCCCCAAGGATGGCTCAGCAAGCTCTCCGAAAAAGACGGAAGCAAGCAGGCCGAGTGGCGCACCGACCCCAAACGCTCCGGCAAAGCGGGCTCGATGGGCGACATCGGAACACATGCAGCCCACCTGGCCGAATACATCTCCGGTCTGCAGATCAAGCAGCTCTGCGCCGACCTCAGCATCTTTGTCGAAGGCCGCGCCCTCGACGACGACGGCAACGTCCTGCTGCGCTTCGACAACGGCGCCACCGGCGTCCTCACCGCCTCACAGGTTGCGGCAGGAGAAGAAAACGCGCTGAAGATTCGTATCTACGGCGAAAAAGGCGGCATCGAATGGGCGCAAATGGAACCCAACACGCTGCTGGTAAAATGGCTCGATCAACCCACACAGATCTACCGCGCGGGTCAGCCCTATCTATCGGCTGCAGCCAAACACAATACCCGTACGCCAGGCGGCCACCCCGAAGGCTATCTCGAAGCCTTTGGCAACCTGTACCGGAACTTCGCGCTGACGCTGTCGGCTAAAATAGACGGCCGCACACCCACACCCGAAGAATTAGACTTCCCCCGGGTAGACGAAGGCGTCCGCGGCATGGCCTTTATCGAAAACGTCATCCGCAGCAACGAAAGCCTGGAGAAATGGACCTTCTTCGAAATCGAAGGACTAGGTAATTGTTAACTTAACATCAAATTCTTTGTCATATGACAACTATCAAAGGCCCCGGTATCTTCCTCGCTCAGTTTCTTGGAGATAAAGCTCCATTCGACTCATTGCCCAACATCTGCAAATGGGCCGCAAGCCTGGGTTATGTCGGCGTTCAAATCCCCAGCTGGGATAGCCGCGTGATCGATCTGCAAAAGGCCGCAGAAAGCAAGACCTACGCCGACGAGATAAAAGGCATCGTATCCGACGCCGGTCTCCAGATCACCGAGCTCTCCACCCACCTCCAGGGTCAGCTCGTAGCCGTTCACCCCGCTTATGATGCTCTCTTCGACGGCTTCGCACCCGCCGCCGTGCACAATAACCCCAAGGCTCGTACAGAATGGGCCGTTCAACAGCTGAAGTATGCAGCCAAAGCCTCGGCCAATCTTGGCCTCAACGCCCACGCCACCTTCAGCGGAGCCCTCCTCTGGCCCACCGTCTATCCCTGGCCCCAGCGTCCCGCCGGCCTCGTAGAGACAGGCTTCAAGGAACTGGCCGCCCGCTGGATGCCGATATTAAACGAGTTCGACTCCCACGGCGTCGACCTCTGCTATGAGATCCACCCCGGTGAAGACCTGCACGACGGCATCACTTACGAGATGTTCCTCGAGCACACCAATAACCATCCCCGCGCCTGCCTGCTCTACGATCCCTCACATTTCGTATTGCAGTGCCTGAATTACCTGGAATATATCGACAACTATCACGAAAGGATCCGCATGTTCCACGTAAAAGACGCCGAGTTTAACCCCACCGGCAAGCAAGGCGTCTACGGCGGCTACCAGGGCTGGGTCGATCGCGCAGGCCGCTTCCGCTCGCTGGGCGACGGACAGGTCGACTTCAAAGGCATCTTCAGCAAGCTCACCGCCTATGATTATAAAGGCTGGGCCGTTCTGGAATGGGAATGCGCGCTCAAACATCCCGAAGACGGAGCCCGCGAAGGCGCGCCCTTTATAAAGAACCACATCATCCGCGTCACTGAACGCGCCTTCGACGACTTCGCCGGCACCGGCAGTAACGAAAAATTTAACCGCACTGTCCTGGGATTGCAATAAACATCCCCGGATTCCAATACCTTTGGACCGATTTCAGAACATTCATTATAAACTCGCTTATTATGACCAAGAAATTAGTAGTAGCAATGGCCGCAGCAACCGTATTCATGGCCGCTTGCGGCGGAAACTCCGGAGAATCCAAACCCGCAGAAACAAAAGACAGCACCCCCGCAGCCACTACCCCCACTACAACCGCTTCTTCCGATAAAGGCCTCGAGCTCATCGGCGGCAGCGACTGCACCACCTGCCACCGCATCGCTAAAGACGGCCCCGGCGCAACCATCGGACCCGCTTACAGCGAAGTAGCAGCTAAATACGCACCTGCAGCAGACACGACCGTCAACCGTCTCGTAAAGAAAATCATTTCCGGCGGCAGCGGCGTATGGGGCACAATACCCATGACCCCACACCCGGCCCTGAAAGAAGAAGACGCCAAGACCATCGTCGCCTATATCATGACTTTAAAGAAATAAACGATTGCGGCTTCACCACCGCGACCTCATCCTAAAAAATAATCAACCATGAGAAGATCAGCATTCTGGCTAACGACCTTTCTATGCCTTACCATCAGCCTTACCCTGACAAGCGCCGTTAACCCCGGCCACTCCCGCGGCAGCGCCCCACAGCCCTGGCCCGAGGTATTTGCAAAACCAAAAGTGCTGATCTTTTCAAAAACAAACGGCTATCACCACGCCAGCATCGCCGTAGGCATCGAAGCCATCAAAAAGCTGGGCCTCGAGCACGGCTTCGAAGTAGACACCACCACCGACTCCACCCGCTTCCGCAAAAAAATCCTGAAGAAGTATGCGGCCCTCATCTTCCTTAGCCCCACCGGCAAGGTCTTCGGCCCCGAAGAAGAGACCGCCCTGCAGGAATATATCCACCACGGAGGTGGCTTCGTCGGCGTCCACTCGGCCACCGACTGCGAATATAACTGGCAATGGTATGGTGACCTGGTAGGCGGCTTCTTCAAGTCCCACCCGAAACAGCAGCAGGCGAAGATCCAGGTCATCGACAAGGATAACCCCGCGACGAAAGGCCTTCCCGACCCCTGGGAACGTTTCGACGAATGGTATAACTACAAGTATCTCGCACCCGGCATAAAGGTCCTCCTCAAGCTCGACGAGACCTCCTATACCGGCGGAGCCAATGGCGACAATCATCCCATCGCCTGGTACCACGACTTCGAAGGCGGACGAGCTTTCTACACCGGCCTCGGCCACACCGACGCATCCTGGTCCGAGCCGCTGTTCCTGCAGCACCTGCTGGCAGGCATCGACTACGCAATAGGAAAGAAGTAAGAAATAAAAAAAGGGCCGTCTCGAAATGACGGCCCTTTTTCATTTGAAAAGTTTATCTAGAATGTCTTGATATAGGAAAATCCAAACGACCCGCTCTGATACGTCGGCATCAGCATACTCACCGGCCCATTTTCATCACTCCCCTTCTTCCCCAACCAGTGCTGCATCTTCGGATACAGCCAATACGCCAGCCGCGTAGAAGCAATCCCCACACCGGCCCCGGCCACTACGTCGCTAAACCAGTGCTTATTGTTATAAATCCGCAGCATGCCCGTCGCAGTAGCCGCAGCATAACCCGCAATCCCATACCAGGGCGAAACATCTTTATATTCCATCCGCATGAATTCCGCCGATAGAAACGCCATCGCCGTATGCCCGGAAGGAAAAGACAAATGGTCCGAACCATCCGGTCTCAGCTCATGCGCCGAACCCTTCACCGTAAATACAGTTGTCTGCGCAAATACATTCGCCAGCAAAAAGATCATCGTCCGGTCTTTCAAGTTGTGCTTTCCATGAATACCCAGCGCATTCAATCCATACACAGCCGCAGCCGGAGTAAACATCAGGTAATTGTCGATCGTCGTCTTGCTGTGCGGCATATCCTCCCAAACCTGCTCCTTCACATGCCCATTGATGCTCTTCAACGTATGGTTATTGACGGCCGTCACACCATAAACGATCATCGACGCCGGTAAAATAAAAGACTGATAAGGAAACGGCTGCTTATAGGCCGGAAGTCCCCTGCTCCAATCGATCCTGGGCACTGTATCCGCCTTCGAGCCCCAGCCAGTACTGATACTGACTTCACGGAGGGTATCCCCGCTATTCTGGCATTTTGCCACATTCCATCCAAATACAAGAATCACTACGGTCGCAACGGCTGTAAGTTTTCTCATCATAAGTGGGGTCCCCTACTTTTTTTGTATATGTATGTTGAACGGCAAAAATGCAGGAAAATTTTGTAGAAAACCTGGACGGATGGCTTCCTAACAGTGTTAGTCTACCATTTTAACAGGAAATTTAGAACCGCCCCCTATCCTACCCGCCCTACACCACCGGCAGCTTATACCCATTATGGTACTCTTTCGTCAAAAACTCCCTATTTACCTTATCATCGGTAAACTTCCCCGCCACCTTATCCCAGGCAAGCCGCTGCCCGCTCCGAAGCGAGATATTCCCCATCTGCGCCACCGTCGCCACATGCGAAGCCTCCTGCACCGAACACCGCAGGTCCTCCATCTTCCGCGATCGGACCACCGCGATGAAATTGGCCATATGATTGTCCAGGCCATTGTCCGAAACCTTCTCGAACGGCCTGCTAACCTTACTTTTACTCTGTTTCTCCTCGATGACCTCCCAGCCCCCCCTGCTCAAAACCAACGTCCCATTGTTCCCGATATACGCAATCCCATGGTCCCGGCCATAGGAACCGTTGTCAATCCCCATCGCATGGTCCCAAACCAGGTTGAACGTATCGAATTCATACAAGGTCGTCAGCGTATCCGGCGTCTCCTCATAGAGATCGGGATAGGCAAAATTCCCACCGAGCGCCGCGATCGTCTTGGGCGTTTCCGCTTTCATACCCAGCAGGCCATAATCTAATAGGTGCACCCCCCAGTCCGTCATCAAGCCCCCGGCATAGTCCCAAAACCAACGAAAATTGAAATGAAACCGGCTTGAATTGAAGGGACGGGTCGGCGCCGGCCCCAGCCACATGGCGTAGTCGACTCCCGGCGGAGGAGCCGAATCGGGCACCACCGGTCCCGGCTTCATCCATCCCTGGTAACACCACACTTTCACCGTCCGGATATTCCCCAGCTGACCAGAAGCCACAAAGTCGACCGCATTCTTGAAATGTTGCTGACTACGCTGCCACTGTCCCACCTGCACCACGCGATTATAGCGCTTCTGCGCAGCCATCATGACCCGGCATTCGCCGATCGAATTGCCCACAGGTTTCTCTACATAGACATCCTTACCCGCCTGACAAGCCTCGATCATAATCAGCGCATGCCAGTGGTCCGGCGTGCCGATGATGACAGCATCGATATCCTTCCGCTCCAGCAGCTTGCGGTAGTCATTATAGGTCTTGATCTTGCTGGTATCGATATTCTTTTCCGACAGCTCCTTCATGCGCTGATCCAGCACACTCTTGTCCACATCACATAAAGCAACGACATTGACACCAGGCTGTTTCAACGCAGCCGTCAGATCGGCCCAGCCCATCCCCTTGATGCCGATGGCGCCGATATTAATTTGGTCAGCAGGAGCGACCGAACCCGAGAACGAAAAAGGCTGACGACCGATTGCAGGCAGCAGAAAGGCCCCGCCAGCCAGGGCCGAGCCTTGTTTTAAAAATTGACGACGGTTTTTATTCATAAGCAAACAGCGTAGAGATCGTCTACGCTGTTTCAATATACGAAAAAAATTAAACCGATTGCTTATTGCTTCTTCATCGCGATCGTAGCCGTGACATTTGCCGTAGCCGTCACCGGAATACCGTTGTAGCTATCGGGGAACGACTGATTGATCTTCGCCGTGATAAACAAGGAATCACCCTTGACCACAAAGTGCCCCCCGGTTGGCGGCGCCACCGGAACGGGCGCACCCGCAGTAGCTCCATCGAGACCAAGCGCTCCACCCGGGAAATAGATCGAGTCGGCGCCGATGATCTGGTAGGTTGACCTGGAGCTCGTAGGAGGCACTGTTTCCGAAGCTTGGTCGACCGTCGTATCGATCGGAATATTATTGGCGTAGTAAATGACAGTGGTAGGCGCATCGTAAGAATATCCGATACCGTTTCCGATCAAAGAATCCTTTGTAAAGGTCACCGTACCCATATTCTGTGTCGTCGTATATCCGGTCGTTCCAACGACCTTTATCGCTTGGCCGAGATAAGAACCACTCTCGGTAACATTGACGTTGGTCGTCATGTACGCGAACGTATAATTACCCACCAGCGACGAGCTGCCATTAGAATCAGGCTTGCTCGTATTTTTACTACAGGCAGCCATTAAAAGGAAGAAACCCAGAGCCGCAAATAACGTAACTTTCCTAAGCATATCACAAGGTTTTGGTTTAAACGAAAAACTTACCCTTTTTAGTATCCTTTTCTTTCAAAAACCATGCCCTTGTTTTTAATGCAAAACCTTATTAGTCAAGGTCTGAGAATAATCCTTGTAGAGTTTGTTTCCCTGGGCCGAATCGGAAAGATAGTCCTCTATCCGCACCATCCCTACTCCCGGGCTGAGATAGGAGATCACTTCTTCCCGGATGACATTGTTACAATCGGTCACCACCTCAGCGTTCTTGTAACAGGAATAACCACTTACGCTTACCAGGTTTGCAAAGCCATATTGAATGGAGCTTATCGGACACCCTGGATTGGAATAATCGGAACCCCTCCCAATCGGCCCATCTACTCCTACCGTTTGAAAGAAAGTATAGGGAGAATAATCCGGTGGGTCCATTTCATAAACGGTCGAATTATAGTGGTCCACCATCAGGTAGCTTCCGCCGAACCATCCATAAGGGTTGACCAGCGCTGTATAGGTATTCCCATATCCATCAGTACGCAGGCTATCACCTACCCTCATCGTATCGGCATAAGCCACGATCAGGTTCGAATCCGCAAATACGGAGTCCTGGTAGTACCAGGTATTTCCTTTGTTCAATGGAAACAGAGAATTGGGACCCTGTCCGGCAGGTACACCGGATTGCTTATTACAAGAAATGATAATAATGGCAAAAAGGAAAAAAGCAGATATCTTTTTCATAAACGAGGATTTCGGCTGCCTTTGACCCATGAGTCCTATCCCCGTTTATCCGCTTAATGTTAACGAAATCCTAATGAAAAAACCTGCGCGTCACCGCAGGTACTTGAACAAATTCTTACACGATCTTTTCCTGCAAAGCCTTCGCAACCGCTTCGGTCAGCGACACCACCTGCAGCTTCTCATAGATTTTCTTTACATGACTCCGCACCGTCTCGTATCCGATGTTCAGCTGGTCTCCGATCATCTTATGACTCAGCCCATTTACGATGCAGTTCAACACTTCCAGCTCTCTCGCTGTAAGCCGGTAGTCGGCAGGCTTGACATACTTCCATTGCGGGTTTCTCTGCAATCCCGACAAGATACGGCGGGCTACCGAAGGACTCATCGGCGAGCCTCCAGCCAGCAGCTCCTTGATCGACCCGATCAGCTTCGAGTTCACCTGACTCTTGAGCAGGTACCCGGAAGCCCCTGCGCAAATGGCGTCGAAGATCCGCTCGTCGTCTTCGAAGATCGTTTGCATCAGGATCAACAGATCCGGAAATTCCTTCTTCAAAACCCGCACTGCATCGATCCCCGACATGCCGGGCATTTCGATATCCATCAGGATTACATCGGGCCGGCACTGCCGTACGTCCTCCAGACAATTCAATACGTGGTTGTTCGCTCCGACCACTTCGAAGCCCGGCTCAACACTTAATAACAGCCTCATGCTGTTCAGCAGATTTTCATTATCGTCGAAAATGGCTATCCGCACACTCATAGTATATGACTTTTTGGTTAATGACTTACTTTTAGTTTACTCTTAAGCTTAATTCTACGGTCGTACCCACACCTGGCTGACTATCGACAGTCAGGTCCGCCTTCATCTCGTTTGCCCTTCTTTCTATATTGAATAGACCATTACCCGATAAGGATTTTATTTTGCCGTCCCGGAGGGCTTTAATATCAAACCCCTTGCCATTGTCTTTAATTCTCATTCTGAAGATGAAGTTTTCTAAAACAAGTTCGACTTCGATATGTGTACACCCGGAATATTTTAACGCATTATTGACAACTTCCTTAAAGATCAAATACAAATTCTTCCGCTGAATCATCTCCAGATTCAGCTTCTCGACCCTTGCGTTATCATTGAATTCGAACGTCACCGATTTTGCAACACACAAGGGCTCCGCATACGTCTTCATACGGGCGATAATGCTAAGGATATGGTCGTTCTTCGGATTGATGGCCCACACCATATCGCTCATCTCATTGATGGCCTCTCCCGCCGTCTTATCGATTCGATCCAACACATCCCGCAGCTGACGACCATCGTGCTGATCCTGGTAAACCCTCGCCACCTGGCTATAGATGGAAATGCTGCTCAGGGTCGCTCCGATATTATCGTGCAGGTCCAGGGCAATCCGGTTGCGGATGGCCTGACGCTTCAGATACTCTCTGATACGATAACGATAGATCGCATAAAAGATCCCCCCGACCAGCAGCACGGAGAGAAGATAAAACCACCAGGTCCGCCACACAGGAGGAGAAATCATAATCTGTATCATAGTGACCTTATCGCTATCACATCCCCTCCAATTGGTCGCCTTCACCCGGAACACATATTCGCCCGCCGGCAGGTCGGAGTAGCTCGCGTAGTTTCGCTTGTCGCTTTCAATCCATTCCTTGTCCGCACCTTCAAGCATATACGAATAGTCCAGGTTGTCTCCACTAAACTCCGGCGCCGAAAACTCGATGGAGAAGAAATTCTGATCGTGACGCAGGCTGATGACTCTATTCTCCAGCAATTGACCATTCGACCGGTTGTTGATCTTGAAATCTGTCAGCCATACCTGCGGCTCCATATTGATCGCTTCCACCGTCTCCGGCCGGAAGGTGATATAGTAATTCATCCCGGCGGCATACATGTTATCCTGATTGTCCTTGTACATGTACCCCTTGATTCCATTTCGTTTCGCGCTCGGTAAGTCATAGCAGCTATACGCCTGATTGGACGGATCATACTTGTGCAGATGCCCGTTACAGATCATCCAGATATTTCCTTTCTCATCCGGCTGTATACCCTCGGTGAGATTGCTCGACATTTTTATGTGCGAAATCGTTTTAGCCGTAGCGTCATAAAAATTAAGCCCATTGCCATATGTGCTAATCCATAAATTTCCGTTCTTATCTTCCTGCACATCATAAAGCATCGTCCCCGGCATCGTCCTTTTGGCGATCTGCCAGCCCTTCCACCCGATACCCGTCGAAAACCCCCAAAGCTTATCCGCACCTACACGGTTATCGGCCTGCAAGTAGGGCCCCTGCTGCCACTTCTTCGTCTCCCAGTCGTAATAAAAGATTGGACGCCCCCTGGAAGCCACAGCCATCACCGGCTTTCCACCGACCGTATCGCGCTTGATCCCGAAGATCCTTGCATAGCCAATCCCACTCCCCGAGCCTGGGTCTCTTTCCGGCAACGGAGACAGCTGGTTATGGCGACGGTCATAGATGAAAATACTATAGTCCGTTCCCAGATAGAACGTTCCATCGTTATCGCGGAAGAACTTGGTCACCGCGAGCGGAGTTCCCTTATAGCTCAGCCGCCGGTGCTCGAAAGATTCCTCCCCAGCCTTCTGAATAAAGATGCCATCGCTGGTGGCTATCCACAGGCTCTTGTCGATCGTGTCCTTATAGAAATCGAAGATCTCCACGTTATTCTTATCGACCGGCAAAAAGGTCTGTACAAAAGGCTCGAATAAAGGATTGTAAAAGCTGACCCCTTTATTGGTTCCTATCCAGATAATGCCCGAGCGATCGATATAAACACAGTTGATATGATTGTCTACGAGCGACCCATCCATCAACGGATCCTGCCAGAAATGGGCAAACTTCTCCGACTCCCGGTCATACACATAAACGCCGGAATACCTTCCCCCCATCCACACATGCCCCATCTTATCCTCGGCAAAACATAAGATCTCATCCTCAGGTACATTCCTCCGCTCCGCCGTATTTTTAAAGACCATATCCGAACCCGTCGGCTCCGCATAGCAATGCAATAGACGGTTGGGCTGGCCATACCAGATATTTTTCTTACTGTCCTCGAATATCCCGGTCATCGACTCGAAGGACGAACCATGATCCATCGTATGCTGCAGGGTATGCGTATTCACCTTCAGCAAACCTTCACCCAGCGTCGCCGCCCATATGATCCCCTGGTTATCCATGCAAATAGACGTGATATTCAACGGCCCGTCTTTAACCGGACTGTCGAATACCCCCGTCTTTTTATCGAAACGAATAATAGAATGCGTAGCGGTGATCATCCACAGATACCCCTGATCATCCATGACAAGCCTGCCTATATTATTGTCAGGAATACTTCGCGGATCGTTGCTTCGATGTTTAAATTGTTTAAACTGCCGGTTTGGAGCAAGTCTGTAATCGTAGTGTGTAAGCCCGCCATCCGCCGTGGCGATCCATAGGCTGCCATCCTTATCTTCCAGCAAATCGGTGACAATATTTCCGGAAATGCTGGTCGAGTCTCCTGGTAGCGTGTTGAATACAGTATAATACTTTCCATCATAACGATTCAAACCGTCCTCCGTGCCCAGCCAGATGAATCCTCTTCTATCCTGTAGGATACAATTGACCTTGTTGTGCGAAAGCCCGCTCTCCCTGGTCAAATGACTGAAATAGGGCATGACCTGCTCCGAGCCGTACGCCCGCGATAAAAAAATTATAGATAGAAAAAATAATGAACCGGTTACCTCCCGGCCCTTTTTAAAAAATGCCATGAAAGACTGTTAAAAAGAATATGACTTATCAACCGATAGTTCTAAAAGTAGTTCAGGAAGGCTTAACAGTAGAGGTTAGGTGGATGTAGTAGAAAAAATCAGCGCTAAAATCGTTCCATAAAATTTGGATTTCGCCGTCAAAGATATACAGTATCTTTTAACTCTATCACTCACATTTTTAAATTAGAGTGAGGCATAAGAACAAATACTTACTCTCTTCGCCTTCAAAATTTTTTCTCGTATACATCTTTCATCTTTCAATCATTATCTTTTTAGGATTGCTTTAACATCGTACATCATTCAACTTCACAATAACCATAAAACAGACAAGTCAACCGTGTAACTTTTTTCCAAACAAACGCATCCTCTTTTTTATAAACGATTTTTTTCTTTTTGCCGTTGTCTAAACCAATCCCCTAATTTGGGGATACGCCATCACTACGCCAATCAAAATAAAAAAGCCCCACACTTCCGTGTGGGGCTTTTTTTGTGGGTCGTACAGGATTCGAACCGGTGACCCCTACCATGTCAAGGTAGTACTCTAACCAACTGAGCTAACGACCCTTGCTCCTTTTGGGACTGCAAATCTAGGGAATTGCGATAAAAAATGACCAAAAAAATAATTTTTTATTACTTTAGTACCACTCCTCCGCTGGCCTACCATCCTCAAAAACAAAAAACAATGAAACACCTTATCCTCGTCTGGATAGGCATGCTCTTTTACACCCTTTCCTCCCAGGCCCAGCAAACCCGCCCCACCACCAGCCGCACCCCCGCCCACGCCGTCGGCTCCGACATCCGCCGCGAACAGGCCGAAGCCAATCGCACGGCCAAACAAATACACGACATCGAGCACGCCGGCGATAAGATCGCCATCACGTACGACCGCACCCCCAACGGAGAATACATCTTTACCTGCCATAATAATTCCTACGCCAACTATGTTGTGGAACTCTCCTTCCCTACCCTCGAAAACCTTCGCAGCGACGTCCCCGTCCCCTATCGCATGGACGTCCCTCCCGGAACCAGGCGCATGGTCACCCTCGGCATCGTTACCAAGGGCGTAGCCGTCCATTTCAACCACCGGTTCAGGTACTTTAAAGGTTATCTCTCCGATAAAAAGGTCGATACGGCCTATACCTACCTCCTGCCCATCCCCCCCGGCCGGGAAACGCATATCTACGAGCTCAACTATATCGCCAGCGAGTTCAACAACCAACCCCAACCCAAAGGCTGGTACGCCCTGAGCCTGCACGTCCATAGCGGAGACACCATCTACGCAGCCCGCCGCGGCATCGTCACCGAAACACGCGACGACGCCGAGCTCCAGGATTCCGGCTATACCTTCGCCGGTAAAGACAATTACGTAGAGGTTTCGCACGAAGACTGCACATTCGGCAGATATACCGCCTTCCGCGATAGCAGCATCTTCGTAAAACCCGGAGAATTCGTGGAAGCCGGCCAGCCGATCGGAATTGCCGGCGGCGACAAGTACGCAGGTGGACCACAGGTGAGATTTGCCGTTTATTACCACCTGGAACAGGAAATCCAGGTCAACGGAGAGCCAAAGACCATCTATCTGGCCTACATCCCCCTAAAATTCTGGACAAAACACCAGGGCAGCATCCACCTGACCAATCACTCAAAATACGTCAGCGAGCACCCCTCCAGTCTCATTACAAAGGAAATGAGCAAGAAAGAAGCAAAAAAATGGGAGGAAAACCATAAAGCCGGCTAAAGCCCACGCGCCGCGCGCATCGACCCGCCGACGCGGCAAACCGCCTAAGTCGCGCGTCCGCACACTCAAAG
Source organism: Bacteroidota bacterium (assembly GCA_018267545.1). GTDB lineage: Bacteria > Bacteroidota > Bacteroidia > Chitinophagales > Chitinophagaceae > Puia. The sequence continues at coordinate 15,216 of JAFDYG010000100.1, forward strand.
CCCCCGGCGCTTCATCTCCTTCCGGATCAGCCCCAGCTCCCGCCCCGTCTGACCGGAAACGCTGCTATTCTCCTGCGCACGCCGCATGAGATAGGGAATGACGTCCTTGATCGGACCAAAAGGCAGATATTTGCTCACCGGACAGCCCGCCTTCGCCAAATTGAAGGTGATATTGTCGCTCATGCCGTATAGCTGCGAAAAATGAATATGCGGATGATTCAGCGGGAGCCCCTTCTTCTGCAGCAGCTCGACCGCATAAAGATTACTATACTCGTTGTGTGAAGCCACGATCAACGCTATCCGGTCCAGGTGCTCGATACAAAAAGCTACCCCCTGATTGTAGTCCAGGTCGGTCGTCTCCTTGTCTGGCTGAATGGGTGAAGGGTACCCCATCTCCTGGGCACGTCTCCGCTCCTTTTCCATATAGGCCCCACGCACCAGCTTGGCGCCCAGCGTAAAATCCCGCTGTACCGCCGCCTCATACGAATCCTTTAAAAAGACGAACCGGTCCGCCCTGTACAGCTGGATTGTGTTGTAAACGACCGTCCGGCCCCGGTTGAACTGCTCCATCATCAGGATGGTCAGAACGTCTACAGGGTCCTGAATCCAGGTCTCCTCCGCGTCTACCAATACCCCGATCTTCCGGTCGGCCGCAGCCCGGCAGATCTGCTGCATCCGCTGACTGACCCGCTGCCACTCTTCTTTCTCCGCCGCCGACAGGGCTTCCAGCGCCTGCGTATATCTTTTCATCAGGCTCCCCTCAGCCGTTTCCATTGCCGCATCCAGCTTCTCCAGCAATCCAAACCGGGCAAATCCCGTCACCTTTATGCTCATAAAAGGTATATTCGGCTGGGTAGCCGCATAGTCGATAACCCGGATAAATTCCCCCTTGGCATGGTCGAAGCCCTCTTCCCCCTCATCTCCCCCCTCTACCCCATAGTCGAGGATCACCTGCACATGATATTCCCAGAGCTTCCTGGCCACCCCAGCCGTCTCCTCCAGCGTCTCCCCACCGACAAATTGCGAAAAGATCGTATCCCGGATCAACCCCTGCACCGGCAGACCCGAACGGATCATCCACGGCGTCAATCGCGTCCCGACCTTGACCAGGGCGGAATATCCCATACTGGAAAATAAAAAGGCTGCTTTCTTCAGTTCCTTGTCGGATTTGTACTCGAATGCATTTGCGGTATTCTCAAAAGAGACTGGGGCCGGCTCTATGCTCATAATTGTTCAGGCGGTATTTTGGGCGCGAAAATACGAAGGAAATGCCACTCAGACATCCCAATTCTTCACCCTATCCCCCGATATATTATCTTTGCCCCCCAATGACCATTCTTCATACCGACATCTATAAGTTCAGCATCCCTATGCACCCGTTCACCATCGCAACGGGCACGATGCACTACGCACAAAACATCCTTATCCGCGTCCATACCGATGCCGGCTACTACGGCGTCGGCGAATGCTCGGCCTTCCCCATGATCGTCGGCGAAACGCAGGCCACCTGCTTCGAGATGGCCCGGGACTTCGCCGCTCTCTGGAAAGGTAAGGACGCCCTGGCCCTGGAAGCCCGTATGCAGGAATTGCACGCCTTCACCGCCTTCAACGGCACCATCAAGAGCGCCTTCGACATCGCCCTCCACGACCTGGCCGCAAAAGCCGCAAACCAGCCCTTGTATCAATATCTCGGCGGTAAGAAAAAAGACCTCGAAACCGACCTAACCATCGGCATCGATACCCCGGAGAACATGGCCAAAAAAGCCATCCAGTTCAAAGCGGACGGCGTACGTATCATCAAAGTAAAGCTTGGAAAACAACCCGAAGAAGACATCGAACGCATCCGCCAGATCCGCGCCGCCGTCGGCGACGGGATCCTCTTGAGAATCGACGCAAACCAGGGCTGGAGCTTCGACGACGCAAAACAAGCCCTCGAAAAGCTCGCACAATACAATATCCAGTTCTGCGAGCAGCCGATGCGGGCACACAACGACCCCCTGCTGCCCGAGCTGCGCCGCAGCGTCCCCATCAAAATCATGGCCGACGAAAGCGTCTTCAATCACTACGACGCCCTTCGCCTTATCAAGGCCAACGCCTGCGATTATGTCAATATCAAGTTTGCCAAATCAGGTGGCATCCTCGAAGCTAAACGCATCAGCAAGGTCTGCGAACAAAACAATATCCCCTGCATGATGGGCGGCATGCTCGAAAGCCGCGTCGCCCTCACCGCCTTCGCCCACTTCACACTCGCACACGACAATATTATCTTCAACGACATGGACACCTGTATGCTGGGACATAAAACGGACCCCGTCACAGGCGGAGTCCGTTACAAAGGTTATTTCCTGGAAGTGCCCGATACACCCGGCCTCGGAGCCGACGCCGACGAAACTTTCCTCCAGCAATGCGAGAAGGTCACCGTCTAATCGAAACCTATGGTGTCTCCGTTACCGGCAGAGGAAACGCCGACCAGATATTATCATCCGGACGATCGATGGGCAGCGTGTTTAACAGGTTATACCGGCGATAGTCGATCCACCGATGCCCCTCACCAAAAAGTGAATAACGCCGCTGCTTCAGCATCTCCGTTATCAAAGCATCCTTGTTCATCGCACCCGCATAAGCATTCAGACCGTGTTTCGTCCGAATCTTGTTGAGCGCGGTAACCGCATCGACAAAATCATTCAGCTGAATCTGCGCCTCCGCATAAAGAAGGATCAGCTCTTCATTACGGATAATGGTGAGAGGCGCTGTGCTCGTAGTCGACACCCAGACATCACGATCACCCGAAAGCCCCCTGGAAGAAGCCGGAGTGGCGCGCAAGGTGGCTTTCCCGATTCGATCGTCTCCCGCTTCTATATCGCTGGCAAAAGTAGCCTGAGCCACCCGCACATCACCCGTATTGTTCTGCGGAAGAAAGAACCCGTTCAGCTGGTCGCCGGAACCGGTCCCGAATACATGATATACCCCCAGCGAAAAATCTCCGTTCATATCGAAGAAAGAAGCGTTTAGATTGGATAGAACCCCGGCCCAATCCTCCCGATACGCCGCCACACGGGCGGCAATCGCCCGGTTGACCTTGGTCAAGCCTGCCGCGTCGGGAAAGCTGCTGAATCCCGATAGCGTATAGTCGATAGTCGCATTGCCAAAATCCGTCCGGGCAGAATCCAGCAACGCCGAGATAGCATTCAGCGCATCTGCCTTTTTAACGAAAGGTCCCAGATGATCGGGGTCTTCTACCCGTATACGAATTCCACTGGTATCGACAAGGTTCAGACAGAGCAGCAGCTCATAGGCCTTAACAGTACGGGCAAATCCGATATAACCGCCGCGCTCGGCAGCTTCGATGGATTTGGAGTTCATAGCCGACTGAATAAGGATATTACAATTCTTTACCACCTGGTACAAGCCTCCCCATGCATTGCCGATATAAAAATTATCACCGG
>JAFDYG010000101.1 GCA_018267545.1 Bacteroidota bacterium
ACTTCGAGCCGAGCATCCGGTAAAATACCCACACGTTAACTATACGCTTCCCGCCCAAAAAACCACCCCAAAAACACCACTCCCCTCAAAAAACCCTATTTCCCCGGCAAATGTCAGGCTCCCCCCATTTTTTAAGACATTTTGTCTTTCTTTACCCCTTGGCAGGAATATTGACAATCTTACCTTTGTTGCCAATTTTATGACTATGACAGATTTCAATATAGACGACCAGGAATTCGATTCCCTGGACAATATGAACACCGACGAAAATATCGCAGGAACAGCTAACCCAGCCGGCCTCGGCGCCCAGGAAGAAGAGCTGGATAAGCTCCGCGAAGAAGTTCAGGAACAAAAAGATAAGTATCTCCGTCTTTTTGCCGAATTCGACAATTACCGCAAACGTAGCTCCCGGGAAAGCCTTGAGCTTAGACAAACGGCTGGTAAAGAAGTAATTATATCACTCCTGGACGTGCTCGACGACTGCGACCGCGCGGAAAAGCAATTGCAGAAAACGGACAATATCGACCAGGTCAAGGAAGGCGTCCAGCTGGTATTTTCCAAGCTTCGCTCCGCCCTCGCCTCCAAGGGACTAAAGGCCATGCAAAGCATCAACACCGATTTCGACGTAGAGAAGCACGAAGCCATCACCGAAATCCCCGCCCCCACCCCTGATTTACAAGGAAAGGTGATCGATGAAGTCCAGAAAGGATATTATTTAAACGATAAAATCATCCGCTTCGCAAAGGTGGTCGTGGGTAAATAACTTATAAGTTTTTTCTAAAACTATGTCAAAACGAGACTATTACGAAGTGCTGGGAGTCGCCAAAGGAGCCTCCGCCGACGAGATAAAAAAATCCTATCGCAAAGTAGCCATGCAGTTCCACCCCGACCGCAATCCGGGGGACAAGGCAGCCGAAGAAAAATTCAAGGAGGCCGCTGAAGCCTATGAGGTCCTCAGCGATGCCGATAAACGCGCCCAATACGACCGCTACGGACACGCCGGCCTCTCCGGCAACGGACGCGGCGGCTTCGGCGGCGGCGGTAATATGAACATGGACGATATCTTCAGCCAGTTCGGAGATATCTTCGGAGACGACATCTTCGGTGGCTTCTTCGGCGGCGGACGCCGGGGCGGCGGTGGAGGCCGGGCCCGGGGCGTCCGGGGCAGCAACCTCCGCGTCAAGATCAAGCTGAACTACGAAGAGATCGCCAAGGGCGTCACCAAGAACATAAAAGTCAAGAAATACGTCGGTTGTACCACCTGCAGCGGCAGCGGCGCCAAGGACAAAAACAGCGTCCAGACCTGTAACACCTGCGGCGGCAGCGGCCAGGTACGCAAGGTAAGCAATACCTTCCTCGGCCAGATGCAAACCGTCACCACCTGCCCCACCTGTAACGGAGAAGGCTCCATCGTCACCGCCAAATGCCCCGTATGTAAGGGCGAAGGCCGCGTCTATGGCGAAGAAACCGTCACCATCGACATCCCCGCCGGTGTCCAGGAAGGCATGCAGCTGAGCGTCGGCGGACGCGGCAATGCCGGCGAAAGAGGAGGCCCCCCCGGAGACCTCATCATCCTGATCGAAGAAGAACAACACCCCGAATTACA
>JAFDYG010000102.1 GCA_018267545.1 Bacteroidota bacterium
CTAGTACAAAACGTAACAATTTATAAATGATATCATTAAGTGTTTTATGACCCGATCGTATTGGGTTTTTTCCTACATTTACCCATACAATTCCAGGATATATGAAAATCGCATTCCACGGCGCTGCTCGCACTGTAACCGGCTCTAAACACTTACTGACTTTAAGCAACGGAAAAAAATACCTTCTCGACTGCGGCATGTTCCAGGGCATGGGCCAACAGACAGATGTCCTCAACCGCAACTGGGGCTTCACACCCGCCGAAGTAAACTTTCTCATCTTGTCCCATGCCCATATCGACCACAGCGGTCTCATCCCCAAGCTGGTCAAGGATGGCTTCGACGGCAAGATCTTCTGCACCCCCGCGACGAAAGAGCTCTCCGGAGTCCTGCTCGAAGACTCCGCCGGCATCCAGGAAGACGAGGTGAAATATGCAAACAAGCGTCGTAAAGCCGAAGGACAGCCCTACCTCCAGCCCCTCTACACCGAAGAAGACGCCAAACGCGCCATGGACCTCTTCGTCACCGTCGAATACGGTACCTGGCACACCATCGACAAAAACGTCCAGGTCATGTACACCGACGCCGGCCACATCATCGGCAGCGCCGCTGTCCACCTCAAAATAAACGAGAACGGCAAAGAAACCCATCTTTCCTTCAGCGGCGACGTCGGCCGCTACCGCGATGTCATCCTCCGTTCACCCGAAACCTTCCCGCAGGCAGACTATATACTGATAGAATCCACCTACGGCAACAGCCTGCACGACCCGGCCGAAACCACACCCGACATGCTCCTGCAATGGATCGAAAAAACCTGCCTGCAGAAAAAAGGCAAGCTCATCATCCCCGCCTTTAGCGTCGGACGCACACAGGAAATTCTCTTTGCGCTCAATACGTTGGAAGAAGAACGCCGCCTCCCCGACCTCGACTACTACGTCGACAGTCCGCTCAGCGTCGCCGCCACCGAAATCGTAAAGCACTATCCCCAATACTTCAACAAAACCATCCAGAAAATACTGGAAACCGATAACGACCCCTTCGCCTTCAAGGGACTCAAATACATCAAATCAGTCGAGGAATCCAAGCTCCTCAACTACCGCGACAAACCCTGCGTCATCATCTCCGCCAGCGGCATGGCCGACGCCGGACGGGTCAAGCACCACATCAGCAACTCCATCGAAAACAGCCGCAATACCATCCTGCTCGTCGGCTACTGCGAGCCCCATTCCCTCGGCGGCCGCCTCATGGCCGGCGCCAAAGAAGTCCACATCTTCGGCATCCTGCACGAAGTCCACGCCGAAGTCGGCAGCATCCGCAGCATGAGCGCCCACGGCGACTATGAAGACCTCAGCCAGTTCCTCGCATGCCAGGATCCCAAACAGGTCAAAGCGCTCTTTATCGTCCACGGCGAATACGACGTCCAGCAAGCCTTCCAGGAACGACTCCGCAAAAAGGGCTTCCACGACGTCGAGATCCCCGCCCTGCACTATGAGCGTGGTCTCTCCTAAACACGTGTCCTAATTACACTTTCCTCCCCCCTCCCCGCAGCGAAGCTGCGGGGAAAAACTATTACACGTCATTTATACAATTGTTAATTCTTGCAAACATTGAGTTAATATCCGCCCCTGATAATTGTTAAAATGACATTAATTTAGTTTAACGATAAAATTATAAGGATATACGATTGCTCAGCCACAGTTAAGGTTTTGGTTAACTGGCTGAACGGCTCTGTCTTGCACAATCCGACTCTGCTCAGTCACTTATTTGTTCGCTAACCATAAAACTTAACGTTTATGAAAGGATTGCTCCGTCTCTTTCTTCCGGTACTCGCCGGAATTCTGCTCGTACACACCGCCCTCGCTTCCCCACCCATTCGAATTTCAGGCACCATCCGGGACGTCACATCCCACCAGCCCCTGGCCGGCGCCTCTGTCAAGGCAAAGGGTAGCACGAGAGGCACATCTACAGACGCAGAAGGTAAATTCACACTCGAACTCAACAACGAAAAAGCTATTATCGTCTCCGCCATTGGCTATGAAACACTCGAAATCCCACTGACCGGTCGAAACGATTTCTCCATCGACCTCAAGGCCGTTGCTAACGATCTCAATGAAGTAGTGGTAGTAGGTTACGGTACCCAAAAGAAAGGGGAAGTCACCAGCGCCATCGCCAGCGTCAAAGCCGAAAACTTTGTCAAAGGCGCCGTCCGTGACGCCGCCCAGCTCATCCAGGGTAAAGTCGCCGGCCTCACGGTCTCTACTTCCTCAGGTGACCCCACCGCCGGCACTCAAATCCAGCTGCGCGGTATCACCACCCTCCAGGCTTCTACCCAACCCCTCGTCCTCATCGACGGGATCCCGGGTAACCTCAACTCCGTTGCACCCGAAGACATCGAACAGATCGACGTTCTTAAAGACGGTTCCGCCGCCGCCATCTACGGTACCCGCGGCACCAACGGCGTCATCCTCATTACCACCAAGAAAGTGCACGGCGAAGGCCGCTCTACTGTTTCTTACGACGGTTATGCCAGCGTACAGACCATCGCCAGAAAACCCCAGTTCCTCGACGCCGCCGACTACCGCAAATACAAAGCGCAAGGCTATGGCTTCCAGGACTTCGGCACCTCGACCGACTGGTTCAAAGCGGTTACTCGCACTCCCTGGAGCTCGACCCACAACCTGAGCCTGCAAGGCGGCAACCGGCAGACCAGCTACACCGCCTCTATCAACTGGCGCGACTGGGATGGCCTCTTCCTGAAATCAGACAACCGCCAGCTCACCGGCCGCGTAGACATCACGCATAACATGATGGACGGTAAAGTGAAATTTAACGTCGGCGCGATCACCCGCACCCGCACCTACTGGGAAGGCGCCGACGGCGGCAGCTTCAACGGCTACGTCTATCGCCAGGCCGTCATCCGCAACCCCACCGACAGCATCAAGGACTACCTCGGCAACTGGAAAGAACAAAACGTCTACTTCTATGACAACCCGGTTGCATACATAATGGAAACCCTCGGACAGACACGTGAAAAGGAAAATCGTATCTACGGCAGCGTCACCGTTACCCCCATCGACGGTCTCCACCTGAAACTACTCATGTCCAACGTTCGCTCCGACAACCAACGGGGTTACTCCGAAACCAAGAAGCACGTTTCCACCGTCAAAAACGGTAGAAATGGCTACGCCTCCCTCGGTGAAGGCAACGGCACCGAAAACCTCCTCGAGCTGACCGGCGACTACACCAAATCCTTCGGCGCACACAAATTTACCCTCCTGGGAGGCTACAGCTACCAGGATGGCAAATCGGAAGACTTCTACATGCAGAACTGGGACTTCCCCACCGATCAATACTCGTACAATCGTATGCAGAGCGGTAATGCCCTCGGTCGCGGTGAAGCCGTTATGAACAGCAGCGCCAGCTCCTACAAACTCATCGGCTTCTTCGGCCGCTTGGAGTACAGCTGGAACGATAAATATATCCTCAGAGCCATCGTTCGTCATGAAGGCTCTTCCCGATTCGGCATGACCCACAAATGGGGTACCTTCCCCGCCGTGTCCCTGGGCTGGAGAATCTCGAGCGAAGACTTCATGAAGAACCTCACCTTTATCAACGACCTGAAGCTCAGAGCAGGTTATGGTGTTACTGGTACTGCACCGGACGCGTCCTACATATCGCTCACCAGCCTCAACTACGGAGCCCGCTTCCTTTACAACGGAAACTGGATCCAGGGCCTTTCCCCCGCACGTAACCCCAACCCCGATCTGAAATGGGAACGTAAGGGTGAATACAATATCGGCCTGGACTTCTCCATGTTCAAAGGCGCGCTCTCCGGTTCTATCGACCTCTACAAACGCGAAACCAACGACATGCTCTGGAACTTCCCCGTTCCCGTTCCTCCCTACCTGTTTAGCACTATCACGACTAACGCCGGTAAGACAGAGAACAAGGGTGTCGAAATCCTGGTCAACTATACTCCCTTCCGGTCAAAGACCTTCGAATGGACCACAGGAGCCAACTTCTCCACTAATTCCAACAAAATCGTTTCCTTGTCCAACGACGTCTTCAAAACGACTACCAACTATGTCGACGCAGGTGCTACGGGTGAACCCATCCAAACCAGCACCCACCGTCTCTATATCGGTAGACCCGTTGGCGATTTCTATGGCTTCAAATCCATCGACATCACCCCCGACGGCAAATGGATCATCGAAGGAGCCGACGGCAAACCCAAGCCGATCAGCGCCAACAAGAACGAAGACAAAAAGATCCTGGGCAACGGTCTCCCCAAATACTATGCAGGATGGAACAACAACTTCCGCTACAAGAATTTCGACCTCAGCGTCGTCATCCGTGGCGCCTTCAAGTTTCAGATCCTCAACTTCCAGCGCATGTTCTACTCCACGACAAAGAACACCCAGTACAATATGCTGAAGTCTGCGTTCGATAAGGTGTATGGCAAAGCCGTCCTCACCGATGACCTCTACTTCGTCAGCGAATACATCGAAAACGGCGACTACGTCAAGATCGACAACGTCACCTTCGGCTACACGATCCCGGTTAAGAACAAATACATTCGCAATGTACGCGTCTACGCCGCCGGTCTCAACCTGGCAACCATCACCGGCTACAAAGGCATCGACCCCGAAGTTTCCCGCACGGGAGGTTCGTCCGACGCCCGCCTGACCCCGGGTAACGACCAGCGCGATAAGTATCCGACAACCCGCACCTTCACCATTGGCGCCAATGTCACATTCTAAACATCACACACGAATAAATAACATATGAAAAATATATTTCCGAAAATAACCATCCTTTCTGCCGTAACAGCAACCATCCTGCTGGGTAGCGGCTGTACCAAGCTGGACGAAACTGTTTACTCCGAACTGCTCGCGGACAATTTCAAGCCGACCGCGGGCGACGTTCCCGCCATCATCGCACCGGTTTACTCCAACATGCGTGCGCTGTCGGCAGGCTGGCAGGGCATGTTCGACGTCGAAGAAGAAAGCGCCGATGAAATCATCACCCCCGCCCGGCCCAACGGCTGGGTGGACGGTGGCACCTATCAACGTATGCACCGTCACACCTGGACTTCGAACGAAGGCCAGCCCAACGGTCTGTGGAGCCGCTGCTTTACCGGCATCAACACGGCTAACCGCGTGATCTACCAGATCAATTCCGGTGAAATTCCCGTCACTACCGGTAAAGAAAACGTCATTGCCGAGCTACGGGCAATGCGCGCCTTCTATTACTCCATGCTCCTCGACAACCACGGCAATGTGCCCATCGTCACCGACTACAAGGCGACCGGTCTGCCCACTCAAAGCAACCGCCAGCAGGTCTATGACTTCGTCGTCAAGGAGCTCACCGAATCCATGCCGCTGCTTTCCGAAGTCGTCGACAAGACCACCTACGGCCGCTTCAACAAATGGGCTGCCAAAGCCTGTCTCGCCCGCACCTACCTCAACGCCGGCGTCTACACCGGGACTACCCAGTGGGACAAGTGCATCGAGCAGTGCAACGACGTGATCGCCCAGGCCGCAAAGGGTTCTTATGCTCTCGAGCCCCGCTATAAGGACATCTTCAAGACCACCAACGAAAGCTCGAAAGAGCTCATCTTCTCTGTGCCTTACGACGAAACCTTCGGCACCGAATTCCAAATCCACATGAAAACCCTGGACCCCCTCATGCAGCAGGTATTCCCGATGCAGGTGCAGCCCTGGGGCGGCGACTGCGCCGTTCCCCAGTTCATCGACACATATGATGTAGATGACCAGCGTTTGAAGGACACCTGGATCCAGGGTCCCCAATACAGCGCTTCCACCGGAGCCCTCGTCATCACCTTCGTCAAGACGGTGAACGGCATCGAAAAGAGCGCTTCCAACGAAGGATATCGCATCGGTAAATATGAAATCAAGCCCAACGCAAAGGCCGGCCTCAGCAACGACTATCCTATCTTCCGCTACGCCGACATCCTCATGATGAAGGCAGAATCCCTCCTGCGTACGGGTAAGGCCGACGACGCAGCCGTCCTGGTTACACAGGTCCGTCAGCGCAACTTCACCACCGCCCCCGCCAAAGCTACCGTCACCGGCGCCCAGCTCCAGGGGAACAGCGTATACAAATACGGCCACTGGGAAAACGGCGCCCTCGCCACCCAACAAAATCTCAATATCCCATACGGCCGCTTCCTGGACGAGCTGGGCTGGGAATTTGCAGCCGAAGGCCGCCGCCGCATGGACCTCATCCGCTTCGGAATCTTTGCCACAGCACAATGGTTCCAGCACGATCCCTCCAGCATGGACAAGGCCCTCTTCCCGATTCCCGCAACGGAAATCAACAAGAACCCCAACCTGATACAAAACAAGAGCTACTAGGAAAAATACCTTCCTTACTACCGCAGCGCCGCCCATCCAGGGGCGGCGCTGCGCGTTTATACCATTCATCCCGATTCCTTTTCTACGATCCGCCCCCACATATTATCTTTATTCCTCCTAATAACCGACACATGAGATCGAAACTATGGCTCTTCTCTCTGCTCTTCCTTCTATTTGCCTGCAATAACAAGAACGAAGACGAAACCAACACGGTCGACCACAACGGCTCTGTCGAAACCGCTATTTCCGTCGATCATGCCGACAGCACCCACGACGTCATCCTCACCCGTCACAAAGTATGGGTCAACAACAGCGAATACACCACCGTAGAGCACAGAGATACCGTGCCTGCCCTGGGTATGATCAGCACCCAGGGTGAAAGCACTAACGGCGACACCAAAACCCTCAGCGTAAAAAAAGACTATCAGATCTTCATTACCGTTAAATAATGAAAAAGACTAAACACATAGAGCTCATTCTCATCACGGCCGCACTGGCCTCCTGTCACCGCCCTTCCAACGAATGGCAGAGCGGCAACAAGGTCTATGTGCGCGGCGACTCTACCGCCCCCTACACCCGCGCCCACTATCACGGCGGCGGGATTGGCACCGCCCTGCTCTGGTACTACGCCTTCCGCCCCTACGGCACCTACAATAACGGCGTGTATACCCGCGCCGGCTATTATTCCAGCGCCATCAGCGAGCACAGCAACATAGGCGGCAACTTCGGCAAGACCAGTATCGTCCGCGGCGGCTTCGGCTCCGGCTATTCCGTATCATCTTAATTACCAACCAGGCCCCCTGGCTCCACGGCCTCTGGCCCCACCGGGCCTCGCGCCCCACAGGCCCCGGCCCCCAAAAACACAACAATGAAAAGACTTAACATACAACCACGCAACCAATGGCAAAAAGCC
>JAFDYG010000103.1 GCA_018267545.1 Bacteroidota bacterium
GTACTTGCTGCGGGTGCAGGAGGCGGGTCGGTATCCGCCGCAGGAGACGGGGTTGACGTATAACTCTTGGTTTGGGAAGCCGCACCTGGAGATGCATTGGTGGCATGGGGCGCACTTTGCGTTGTGGGGGCATCCCGAGCTGCTGGAGCGTTCGCTGGACTGGTATGGGAAGGTAGCGGATGTGGCTCGCGGGATTGCGCAACGGCAAGGATATGCCGGTGTTCGCTGGCAGAAGATGACGGACCCGGCGGGTAGGGAGAGTCCTTCTTCTGTGGGCGCTTTTTTGATTTGGCAGCAGCCGCATTTTATCTACCTGGCTGAGCTGTGTTATCGTGCAGGTTCGAAAGATGTATTAAACAAGTATAAAGATCTGGTTTTTGCTACGGCGGATTTTATGTCTTCCTATGCCTGGTATGATACGGCGACGCGCAGGTATATTTTGGGGAAGGGATTGATACCGGCGCAGGAGCGGTTTAAGGAGGATAGTACGTTCAATCCTTGTTTCGAGCTGGCGTACTGGCGGTGGGCATTGGGTGTGGCGCAGGAGTGGAGGGTTCGGCTGGGTATGAAGGAGGATTCGGCTTGGGCGCGTGTGCTGCGGGAACTGTCGCCATTGCCGGTGAGGGATGGGTTGTATTTTCCGACGGAAAGTGCGCTGGATTCGTATACCAATCCTCGTTACAGGACGGACCATCCGGCGGTGCTGGGTACGTTTGGGGTATTGCCTGCGACAAGGGGGCTGGACCCGGTAGTGATGCGGGCGACTTTCAACTGGATTGATAAGAATTGGAGCTGGGAGGATACCTGGGGGTGGGATTTTCCGCTGACGGCGATGTCGGCGACGAGGCTGGGGATGCCGGAGAAGGCGGTGGATGCGTTGCTGATGCAGGTGAAGAAAAATACGTATCTGCCGGATGGGCACAATTACCAGGATGACCGGCTGCGGATTTATCTGCCGGGGAATGGGGGATTGTTGACGGCGGTGGCGTTGATGTGTGCGGGTTATGATGGGTCGGGGGCGTTGCCGGGGTTTCCGAAGGGATGGTCGGTGAGGTGGGAGGGGTTGAAGAAGATGCCGTAAAAAAGTTTTATATGAGATATAGGTGGTCGATTTTATTGCTGCTGGTTGTTTCGACGGCGAGTGCGCAGAAGGTTGGGTCGCGAAGGGAGGTCTTGCAGGCGATGCGGAAAGCGAATCAATATTTTATGAAGAAATGGCCGGACCCAGGGGTACAGATTGTGACCAATATCGCCAGGCCCAGTCATATCTGGACGAGGGCGGTGTATTATGAGGGATTGATGGCTTTGTATGATGTGGACCCGGAGAAGCGTTATCTTTTCTACGCGGTGGACTGGGGAAATAAACATCAGTGGACGCCGAGAAATGGGACGACGGATAGGAATGCGGACGATCAGTGCTGCGGTCAGACGTATATCGATGTGTTCGATGTTTTCAAGGATTCTTCGTATATCAGGCCGATCAAGGCGACAATGGATAATATGGTGGCCAGCGATAAGATCGACGACTGGCATTGGATCGATGCGATACAGATGGCGATGCCATTGTTCACGAGGCTGGGGGTGTTGTATTCAGATACAGCTTATTTTCATAAGATGTCCGAGATGTATCATTTCACCAAGTATAAGCATGGGGGGAATGGTTTGTATAACCAGGAGGAGCATTTATGGTGGAGGGATAAGGATTTTGTGCCGCCTTACAAGGAGCCTAATGGTCGCAATTGTTATTGGAGCAGAGGGAATGGGTGGGTGCTTGCTGCGCTGGTTCGGGTATTGACGTTGCTGCCGAAGGAAGAGCCGCATCGGGCGGAGTATTTACAGGATTATATGGATATGGTGAAGGCGGTTGTTCCGCTTCAGCGTGAGGATGGGTATTGGAATGCGAGCTTGCATGATTCGACGCATTTTGGGGGGAAGGAGATGACGGGGACGGCTTTGTTTACGTATGGGATTGGCTGGGGGGTAAGGCAGGGATTGTTGGATAAGAAGGTGTATTTACCGGTGGTGATGAAGGCCTGGAATTCGATGGTGAAGGAGTCGCTGCATGAGAATGGTTTTTTGGGCTGGGTGCAGGGGACGGGGAAGGAGCCGAAGGATGGGCAGCCGGTGAGCTATGATAAGGTTCCGGATTTCGAGGATTATGGGCTGGGGGCTTTTTTGCTGGCGGGGAGCGAGGTGTATCGATTGGTGGGGAAGTAGGGGTTTTACGTTATGGGCGTTGGGGAATTTACGGGATTCTTAGAGGGTGATGTTGACGGGCTTTATGCCCTGGTGGAGGTTGCCGGAGGAATCCCATTCGCTCCATTTGCCGATGGACCAGTTGTCTTTCATGTTGGCCTCGAAGCTGGGTTTGCCGTTGTGGTACCATGATTTCCATTGGCCGTTATAGGTCCAGTTGTTGAGGCTGTCTTTGGTGAGGTTGCTTTCGACGGCTTTGCTTCCGTCTTCCAGGTAGTCTATGCCGTGCCAGCAGTGTTGGAGGGTATCGGTTTCGATGAGGCTTCTTTTTAGCTTGCCGGTGGGATACCAGTAGTAGACGGTGTCTTTATTGATTCCATTGCGGTAATAGTAGCGGGCTTGGGGGCGGCCATTGTCAAAATAATATTCCCAGCATCCGGTTTTTTTGTCGTCGATGTTCAGTCCTGAGGACAGGAGCTTTCCGTTTTCGTAATATTTTTCTATGAAGTAGGCGATCGGCTGACGGGTGTTGTTGATGCCGTTTTTTATATAGAGGTAGGGGAAGCGTTCCTGGTCGTCCTTGTTGTTGAAGTAGTAGACGGTCCTGGGGCGGCCGGAGGGGTAGGTGTCCCATAGGACTTTGATTTTCTCTTGTTTGCAAGAGAATAAGGTTAGTAATAGGAGTAGCGGAGTGTAGCGCATTTTTAAAGGGTCGTGGTTCTGATATAAACGTATATTGGAGGGGATTTATTACCTATGAGGTATTTCTATTATATCATATTGGGAGTGATGTTGTTAAGGAGAGGTCTTAAAAGTTTTCGAATTCGCTGGTGACGTTGATGGTGCTGTCTCCTTCTTGGAGGTTGCCGAGCGAGTCCCATTTTTGCCATTTGCCTATAGTGGAACCAGATTTGAGTTCTGCCCGGAATTTTTGTTTGCCGTCTTCAAACCATTCGGCCCAAGGACCGGTCATAAGCCAGTGGTCGTCTGTTCCCATGAAGAAGCCATAGTCATACAACTTATTGCTATTTTCAAAATAGTCGGTCCCGTGCCAGTAGTGTTTTAGGGTATCGATTTCGATCAGTAGCCTTTTTAGCTTGCCGTCGGGGTACCAGCAATAGACGGAGTCTTTGCCAAGTCCGTTGAGGTAATAGGACCTGGCTTGGTGGACGCCGTCTTCGTAGTAGTACTGCCAGAGTCCGGAGGTTTGGCCATTGATGTATTGGCCTTTGACCATCAGCTTTCCGTTTTCATAGTAATATTCGACGCCGAAGGTGAGGGGTTTGTTGACGGTTCCGATTCCGTCTTTTATGTGGACGATGGGGAGCTGGTCGGCGTCTTCTTTACTGTCGAAGTAATAGTATAGTTTGGGCTTGCCGGAGGGATAGGTGCTTTGAAGGTATTTGAGCTTTTCGTGCTTGCAGGAGGATAGGGTTATCAATAGTAATAGGAGGGTGTAGCGCATTTTGGGGGTAATGGTTATAGTTTAAACGGGAAGGGGGGAGGGTTTATGTCGAATATTCCTGAAAATCAGGTATTTTGCGGTTATAATGTTAAAATAACTTAATAGTCGGATAACATGATGCGTTGGTTCTCGGGGTAAATGCGCTTTCTTTGGAAAATAGCTTGCTGATGGATGGGCTATTTGCGGCAATTTTGTCAACGATTCTTAACCATACGAACTGATGTCAAAAAACAAATTCTTACTACCCTTTGTCCTGGTTTGCGTTCTCTTCTTTTTGTGGGCCTTCCTGCATAATATCAATGGGATATTGATCCCGCATTTAAAGAAGGTGTGTCAGCTGAGCGATACACAGTCTTCGCTTATCGACTTTGCCGTGTATTTTGGTTATTTCGTGATTGCGATACCGGCGGGTTTGTTTTCGCACAAATTTGGCTATAAGAAGGGGATTTTATTCGGATTGTTTCTGTTCGCGCTGGGTGCGCTGCTCTTCTACCCGGCGGCCGATAGCCGGAATTTTATCTTGTTTTTGGTGGCGCTGTTTGTAGCGGCCAGCGGGGCGACGTTTTTGGAGACGGTGGCCAATCCTTATGCGACAATACTCGGGGATCCGGCGACGTCGGAGCAGCGGTTGAATTTCGCGCAGTCTTTTAATGGGCTAGGGGCTTTTGTGGCGCCGTTGATCGGGACACACTTCATCCTTTCGGGCATCGAGCATACGCAGGAGGAGCTGGATGTGATGAAGGCGCAGGGGACGCTGCAGGCTTACTTACAACAGGAAGCGAATTCGTTGAAGTCGCCTTATTTGATTATTGCGGCGGTGTTGGTTTTGGTAGCGGTGCTTTTTATTTTTACTAAGCTGCCAGAGGTAAAGGAAGGGGGGCATGGAACGAAGTTTTCGCTGAATGTTTTTAGGATTTCGCACGTGCGGTGGGCGGTGATTGCCGAGTTCTTTTATGTGGGGTCGCAGGTGGGGGTGTTGAGCTTTTTTATTCGATTTGCCAGGTATACGGCGGGTATTCCCGAGAAGACTGCGGGAAACCTGATGGGATATGCGATGATGGGTTTTATGGCGGGACGCTTTTTGGGCACGCTCTTTATGAAGTGGGTCAAGCCGCAGCGGTTGTTGAGCATATATGCGGCGATTGCCATTAGTCTGCTGGTGGTAGCGTTGGCGACGAAGGGGGATGTTGCGGTGTATGCGGTGGCGGCTACGCCATTTTTCATGTCGATCATGTTCCCTACGATTTTCGCCCTTGGTATAAAGGATTTGGGAGAGGAGACGAAGATGGCTTCTTCTTTCCTGGTGATGTCGATTATTGGCGGGGCGTTTGCGCCGTTGGTGATGGGTATCATATCGGATAAGACGGGGAGCATTCAGATAGCGTATATCATGCCGATCATTTGCTTTGCGTTTATCCTGTATTTTGGGCTGAGGGGGCATAAAGTTAAAACGACAGAATTAGTTACAGCATGAGATATTGTTTAGCGCTCGATCTGCAGCCTGATAAGGCGTTGATTGCGGAGTACGAGGAGTATCATAGGAGTGTTTGGCCCGAGATCCAGGCGAGTATTTTGGAGAGCGGGATTGTGTCGATGGAGATATATCGATTGGAGAACCGTTTGTTTATGATTATGGAGACAGTGCCTGATTTTAGCTTCGAGAAGAAGGGGGCGATGGATGCGGGAAATGCGGTAGTCGAGAAGTGGGAGCAGCTGATGTGGAAGTACCAGGTGGCGATACCTGGCGGAAAGCCGGGGGAGAAGTGGAGATTGATGGACCGAATTTTTTCATTAAAAAAATAATTATCGATGTTCAGTTTGTCGGATAAGCATGCGGTGGTAACGGGAGCGGGGAGTGGAATTGGGAAGGCGGTGGCGTTGTTGCTGGCTAAACAGGGGGCGACGGTGTATATTATGGATATCAACGAGGACCAGGCGAGCGGGGTAGTGAAGGAGATAGAAGCGGAAGGGGGTAAGGCTGTGGCGAAGGTTTGTGATGTGTCGGATCAGAAGCAGGTGGATGGGGTGTTTGCGGGTATTTCCAGTCTGGACATCGTGGTGAATAGTGCAGGGGTGTCGCATATCGGGACGGCGGAGTCGACGTCGGAAGAAGATTTCGACCGGTTGTATAAAGTGAACGTGAAAGGTGTCTATAATTGTTTGCGGGCTGGTGTTCCGAAGCTGAAGGGTAAGGGCGGTGTGATCGTGAATATGTGCTCGATAGCGGCGACGGTGGGAATTCCCGATCGATTCGCCTATTCGATGACCAAGGGCGCGGTTTATTCGATGACCTTGTCGGTGGCGAAGGACTATTTGAAAGATAAGATACGTTGTAATTGTATTTCGCCGGCGCGGGTCCATACGCCGTTTGTGGATGGGTTCCTGAAGAAGAACTATCCGGGCAAGGAGCAGGAAATGTTCGAGAAGCTGTCGAAGACGCAGCCGATCGGCAGGATGGCGAAGCCGGAAGAGATTGCGGGATTGATCTTGTATCTGTGCAGCGATGAGGCCTCCTTTATTACGGGTTGCGATTACCCGATCGATGGTGGATTTACAAAATTGAATAATTAAACGAATATGAAGTTAATCAGACACGGCCTTTTGGGTAAGGAAAAGACAGGGATAGTTTTGAACGATTCTTATTATGATACTTCGGCTTTTGGCGAAGACTATAACGAGGCGTTTTTCGAGAGCGGTGGGCTGGATAGATTGAAGTCGTTTTTAGATAAGAATAAAGGAAGCCTGCCGGTATTGCCGGAGGGCGTGCGGCTGGGTTCACCGATTGCCAGGCCGTCGAAGATCGTATGTATCGGCCTCAATTATATCGACCATGCCCGTGAGACGGGTGTAGAGCCTCCGCCGGAGCCGGTGATCTTTATGAAGTCGACGACCGCGCTGGCGGGGCCGAATGATGATATTGTTATTCCCCGCAATTCGAAGAAAACGGATTGGGAGGTGGAGCTGGCGGTAGTGATCGGGAAGAAGGCGAGCTATGTCGAGGAATCTGAGGCGATGGACTATGTAGCCGGTTATGTTCTGCACAATGACGTATCGGAGCGGGAGTTTCAGATCGAGCGTAGCGGTACCTGGGATAAGGGTAAGGGGTGCGATACCTTTGCTCCGATGGGTCCCTGGATGGCGACGCCGGATGAGGTGGGGAACGTGGATGCGTTGAGACTGTGGTTGTCTTTAAATGGGAAAAAGGTGCAGGACAGCTCGACGGTTAATTTTATCTTTAAAATTCCTTTTCTTATTTCCTATACCAGTCAGTTTATGACTTTGCTGCCCGGGGACGTCATATCGACGGGAACTCCTCCGGGGGTAGGTTTGGGGATGAAACCAAATGTTTATTTACAGCCGGGAGACGTGATCGAGCTGGGTATCGATCATCTTGGCCAGGCCCGGCAAAATGTAAAGGCGTATGAAAGCGCAAAGAATTGATTCGCATCAGCACTTTTGGAAATTCGATCCCATCAGGGATAGCTGGATAGGGCCGCATATGTCGGTTATCCAGCGGGATTTTATGCCGGAGGACCTGCTGCCTCTTTTGCAGGCGGGTGGCATCGACGGCTGTGTGGTGGTGCAGTCGGATTCGTCGGAAGACGAGAATGATTTTCAGCTGGCCAATGCGCAGAAGTATGATTTTGTGAAGGGAGTGGTCGGGTGGATAGATTTGCGTCATCCGGATGTGGAGCGGCAGCTTTCGTATTATAAAAGATTTCCCAAGATGAAGGGGTTCCGGCATGTGCTGCAGGGGGAGACGGACAGGGCGATGATGCTGAGCCCGGCGTTTAAGAGGGGGATTGGGTTGCTGGCGTCTTATGGGTATACGTACGATATTTTGATTTATCCGGACCAGCTGGGGTACACGAAGGATTTTGTTGCGGCGTTTCCGGAGCAGGCGTTTGTGGTCGATCATATTGCGAAGCCGCATATCAAGGACCGGTATATTACGGACGAGTGGAAGTCGGCGATTCATGCCGTGGCGGCGTTCCCGAATGTTTACTGTAAGGTGTCGGGAATGGTGACGGAGGCGGATTGGTCGAAATGGAAACCGGAGCATTTGAAGGTCTATATCGATACGGTGGTGGAGGCGTTTGGGATGGATCGGCTGATGTATGGTTCGGATTGGCCGGTGTGCCTGGTGGCAGCGTCGTATCAGCAGGTTTTGGGGGTAGTCGAGGATTATTTTTCCTCTTTTTCAACCGATGAGAAAGCCGCGTTTTTTGGCGGGAATGCTATAAAATTTTACAACTTATGAATTTAGGATTACAGGACAAGGTGGTGATCGTTTCTGGCGGCGCCAAGGGAATCGGAGAGGGAATCGTGAAGGTACTAGCTGCTGAGGGTGCGATACCGTTTATCATTGGCCGCAATGAAGAGGATAATAAAGCGGCTGTAGCGGCTGCGGGTGGGAAGGCGTTTCAGTTTACGGCTGAGCTGACCCGGCCCGAGGAGTGTGAGGCTGCGGTGAAGGCGGTGCTGGAGCAGTGTGGTCGTATAGATGGGTTGGTGAACAATGCCGGTGTGAATGATGGGGTAGGGCTCGAGAATGGCAGCTATGACGCTTTTATTGCTTCGCTGCATAAGAGCCTGGTCCATTATTACCTGCTGGCGCATCATGCGTTGCCGGCTTTGAAGGCTTCGAAGGGCGCGATCGTGAATATCAGCAGCAAGACGGCGGAGACGGGGCAGGGTGGTACTTCGGCGTATGCGGCGGCGAATGGGGGAAGGAATGCGTTGACGAGGGAGTGGGCGGTAGAGCTGTTGAAGTATGGGATTCGCGTGAATGCGATTGTCGTGGCGGAGTGCTGGACGCCGTTATATGAGAAGTGGGTGAAGACGCTGGCTAATCCGGAGGAGAAGCTGGCTGCTATTGTTAAGAATATTCCTTTGGAGAATAGAATGACGACGGCGGAGGAGATTGCGAATATGACTGTCTTTCTGTTATCTGAGCGGTCGAGTCATACGACGGGGCAGTTGATTCATGTGGATGGGGGGTATGTGCATTTGGATAGAGCCCTCGCTAATGCGTAGGAGGGGCCGGAGGCCCATCGCCCGTAAGGGCAGACATTAGATATTATTATGAAGACACTTGTTTGTATACGACCTGGGGAGTTTGAATACCGGGAGGCGGATGCGCCGCTGGCTGGACCTGGGGAGGCGATTATCAAGATACGCAGGATTGGAATTTGTGGGACTGATCTGCATGCGTTTGAAGGGACACAGCCTTATTTTTCTTATCCGCGGATATTGGGGCATGAGCTGGCTGGGGACCTGGTCGATTTCGACAAGGCGCCGGGGTTTGTGCCGGGTGAGGCGGTGACAATCATTCCCTATTTCAACTGTGGGACTTGTATTGCGTGCCGTAGTGGGAAGCCGAATTGCTGTACGACGATCAAGGTTTGCGGAGTGCATATCGATGGGGGGATGGTCGAGTACTTGTCGGTGCCGTCTTCTTCGCTGGTGCATGGCGGCGGGCTTTCCCACGATCAGCTGGCGTTGGTGGAACCTTTGGCGATCGGGCAACATGCGGTGAGAAGGGCGGGAGTGCAGCCGGGGGAGTTTGTATTGGTGGTGGGTGCGGGGCCGATCGGGCTTGGGACGATGGAAGCAGCCAGGATTGCGGGGGGAGAAGTGATTGCGATGGATATCAATCCGGGTCGGCTGAAGTTTTGTAGAGAGAGGTTGGAGGTATTGCATACGGTGAATGGTTTGGATGCGGATGTGATGGAGCAATTACGTCATATAACGAAGGGAGATATGCCGACGGTGGTGATCGATGCGACGGGGAGTCAGAGGGCAATCAATGGGGCATTTCAATATATGGCGCATGGTGCGCGTTATGTGCTGGTGGGTTTGCAGAAGGGTGAGATTTCGTTTAGTCACCCTGAGTTTCATAAGCGGGAGGGGACGTTGATGAGCAGCCGGAATGCTACGAGGGAGGACTTCGACAAGGTGATGAGCTCGATGAAGGAGGGGCTGATAGATCCGACGACGTATATTACGCATAGGGTTGGTTTCGATAGTGTAAAGGATGAATTTGCCAGCTGGCTGGACCCGGCTAGCGGCGTGATCAAAGCAATGGTTGAATTATGAGTAAAAAAGTGTTGTCTTTTGGCGAGTTGTTGCTTCGCATCTGTCCGGATGGGAATGGAGATTGGCTAAAAGAAAATGTGTTGCCTTTTTATATCGGTGGTGCGGAGGCGAATGTCGCTACGGCGCTGGCCCTTTGGGGGACACCGTCTGCGTATTTCACGGCTATGCCGGACAATCTGTTGTGCCGGCAGGTGGCGGGCTACCTGGAAGAGAAGGGGGTAGATATGTCGAGAGTTCAATATGGAGGCGAGCGGTTAGGGTTGTATTTTCTGCCGACGGGAAAAGATATGAAGAATGCGGGCGTGATCTATGACCGGGCGCATTCTTCCTTTGCCAGTTTGAAGCCGGGGATGGTGGATTGGGATGCGGTGTTGCAGGATGTGGGCTGGCTGCACTTTAGTGCGATCTCGCCGGCGTTGAATCTGCAGGTGGCGAAGGTGACGGAGGAATTGTTGAAGGCTGCTTCCGAGAGGAAGGGGCTGACGATTTCGGTGGACCTGAATTACCGCGCGAAGCTGTGGCAGTATGGTTCGGCGCCGACGGATATCATGCCGGAGCTGGTACAATATTGTGATTTCGTCATGGGGAATCTGTGGGCGGCGGAGAAGATGCTGGGGATACCGGTGGATGGCTCGGTGATTGCCGAGGGGGATAAGAAGGGGTATCTGGAGCATGCGCAGATGACGAGTGAGCGGATCATAGAGCAATTTCCGCGGGTGAAGCATGTGGCTAATACGTTCCGGTTCGACCATGGGGTTGGAGGAATCCAGTATTACACGGCCTTTTTTACGGAAGGAAGGCTTCATCATTCAAAAGAGTATGTATCTGAAAAGATTTTAGATAAAGTGGGCAGCGGGGATTGTTTTATGGGAGGTTTGATCCATGGGCTGCTTGCGGGCAAGCCGGTGCAGGAGACGCTGGAGTTTGCGACGGCGGCGGCCTATCAGAAATTATTTATTCCAAGCGATGCGACGCATCAGCGTGCGCACGAGATCGAAAAATTTATGGCAAGTTATGAAGGATAAGAAAGTTGTTTTACAAAGCATTTTATCGCAAGGGATATTACCGTTGTTTTATTGGGAGAGTCCGGCCGTATGTCTGGAGGTGATGCGGACGCTGTACCGGGCTGGTGTTCGGGCGGTGGAATATACGAACAGGGGAACGGCGGCGCTGGATAATTTTACGATGATGAAGAAAGTGCTGGCGACTGAGGCTCCGGACCTGTACCTGGGGATTGGTACGGTAAAGTCCAAGCAGGATGCGGAGGCGTTTGTGGCGGCGGGTGCGGATTTCATCGTGTCGCCGATCGTCAATCCCGAAGTGGCGGCTGTCGCTGACAAGGCTGGGCTGCTGTGGGTTCCGGGTTGTATGACGCCGACGGAAATCTATACGGCGCAGCAGCACAAGGCGGCGCTTATAAAGATATTCCCTGCAAATATCCTTGGGCCGGAGTTTGTGAGCTCTATAAGGGAATTGTTCCAGGATCAATTGTTTATCCCGACGGGTGGGGTGGAGATCGACGAGAACAATATCCGTTCGTGGGTAAAGGCGGGAGTTTGTGCGGTGGGGCTTGGAAGCAAGATGATCAGCAAGGATATACTCAAGACCGAGAATTACGACCTATTATATGAAAATACGGTTCGGGCATTGAAGATTGCGCGGACTGTGTTAAGCGGGGAATCCCGTTAAACAAAAAAAATCATGAATCTATCAAAAGAAAATTTAGCGGCTGTCAAGACAGCGGGTGTGATAAAGCCGGATGCTGGAATATTTACTCTGCCTGAGAAAGTGCTGCAGTTTGGAACGGGGGTGCTGCTCAGGGGGTTGCCGGATTACTTCATCGACAAGGCAAATCGCCAGGGGCTCTTCAACGGAAGGGTCGTGGTGGTGAAGTCCACGGAATCCGGGGACGCTGGCGCCTTCGACCGGCAGGACGGCCTTTATACTTTGTGTGTGCGGGGTATCGAGGAAGGGAAGAAAGTGGAAGAAAATATTATTTGCAGTGCGATCAGCCGGGTATTGTCGGCGAAAAATCAATGGGACGATATTTTATCTCTGGCCAGCCGGCCCGAGATGCAGATTATCGTTTCGAATACGACGGAGGTGGGGATTCAGCTGGTGGAGGAAGAAGTATTGGGGCGGGTTCCGGCTTCTTTTCCAGGAAAGCTGCTGGCGTTTCTTTACGGACGTTACACCGCTTTTGACGGGAGCGCCGAGAGCGGGATGGTCATCATCCCGACGGAGCTGATCGTCGACAATGGAAAGAAGCTGTTGGGTATCGTCAAGCAGCTGGCTGCCTTTAATAAGCTGGATGATGAATTTGTAGAGTGGGTAGACCAACATTGCCGTTTTTGCAGCTCGCTGGTGGACCGGATTGTTCCGGGTAAGCCGGATGCGGCTACGCTGGCGAAGCTGACGCAGGAGCTTGGCTATACGGATGATTTGCTGGCGATATCGGAAGTGTACAGGCTTTGGGCGATCGAAGGAGATGAGAAGGTAAAGTCTGTGCTGTCGTTTGCTTCTGCCGATGCGGGAGTGATTATTGCGCCAGATATCGAGATCTACCGGGAGCTGAAACTTCGGCTGCTGAATGGAACGCATACGTTGAGCTGTGGCTTGGCTGTATTGGCCGGGTTTCCGACGGTAAAGAGTGCGATGGATGATGCGGCGTTTTCTGCGTTTGTGGCCGATCTGATGTTAAAAGAAATCGCTCCGAATATTCCTTATGAGCTGCCGCTGGCGGAGGCTCGGGATTTTGGTCTGAAGGTGCTGGACCGTTTCAGGAACCCGCATATTCAACATCAGTGGATAAGCATTACGATGCAGTATTCGTCGAAGATCAAGATGCGGGTGGTGCCCGTGCTATTGCATAAGTATCATGAGGAGCCGCTGGCGCATGTCGTTTTGGGTTTTGCCGCTTATCTTCTCTTTATGAAGGGGGCGTCGGGGCCTGTGACGGACGACAAGGCGGCGTATTTTAGTGAGCTGTGGAAGCAGGAGCCGGATGTGGTGGTCACTACGGCCTTGAAAGATCAGGGATTGTGGGGGGCGGATCTGACGGAGATCCCGGGTTTCGAAGGGGCGGTACGCAAGAGTCTCGATACTTTGATTAATAAAGGGGCCACGACGGCGTTGGCTCAATTAGCAAATAAATAAATAGTTTTTATGAGCGCACAAACTGTTTTAAAAGTCCATCCGGACGATAATGTGCTGGTAGCGTTGACTGGTCTCGACAAGGGGACGAAGGTCAGCTTCGAAGGGGAGGATTATGTTTTACAGGAGATCGTAAAGGCTAAGCATAAGTTTGCTACGGTCGACCTGGCCGTGGGGGATTCGATCATCATGTATGGTGTGCTGGTCGGTAAGGCGCAGCAGCCGATTCCAAAGGGCGGGTTGATCAGTACGACCAGTATCAAGCATGCGGCTAATGATTTTTCGGTTGGGGAGCGTCATACGGATTGGTCCAAGCCGGATGTTACTAAGTTTTCGGGCCGGACGTTCAACGGTTATCACCGTGCCGACGGCAGCGTAGGTACGGCCAATTATTGGGTGGTAATCCCGATGGTTTTTTGCGAGAACCGGAACCTGGATGTATTGCAACAGGCGTTGGTGACGGACCTGGGGTATGGAAGGAACCGTTCTTATCAGCTGCAGTCGCAGCAATTGATCGAGCTTTATAAAGCAGGGAAGAGTGTGGAAGACATTCTGTCGACCGATCTGCAGGCGGACTATTCGGGGAATACGAACCAGCGGCTTTTCCCGAATGTGGATGGAATCAAATTTTTGACGCATGACGGCGGGTGTGGCGGTACGCGGCAGGATGCGCAGGCGCTCTGCGGGCTGCTGGCGGGTTATATTACGCATCCGAATGTGGCTGGGGCTACGGTATTGAGCCTGGGCTGTCAGAATGCGCAGGTAAGCATATTAGAAGAAGAGATCAAGAAGCGGGCGCCGCAGTTCTCGAAGCCTTTATATATCCTGGAGCAGCAGAAGGTCGGGAAGGAATCGGCTTTGTTGTCGGAGGCTATCAAACAGACTTTTGCCGGATTGATTTTGGCGAATCAGCAAACGCGTCAACCGGCGCCGCTGAGTAAGCTGTGTATCGGGTTGGAGTGTGGTGGTTCGGATGGTTTCTCGGGGATCTCTGCGAATCCGGCGATCGGGTATACTTCCGACTTGCTGGTGGCTCTTGGCGGGAGTGTGATCCTGTCGGAGTTCCCGGAGCTTTGCGGAGTGGAGCAGAATCTGAGTGATCGTTGTGTGGATGTAGCGACGGCGGAGCGGTTTTCGACGCTGATGCGAACCTATAACGATCGGGCGAAGGCGGTTGGTTCGGGTTTCGATATGAATCCTTCGCCGGGGAATATCCGGGATGGATTGATTACGGACGCGATCAAGTCGGCTGGGGCTGCCAAGAAGGGTGGAACTTCGCCGGTGACGGCGGTGTTGGATTATCCGGAGAAGGTGACGAAGCCGGGATTGAATTTGCTGTGTACGCCGGGGAACGATGTGGAGTCGACGACTGCCGAGGTTGCGTCGGGGGCGAATATCGTTTTATTTACGACGGGATTGGGGACGCCGACGGGCAATCCGGTGGCGCCGGTGGTGAAGATTGCGACGAATACGGCGTTGTATGAGCGGATGCAGGATATCATGGATATCAATACGGGTACGATCATCGAGGGGAAGGAGACGATACAGGAGGCTGGGGCGAGGATATTGGATTATGTGATTGGTGTCGCCAGCGGTGAGACGCAAGTGGCGGCGGTGAAGCATGTGCAGGATGATTTTATTCCGTGGAAGAGGGGTGTGTCGTTGTAAGCTTTGTATTATTTTAGTTATAGGGGCGCCGAAAGGCGCCCTTTTTAGTTGGCTTAGTTGTGTTTAGTTGGTTTTGCGGTAGTTGAGTACGGCCCAGGTGTTGAGCACGAGGCCGATTGCGGCCATGGCGGTGATCGGGTATACGATGTCTGAGAAGCCGCTGCCTTTGAGCACGACCATGCGCATGATCTTTATGAAGTGGCTGGGGGGGAAGGTGGCGACGATGGCTTGAGCCCAGCCGGGCATGCTGTCGATGGCGGTGAAGACTCCACTCATCATATTGAAGATGTTTATAAAGAAGAAAGCCAGGGACATGGCTTGTTGCTGGGTACCGGAGTAGGTGGCCAGCAGCAGGCCGAGGCCGAGCATGGCGAAGAGGTAGACGATGAGAGAGGCGTATAGGACGAGGAGGTTGCCGACGGGGATGATGCCGTAGAAGAGCCAGCCGACGAGGAGGCCGAGGGTGAAGAGGATGATGCCCAGGACGAGGAAGGGGATCATTTTGCCGAGGATGAACCAGTGTTTTTTGATCGGGGTGACGTTGATTTGTTCGATGGTGCCGGATTCTTTTTCCTGGACGATGTTGAAGGCGGATTGCATGGCGGCCATGGCGGTGACGAGGACGACGAGGATGGCGGGGACCATGTAGAGTTTGAAGTTCAGGTAGGGGTTGTACCAGTTGGAGGAGGTTGCGGTGATTTGGGGGACGGGGGTGTTTGCGGTGGGTGTGCCGTGGCTGGCGGGTGCGGCGGTGATTGTGCTGGCGGTGCTTGGGGTTGCGCCTGGGTTGGTTGCGGGTGCGGCGGCGGTTGGGTTGGGGGATTGCCAGCGGATGCGGATGTCGGCGTTGTAGTCGCGGATGATGGTGTTGAGATAGGCGCCGCCGAGGTTGGCCTTAGTGCCTTCTATGGCGTTGACGGCTATGAAGAGTTGTTTGGCGTTTTCGCGGACGAGGTCGCGTTCGAAGTTGGTAGGGATTTGGAGGGCGATGTCGGCTTGATCCTGTTCGACCATAGTGAGGGCTTCGTTGTAGGAGGCGGTATAGCCGGTGAGGCGGAAGTGGCCGGAGGCGGTGATCTTGTTGATCAGGCGTTGGGATATGGGGGAGTGGTCGTTGTCGACGACGACGATGGAGATATTTTTTACGGAGTAGTCGGCGGCGAGGGGAAGCAGGATCAGCTGGATCACGGGTGCGATGAGCAGCGTGCGGAGGATCTGCCGGTTGCGGAGTATTTGGCGGAATTCTTTTTCTAGGAGGAAGCGTAGGGTTTTCATTGCGAGTTAATTATTTTTTTATGGAGCAATGCAGTCGCCGTTGGCTCGTGTCATTGTAATCTGATTTTAAATTTCCTAAGGCTGATAGCGAATAGTAATAAACACATGCCGGAGAGGATGAGTATTTCCTTCCAGACGGCGGTTAGGCCGAGGCCTTTTAGCATGACTCGTTTGACGATTATAAAGTACCATCTCGAGGGGACGAGGTTGGAAAATACTTGTAATGGCAGCGGCATGTTTTCTATGGGGAAGAGGAAGCCGGTGAGCAGCATGGTCGGCAGCATCATACCCATTAGGGAGCCCATCATGGCGGCTTGCTGGGTTTTGGCGTTGATGGAGAGGAGGAGGCCGATGGATAGGGAGGTTAGGATAAAGAGGGTACTGGCGGTGACTAGCAGGAGTACGCTTCCTTTGACGGGGAGGTCGAGGAAGAAGTAGCTCAAGAGTAAGATGATGAATAGGTTGACTATGGATATGATGAGGTTGGGGGCTAGTTTCGAGATGATAATGTATATGGGTTTGAAGGGAGATACGAGGAGGATTTCCATCGTGCCCAGCTCTTTTTCTTTTACGATGGATACGGAGGTCATCATGGTGCAGACGAGCATCAGGACGAGGGCCATGACGCCGGGGACGAAGTTGGGCGCGCCGCGTAGCTCGGGGTTGTAGAGCATTTGCATTTCAGGGATGATTTGCATGGGTTGCGCGGTGGCGGCTCCTGCGGTTCCGGCAGCGGAGGGTGAGCCGGCTAGGGAGGTATTGTAGTCGGCGACGATTTGGTTGAAGTAGTTTGTTATGGTGGTGGCCTGGTTGGGGTCGGAGGCGTCGGCGATGACCTGCAGGGTGGCGTTGCCGGTGTGGGTGAGGTCGCTGCCGAAGTTGGCCGGGAAGATGATGGCCATTTTGATATTGCCCTTTTTGAAGGCGTTGTTCAGGTCGTTTGCGGTGGCCAGGGTGCGTTGGATGTCGAAGTAGTTGCTGGCTTCGATCTTGCTGATGAGCTGGGTAGTGGTGGCGTCTTTGCTGTAATCTACGATTGCGATGCGGGAATCTTTGATCTCGTTGGACAGGGCGAAGCCGAAGAGGATGATCTGGGCGATGGGCAGGCCGAAGAGCATGAGGAGGGTTTTCCGGTCGCGGAAGACGTGGAGGAATTCTTTTCGTATAAATGTAATGAGTTGTTTCATGGAAGATTGTGGTTTGGGTTAGTCGGCTTTGCGTTTGGCGTTACGGGCGAGCTCGTAGAATACGTCCTCCATGTTGTGGGCGTTGTATTGTTCCTTGAGTTTGGCGGGGCTGTCGAGGGCGGAGATGACGCCGTCGACCATGATGGAGACGCGGTTGCAATATTCGGCTTCGTCCATATAGTGGGTGGTGACGAAGATGGTGACGCCTTTGTCTGCGGCGGCGTAGATGAGGTCCCAGAATTGGCGGCGGGTGACGGGGTCGACGCCGCCGGTGGGTTCATCGAGAAAGACGATGGAAGGGTCGTGGACGATGGAAACGGAGAAGGCGAGCTTTTGTTTCCAGCCGAGGGGGAGCTCTTTTACCAGGGTTTTGGCTTCCTTTTGTAATTGTAGCTCTTCGAGGAGCTGGGTCGTTTTTGTTTTGATGGCTGGAATGCTCATGCCGTAGATGCCGGCGTAAAAGCGGATGTTTTCGCTGACGGTGAGGTCGTCGTAGAGGGAGAATTTCTGGCTCATGTAGCCGATGTTTTGTTTGATTTTCTCCGTTTGGGTGTATACGTCGAAGCCTGCGACGGTGGCTGCGCCGGAGGAAGGAGAGAGGAGGCCGCAGAGCATGCGCATGGCGGTGGTTTTGCCGGCGCCGTTGGCCCCGAGGAAACCGAAGATCTCTCCTTTTTCCACTTCGAAGGTGAGCTCGTTGGCGGCGATGAAGGCGCCGAATCTTTTAGTGAGCTTATCGGTAGTTATGACAGTGGGCATAATTATCCTTTTAGGAGATGAATGAAGCAGTCTTCGATACCTGGTTCGATAGGCTGTATGGTTGCGTCGGTTTGGCCTTTCGACTTTAGATAGGGCAGGAGGTCCTGGCTTTTGCCGGTTTTGAAGGTCACGTGCAGAGAGTCGCCGAAGGCGAAGCAGCTGTCGGTGCCATCGTATGCTCGGACTTCACGCAGCAGGCTATGTGTTTGGGAAGAGCGGACGGCGTAGAGCTCTTCGGGGAAGGCTTTGACGATGCCATCGGGAGTATCGATGGAAAGGATGGAGCCTTTTTGCATGAGGGCGATCCGGTCGCAGCGATTGGCTTCGTCCATGTAGGGTGTGGAGACGAGGATGGTGATGCCTTCCTGCTTCAGCCGTTTGAGCATGTCCCAAAATTCTTTCCTGGATACGACGTCGACGCCGGTGGTGGGTTCGTCCAAAAAGAGGACCGCGGGCTTATGAATCAGCGCGCAACATAATGCCAGTTTTTGTTTCATGCCTCCCGATAGTTTCCCAGCCCTGCGGTCCTTGAAGGGTTCGATTTGTTGATAGATATCTTTTACGAGGTCGTAGTTTTCTTCGATGGTGGTGCCGAATACCGTGGCGAAGAAGTTGAGGTTTTCTTCGATGGTGAGGTCCTGGTAGAGGCTGAAGCGGCCGGGCATGTAGCCGACGCAGCTGCGGATTTTCGCGTAGTCCTTTACGACGTCGAAGTTGTTTACGACGGCGCGGCCCTGGTCGGGGAGCAGGAGGGTCGTTAGAATCCGGAAGAGGGTGGTCTTGCCGGCTCCGTCGGGGCCGATGAGGCCGAAGAGCTCGCCGGGCTGGACTTCGAAGCTGATGTCTTTTACGGCGGTGAACTGTCCTTTATTATATGTCTTTGTGATATGGTCGAGAGTGATCATGGCTTTAGAATTTTACTTCTCCATACATGCCGAGTTTGAGGTAGCCGTCGTTTTTGACGCGGATTTTGACGGCGTAGACGAGGTTGGCGCGTTCGTCCTTTGTTTGGATCGTTTTGGGGGTAAACTCCGATTTGTCGCTGATCCAATAGACTTGTCCCGTGTATTCGCGGTAGTTTTTGGCCCCTTCGTCGGAGTAGACTTTGACGGGTTGGTTTAGCTTGACCGTCGTGAGCTGTGCGCCTGTTACGTAGGCTCTAAGCGTAAGGGTGTCGAGGTTGGCGATCTTGTAGAGAGCCTTGCCGGTGGTGGTCATTTCACCTTCGAGGGCATATTTGACGAGTACGGTTCCTTTGATGGGGTTTATGATCTGGCCTTTATCGATCATGTTTTGGTATTGGGCGGCGGATTTCTCGAGGGGGCCTTGTTCGCTGGTGATGGTGCGGTTTTGGGTGGCGATGTTGGAGTTGTACAGATTGATTTGCTGTTTGCTGACGGCGATGTTTCGTTCGAGCTGGTCGATGGCCGAGTTGATGTCGTCGAGTTGTTTTTGGGTAGCGGCGTCGGCTTTTAGCAGGCGTTCGGTACGGGCTTTTTCTCTTTGCTGCTGTTCGAGCTGTGATTGCTGGACGGCGAGCTGTTTTTGGACCAGTTCGATTTGCGGATGGGGATTGGTCGTTTTTTCTTTTAGGGCTTCGATCGAAGCCTGGACTTGTTGCTTTTGGAGTACGGTTGTGGTGGCGTCGATGCTGCCGGCGATGGCGCCCCTGGTCAGGCTATCACCTTCTTTAATGGGGAAGGAGAGGAGCTTGCCGTCGCGTTCGGAGGATACGATGACTTCGTCGGATTCGAAGACGCCGGATGCGTCGGTTTTTAGCTTGTTCTGCTGGCAGGCGGTGGCCAGGGTGATGAGGATGGGGATGAATATCTTTTTCATGAGCTATTTTTTAGGTGCGTTTGATTTTGGGGCGATGCGTTTGTTTTTTGGTCGATGGGTCGGTTAGTTGCCGGAGGTGGTTTGGTGATTATACTGGGATTGTAATAATTGTATTTCGTGTACGATACGGTCCTGACGGGCTTGTGAGGCTGCGTTGACGTCGAGGAGGTAGTCGTTGGCGGTGATGACTCCGTTTTGGAGCTGGACGGCGGAGGTTTTGCTGACGGACTCTCGTAGGTCGACGATTTCGTTGTCGTTTTGGATGAGCTGCTGATATTTGGTGATGTCTGCGTTTTGTTGGTGGAGGGTTAGGTTGGTATTGAAGAGGAAGGTACTTTTTTGTGCCTGGACCATTTCCTGATTATTCTTGTTGATGAGGCGGTCTTTCTTGTATGTATAGAAGTTTCCGATGTTCCAGGTGAGGCGGATGCCGGTGAGGTAGTAGCCACTGATCTGGGTTGAGAGGAAGTTGACGGGATTGGGTTTACCCAAGCCGCCCTGGAAGAATGCGTTGAGCTGGGGGTTGAGGTTTAGCTTGGTGAGTCTCATTTGTTCGTTATAAGCTTTGACCTGGAGGTCGTAGGCTTTTAGCTCGGGCCGATTGACGGAGTCGGATAGGGAGGGTGGCTGTGGTTTTTGGAGCTGGGTGTTTTCAGTGAGGGAAAGATTTAGAAAGAGACCGAGCATATCGATGAAGGCTTTGCGGGAAGCTTTTAGCTCGACGGCTTGTTGGTGCGTTTTCAGGAGCTCGGCTTTGAGCTTATTGGCGCTGCTGAGGTAGCCGGTCCCGTTATGGATAGAGGCATCAACGGTATTGATGCCGGTTTGGATATCGGTGGCGGCGAGTTCGTTTTGTCTTAGTTGTCCGTCGATCAGGAGGATGCCAAAGAAAAGCTGGTTGATGCGGTCTTTTAGCTGATAGAGCTGGGTGGTGAGGTTGGCTTCCTGGAGGTCGGCGTCGGTCTGGCTGATGGTGCGGCGTTGTTTATTGATGCCGAAGTCGGTGAGGGTTTGGGTGGCTTCGCCGTAGAGTTTGTATTGGTCTTTGGAGACGGTGGGGACGGAGATGCCGAGGCCTGCGGGAAGGGGGACCTTGGTGACGTCGGATTGATAGGTGGCGGAGCCGTTGACGGAGAGCTGGGGGTAGATGCCTTTGGCTATGTTGTCGACGGTGTATTCGCGCGTTTTGGTTATTAGTTCTCTCTGTTTGGTGAGAGGGTAGGTTTTTTCGGCCAGATCGTAGCATTGGGGTAGGGTTAGGCTGGCGTCTGCGCCTTGCTGCGCAAGGCTTGGGATGGCCCAGAGTAGCAGAAGGAGTAAGGGTGTTTTATTAATCATATTACTTAGTATTTTGATTTAATCATTTGATTAATTGTGGGGCAAAAAAAATGCGCGGCCCTCGCGTGGGTTTATTTTGTGGGTTTGGGTGGCTGGAGCATGGTTTTGATCCAGATGGGGATTAGTTCTTTGCGTTGTTGCATAAGGTTGTTGAATTGTGTATCGTCCGCGCCGGTGACCTTTTGTAGGATGGGGCGTGCGACGAAGGGGAATACGGTAAGGCCGAAGAGGTTAGCGACCAGATGGGAGGGCTCGATGCCGATGTAGCCTGCGGCGTGAGCTACTTTTAGCTGGGCGAAGAGTTCGGTTCGGGTTTCGCCGATTTCTCCTTCGATGCTGGCGGCAAGCTGGTCCGGATTATTTCTGAGCTCGGTTAGTATGAATAGGGGCAGGTCGGGGTTTGCGGTCAGGAAGTCGATGTACATGCTCACGACTTTTTCGATTTTCTGTTCCAGGGATAGGGTTTTGTCCTGGAAGTTGAAGGAGATGCCGTGGATGAACTGTCGGAAGTTTTCCATCATGATGATGTCGAACAGTTTTTGTTTGCTCCGGAAGTAGTAGTTCAGCAGGGCCAGGTTGATGCCGGCTTCGTCGGCGATATCACGGGTGCGGGTGGCGGCAAAGCCTTTTTGGGTGAAGAGTTTTCGGGCGGCTTCTTTGATTTTTTCTTCAGTCGATGATTCTTTTGCTATGGGCTTTGCCTTGGGCATGTCGATCTGTGTTGATGGGGCAAAGGTAGGGCGGGGTTTTGATTTAATCAAATAATTTAATCAAATGATTAAATTATAATTTATTTAATTGAAAATGAAGAGTATATGATTTTATCGTCAAAAAAGGGGGCAAAAAAGGGTGTTTTTCTCCTTTTCTCGTTTTGGATATCGGCTATCTTGAAATGACAACCTTCTATCCGAAAAGGCTAAATCGATGAAATTTTATGCAAGAATGCAGCTTATGTAATGTAGTACAGCAGCCTAAAAATAAAAGTTTACTAAATAAGAATATTTATGAATGGGGCAATTTTCAGCTAATCCCATCAATTGGTCCAATAGATATGGGCCATTTTTTAATAATAAGCAAGTATCATAGTAGTGGACTGGCGACAATGCCAAAGACTGATATTGCTAGCTTTTTTTCTTTTATCGGCTTTATCGAGGGCAGGCTTGCCACCGACGACGTACTATTTTTCGAGCATGGCAGCTATGAAGATCAGAGCGCAGGTTCTTGCGTCGATCATACCCATATACATGTGCTACCCAATTATTCCGACTGTGTATCGCTCCTGGATGGGGTTGACGGTATTGAGTATTCGAAGTTGGAGCCGTCAGAGCTGCATGAAATCGACTATCCCTACATCATGACGTTTAATCTAGCGGGCGATTCTCGAATTTATAAGGCCTATAACGTTCATTCACAAATGATGCGAAAGGCGATTTGTGCAAAGCGACAAAGGACCAACTGGGATTGGAGGGCAGATAGAAATGTGAGTTTAGTCAAAGAAGGGATTGAATTCTGGGTTAAAACTTTAAACGACTCCAATATCAAGAAGTGAATGATAGAGCTTAAGAAAATAGACACGATTCTCGATTTTATCGCCGAGGCCATTTACAAACAGGTAGAGTCAGGTATCCAGACGAGTGATATTCCACCACATTTCGAGGCTTGTTCCTGTGGGCAGTTGATTGTGCCGAGGAGCAGGCAAAGGGGAATTCATGGGACGTCGGCGGCAATAAAAGTACTTGGGGCTTCCGAAAACGGCCGATATAGTAATGTGATTACGGGATTGTTGAATTATTTGGTCTGCCGGAAAGAAATCGACCGTCATGATAGCGAGCTATCTCACACGAACAACTTCCAAAACGATGACAAAAATATCATAAAGATAGCTGAGCAGCTTCATTCGTTATATTTTGTAGACGGACTCGTAGCCGATACGTCTAAGCTCATGGACAGGCTACAGGTTAGTTTATTGGACTGTTACCGGGTAAGGAATTATGATGGATGGGCTTTTTTTATGGATGACGGACAAAAGGAGCGGGATTTTTTGCCCACCTGTTTTGCCGTAATGGCCATCAGTATCAATGGCGGGTGTAATAAGATAGAGAATGCTATTGAAATACTGGCAAAAGAGTTGCTTCGGTATTACGACGAAAAAAATACCTTGCCGGATCCGGCATCTTTTTCGATCATTGTTTTTATGCTCTACGTGGTTTCTTTGAAGGTGAAGGCTAAAGCCAGAGAAAAACACATATCGGAAAATCAATTAAAAAGGATTTTGAATAAGCTATGGCATTCCGAGTTTTGTGTATTGGACAGTCATATCGAGCAGGATGTGGAATATTGGAATGAACATGACGAGAGTTTTAATGTCAGGATTCCGTGGCAGTTGTATTTAATCGCATTATCTGCACATCTGGATGGGAAAAAATTTAGTGACCCGAGGATTCAAAAATTATTGGAGGGCATTTATTGTTCCGTTAAGGAGAAGCAACAATTTAAATACGGTTATTCGGGCAAATATATGTCGACGAGGACATTGTCGATTCTATATGAATCCTTGACGATAGTCAAGGATAACTACAAACCCAACATTCTTTACAGCGGGTATTATATGTCCGGTGTGATATTCGATAAGCTTAGTATGAAGTGGGTCAGGCTTGTGAGTCTTGGAATCTTCATATTGGCTGTTTTTTATATCTGGCATTCCTATACAAAAGAACCCAATAAAATTTTCGACGATGTTGCAACGGCAGTTTTGGTTTCGACAGGCAGTCTTTTGCTAGTGGGGATCTTTCGAAAAAAATAACTAAAGATTTATTGTTCAAAAGTCTTCCCGGTAGGAGATTTTTCCGTTGGAGAGGGAGGTGTAGTCGACGGAGCCTGCGCCCTGGAAGCGGTACATGATGCCGATGATTTTGCTTCGGATGATGTGTCGGGGGACGGTGTAGGCGAGCTTGTCGTTGATGAGGATTTTGGCGCGGCCGCTGTCGGATTCGATGCGGAGCTTGACGTAATCGTTGAAGTTGGGTACACCGAAGGCGGATAAGTCTTCGCGTTTACCGTCGGTATAGAAGTAGGTGAAGTAGAGGTCGACGGTGGAGATGCAGCCTTTAGCGCAGAGGGGTATCCAGATGGCGGTGCCTTCGCAGAGGAGATAGATGCGGCTGAGCTGGCAGACGGCGGAACCTTCGGAGTAATCGTTTTTGAGGGCGGTCTCGAAGGTGAAGTGGTCGGTATAGATCTCACCGTAGTCGCGGACGTTGGTGATCATGACGGTAGGGGGATTGGGTTGGAGCTGGATGTTTTTTTGTTTGATTTGGTCGATGGACAGGCTAATTTTTCCGTCGTGGATGGCGTCTTCCTTTTTGAAGTAGACGGGAACGGGGGATTGCTCGACCAGGGGGAGCCATCCGTTGGATTCGATGAGCAGGTTGTGTGTCTTGACGGTGTGGTTCTGGACCTGGAGGGTAGCGTGGTAGAAGTCGGGGTAATAATATATAGAAGTATGCTGGTGGTCTTTTTTGGAGACTTTTACGCGACGGGTGGTATCCCAGGATTGTTGAATTACGACGGAGTCTTCGGGTGAGAGGGCTGCGTTGTAGTCGAAGATAACGGAGTTGGGTACACCGGAAGTGACGACCTTTTTGCTGGTGAAGACGTAGTCCTGGGGCATTGGTGGGGGTTTCTGGCCGTGGAGCAGGAGGAAGATGAGGGGGATGGCCAGGAGTGGGGCGAGGAGCCAGAGTCTTTTCCGCCTGGGTTTTGGGGAATGGTGGAGGCCATTGGTGGGGGCGGGTTGGAGTGGGTCGGCGGCTGATGTTTGAAGGGGTGCGGGAGTTGGTGGTGTGGCGGGTATTGGTGGTGTGGCGGGTGTTGGTGGTTCGGCGGGGTTTGATGTTTGGGGTTTGGTTGGGTCCGATGTTTGGGAGTGGCGGATGGTGAAGTCGCGCCAGTTGTCGTAGCCGAGGTATTGAGCCAGGGTATTGAGAGTATGGGTATTGGGGAGGCTATCGTATTTTACCTTTCCCCAGATGCGTTTGAGGGTGACGTGGCTGATGGTTACGCCGGTTGCGTCGCGGATGAGCTCGCTGAGCTGGAGGAAGTCCTGGTTGGTCCATTTCTCGCTGTCACCCCAGCCGGTCTTTTCTTCGAATAGGCGTATTACCTGGCGGATCAGGTTTTCATCGGTCTGCATAGCAATTATGATTTAGACGAGGTCTTTTGCGGGCCTCCGGGAATGGTCACGAAAATAGGGCCGTTGGCTATTAGGGTTTGGCTTGTACCAACTTGTACCAACGTGTATAGGCATTGGTTCGTCGTTTTCCGGGCTGTTGCTCAATTTTAGCAAAATTACTTAAACGATGGATACGGTCGTCAAATTGGCTTGCTATGGGTACGCTTTTATTCTTTTCGTCTTTGGCTGTCAACATTTTATCTATGTAGATTTCTGTGATCAACAATTGATGCCGACCTGGATTCCCTGGCATCGGTTCTTCATCTACTTCACCGGGGTTGCGTTGATTGCTGCTGGGGTCAGCATCGTGATCAATAAAATGCGATCGTTGGCGACCCGGTTGTTGGGAGTGATGATTTTGCTTTTTCTGCCGCTGATGCATCTGCCGATTTTGATGAATTCGCATTGGCAGGGGGGGAATATTACGAACGCATGTAAGGATTTGGGGCTGGCTTGCGGGGCTCTTTTGATCTCGGGGATCCGGGTGCGTAGGGAGGAGGTATTTGGGTTGGGTTGTAACCATTAAATGTGCTGCTATGAGATTGCTGCTAACCATTCTACTTGTACTGGCCGGTGTTGCCCGTCCTGTCACGGCACAACGGATTGCCGAGATCCAACGGATTGTCGGGGAGCGGGAAGATAATGTCTTGCCGGCCGACCGTTATCTTTCGAGTGTAAGCTTCAGGGTGTTGTTTGGAGGGATCATTGTGGGCAAGGCCTGTCTCAATTCTTTCCCGGACAGTCTTACTTTTATTTTCGACACGGGTTGCGGGAGCATTTCGCTGGATTCTATGACGGCTGCGAGGCTGGGGCTGGTGCCCCGGGCCAGCGGGCTTTTGCTTCGCGGTGTGGCGGGGATATGTCCGCAGCGTGTGTTGGATTGTCAGACGTTGCGGCTTGGTGGTGTACAGGTCGATAGCCTAAAGGTACAGGTAGCCGACTATGATTTGCTGAGCAGTGTTTATGGAGAAAAGATCGATGGGATTGTCGGGGCTGGGTTTTTCTCCCGGTATTTGGTAAAGATCGATTACGATCGGGGTCAGATGGATATTTATACGAGGGGTAACGTCCGATATCCGAGGGGTGGGTTTCTTTTGAAACCGCGGCTTTATGGATTGCCGATGCTGGAGGGAGATTTGGAAGATGCGAGGGCGATCCGGTCGCGGTTTTATTTTGATACCGGGGCTGGGTTATGCCTGTTGTTTTCGAGCAATTTCACTTCGGATAGCGCGATCTTCAGTCCTAAGCGGAAGAAGCCGGTAAAGATACAGGGGGCGGGTCTTGGCGGGAAGACGGAAATGCAGCTGACGACGCTGAAGACGTTTTCGCTGGGGCCGTTTCGTTTTAAGAAAATACCGACGTATATATTCGAGGACGCGTACGACGTGACGAGCTATCCGCAGCTGGCGGGGCTGATCGGGAATGATCTGTTGCGGCGTTTTAACCTTTGGTTGAATTACGAGCGGTCGGAAATTTATATTTTACCGAACCGGTCGTATAAGCAGCCTTTCGATTATAGTTATAGCGGGGTGACGATCGCGTTGATTGAGGGAAGGATTGTGGTTACGGATGTAATTGAGGAGTCGCCGGCGGCGAAGGCTGGGTTTCGGGAGGGGGATAGGGTCGTGGCGGTCAATGGGGATAGGAAGCAGGATTTGCAGGTATATCAGGGTTTGCTTCGGACGATGGGGCCGAAGGTGAAGGTGCTGGTGCAGCGTGAGAATGGGAAGGAGGAGCTGCTGTTGATGAAGGTGCGGAGTATATTGTGAGGATGGCCTAGCAGGCCATGGAGAACTTCTCCTTTTTAAAGTCGGTGAAATTCATGCCGGTGGTATTTTTGAAGAATTTGCTGAAGTGTGCGGAGTCGGAGAAGCCGAGGTGATAGGCGATCTCTTTCATGCATACGTCTGAATAGGCGGCTTGTCTTTTTGCTTCCAGTGCGATGCGCTGGCGGATGTGGTGACTGGCGGGATAGCCGGTCGCTTTTTTTATGCTTTCATTGAGGTAATTGGGGGTGACGGCTAGCTGGCGGGCGTAGTCGGCGACCATTCTCATTTCTTTAAAGTTGCTGTTGAGCAGGTCCATGAATTTTTGGACGAGGCCGACGCTGCGGGACGGGGCTGTCATCGGGGTGGCTTCTTCCATGTGGCGGGACAGGTAAATCAAAAAGATCTTGAAGTAGCGGCGGAGGAGTTCCAGGCGGAAGAGGTCGAGGTTTTTAAATTCCTTTAGTAAGCATTCCATGATGAGGGCCATTTCGGCGGTGGATTCATTTTTGGCCGAGACGGTTTTGCAGCGTTCGAAGAGCTGGTCGACGCCGCCGGAGTGGATCATGTCGAGGTCGATGTCGCTCATCCCCAGGAAAGAGCGCGTGAAGGAGATGACATAGCCTTCGAGGTCTTCTCCGGATTCGAAGAGGTGGATTTCGCCGGGGCGGACGCAGAAAATTTGATTGGGGCGGATGGCGAATTGTTGCATGTCGATGCGATAGACGCCGGTTCCCTGGGTGACCCAGACGATTTCGAAATAGTTGTGATTGAGGACGGGGACACCTGCGGGGTCACCGTATTGAACCATGGATTCAAGGGTTCTAATCTCGAATGTGATGCCGGGGGTGAGGCTTTTGGATGCGTATAGCAACGGGAGGCAGTCGGCTTTTTTCATGGCTTTTAATTTTATACTTTGGGTTAGTCTAATTGCGTGCCTGAAAATAGATTGTTGATTTTCATGTAGTTGTGAGAGTGAGGGGAAGGCGCGCGTCGAAATGACGACGGCTGGTTGTGTCAATTGACGAAATATCGTCACGGAGGGGTTAAATATTGCCTTTTTTCAATTCTTCTACGGCGTGGTTGGCGGCGCGGGCTGTCAGGGCCATATAGAGTATGGAGGGGCTTGCGTTGCCTGTGCTGGTCATGCAGGCGCCGTCGGTGACGAAGACGTTTTTACAGTGATGGAGCTGGTTGTGTTTATTTAGGAGGGAGGTCTTTGGATCTTTGCCCATCCGGCAGCCGCCCATTTCGTGGATGTCGCGTCCCGGCGCCCAGTGGTTGTCGTTAGTCGTGATATTTTTTACGCCGATTTTGTGCAGCATTTCTTCGCTTTGGGTGAGGAAGTCTTTGAGGAGGCGTTCGTCGTTGTCGTCGTAGTCGACCCTGGTGACGAGGAGGGGGATACCCCATTGGTCTTTGTCGGTTTTGCTGAGGGTGACGGTGTTGGATTCTTTGGGGATAGTTTCGCCTTGCATGTAGATGTACATACCCCAGCCGCCGGGTTCGGACATGGCTTTTTTGTAGTCGGCGCCGATATTTTCGGGCAAGGGCTGGCCGTTGGGGCCGGTCAGGGAGGCGCTATCGGGGGTGCCACGGGAGGCGCCCATGAAGGCCATGTAGCCGCCGACAAAATCGGTGTCTTGTTTTTTTATGTTACGGAAGTTGGGCATCATGCATTCCGACGGACGGCGTCCGTAATAATATGAGTCCTCAAAGCCGTCGATGGTACCACCGAGGGAGCCGCGATAGTTTTGGAAGGCGACGTATTTACCGAGCAGGCCGTTGTCGTTGCCCAGGCCATTAGGAAAGCGGTTACTGGTCGAGTTTAGGAGGACGAGGTTGCTGTTGAGTGCGGAGGCGTTGACGAAGATTATGCGGGCGTAGTAGTCGATGGTTTCCTTTGTATTGGTGTCGATGATGCGGACGCCGCTGGCCTGGCCTTTCTTTTCATCATAGATGATCGAGTGTACGACGGAGAAGGGGCGGATGGTGAGGTTACCTGTGTTTGCGGCCCAGGGGAGGGTGGAGGATACGGAGCTGAAGTAGCCACCGAAGGGGCAGCCGCGCATGCAGAGGTCGCGGGCCTGGCATTGGGAACGGCCCTGCTGCAGGTGGATGGGGTTGGGTTTGGTGAGCTGGGCCCAGCGTCCCTGGATCATAAAGCGGTCGGTGTAGTGCTCGCTAATTTTTTGTTTGAGGTGCTGTTCGACGCAGTTGAGCTCGAATGGGGGCAGGTAGTCCCCGTCGGGCATGGCTTCGATGCCGTCTTTGTTACCGCAGATGCCGGAGAAGCGTTCGACGTGGGAGTACCAGGGGGCGATCTCTTCGTAGCTGATGGGCCATTCGATGCCGTAGCCGTAGCGGGCGGGGGCTGTGAAGTCGTAGGGGCTCCAGCGGGGGCAGGCGCGTCCCCATATGAGAGATTTACCGCCGACCTGGTAGCCGCGGATCCAGTCGAAGGGTTTTTCCTGCACGTAGGGATGGTCTTTATCCTTGATGAAGAAGTGGGCGGTGTCTTCGCCGAAGCCTGCGGCGGTGGTGATGAGCGGGTTTTCTTTTATGAAGGCGTCCGGCATTTGTTTGCGGTGTGGGAATTGCCAGGGAGCCATGGTGGCGGTGGGATAATCTTTGTTGTGGATGATGTCGCGGCCGCGTTCGAGGACGAGGGTTTTGAGGCCGTGCTCGCAGAGTTCTTTGGCGGCCCAGCCGCCGCTGATGCCGGAGCCGATGACGATGGCGTCGAAGGTGCGGGCTGCTGTCGAACGGGGAGTGGAGGGCGCGGTGGTGTCGCGGGGTTGGTTATTATTTGGCATAACGAACGGAGATTTCTTTGAATAGGACGATGTCGTTGTCGCTGTGGTTTTGGACGCCGAAGTAGCCGGTGTTGGGGCGGCGGCCGCGTTGGGGTTCGAAGTCGAATTTTCTTGGGGGGACGGGGTCGCCTTCTTTGTAGTCGGTTACTTTATTGCCGTTGACGGTGACGATGGTTCGGGGGCCGTCGAGGGTAATTTCCATGGTGTTCCATTGTGGGCCCGGGAGGCCGGGTTTGGAGAGGGGTTTTGTGAGGGAGTAGAGGGTGCCGGTTATATGATAGTCGTCTTCTCCGGAGGTTTCGGGGTGGTTGTCGATTTGTACTTCGTAGCCGTAGTGGACGGGCATCCATTCTTCTTTGGGTTCGATGGGGATGCGGATGAAGACGCCGGAGTTGTCGTTTTCGTGGAGCATGCGGTAGACGATGCGGAAGGTGCAGTTGCTAAAGGGGTGGTCAGCGTAATAGAGGAGGCCCATGCCGCCGTGGCCGTGGAGGAGGCTGTCTTCGACGGTCATGCTGCCGGGGCCGACGTGTTTCCAGCCGGTGAGGTCTCGACCGTTGAAGAGGGGGAGCCACGGGGGAGAAGGTGCGGGGCGTTGGGGGGGAGTGTTGATAGGGGGCCAGGGAGGAGAAGCGTGGGCGAGGGTATGCGGTGTGGGCTGGCCTGGCGAAAGGGTCAGGCATAGTGATAGGGCGGTTGCCGTTGTGAAATTGAGGGACATATGTCAAGCTTGGTCTCTCAAGTTAGCTATTTTTGCCTAAATTGGACGGAGTCCAATTGTACTTGAGGCCCCAAGGCCGAAAGTACAGACATCATGATTGTTGCGCTAAAAAATTATATTTTGGCAATTTTTTAGCGCAATTCTTTATCTTTTCCGTATAAAAACACCGTTATGCTATCCCAAAACATGAAAGAAGCCCTTAATCGACAGGTTTTAATGGAAGCGCAGTCATCGCAAGCCTATCTCGCGATGGGTAGCTGGGCGGAGATACAGCCGGGATTGAAAGGTTGTACCCAATTTTTCTTCCGTCATAGCGAGGAAGAACGTATGCATATGCTCAAGCTGATCCATTATATCAACGAACGGGGTGGATTTGCCGTAGTTCCGGCGCTCGATCAGCCCATATTGACTTTTGTTTCTTTGAAGGCGGCTTTCGAGCAGCTGTTCAAGCATGAAATAAAGGTGAGCGAGAGCATCAACAATCTCGTCGAGATCGCGCTTTCGGAAAAGGATTATGCTACGCATAATTTCTTGCAATGGTATGTGCTGGAGCAGATGGAGGAAGAGCGTCTGGCGCGGGAGTGTAATGACAAGCTGGAGCTGATCGGGGATGATAAGAGCGGCTTATATCTTTTCGACCGCGATATTATGACGATGGATAGGGAGTCTTAATGATGGTGGGTTTGTCCGCGGTATTTCTGCATTGGTTAGGTGGTTTGGCCTGTATGTCCTTTTGTGGGTGAGCCTGCTTTCTGCTTACCCCGAAATGGGATATTTTTAAGCATGCCATATAATAAACTATTTGCCGCTTTTTTAGGTCTGGGTCTTTGTTTTTGCGCTCAGGCGCAGGACGTGTATACCGTCAACACCCGTCAAATCAAGGCTACCATATCGCCCACGTTGTGGGGGTTATTTTTCGAGGACATCAATCGCGGGGCCGATGGCGGTCTTTATGCGGAGATGGTGGAGAATACCTCTTTCGATTTTCCCAAGCCATTTATGGGGTGGAGCACGCAGCCTGCGAGGGTCAGGACGGGGATGTTTATGGTGATCAATCAGAGTCAGGCGAATATGGCCGACCCGAAGTTTTTGAGGGTCAATCTTATTAGTGGTGATAAGGTAGGACTGATCAATGAGGGGTTTGGGGGAATGGGTTTTGTGAAGGGTGGGAAGTATGAGGGGATGATCAGGTACAGAAATGCGAGCGGGGGTGGTGTAGGGAATGGATTGGCAGGAGGTGGAATGTTGCTGCCTGAGGTGGCTGCTCCGAGTGTGGTGGTGCAGCTGGTGAATGCGAAGGGAAGTGTTGGAGAGGCGATGGTTAATCTTGCGGGGTCGGATACGGCGTGGAGGGAGGTGACTTTTTCGATTACCGCGACGGATACGGCTAGCCTGGGTAAATTGCTTGTAGGTTTCAAGGGGCCCGGACAGATAGATATAGACAGAATTTCTTTGTTTCCTTCGGATACCTGGAAGGGAAGGCCGCGTGGGCTGCGGGTCGATCTGGCGCAGAAGCTGGCTGACCTGCATCCGGGGTTTCTGCGTTTCCCGGGCGGGTGTATCGTTGAGGGGAAGGATATTTCGCATCGTTATCAGTGGAAGAAGACGATTGGGCCGTTGGAGAACAGGCAGCTGATCATGAGCATTTGGAATGACGATGTGCCTCTGCGGCAGACGCCGGATTATTTCGAGAGTTTTGGGCTTGGCTTTTACGAATATTTTCAGCTTTGCGAGGATATCGGCGCAGCGCCGCTGCCGATTCTCAACTGCGGGCTTTCCTGTCAGTTCGATGCGGCGGAAGTGGTTCCGATCGATCAGCTGGATCCTTATGTCAAGGATGCGCTGGACCTGATCGAGTTTGCCAATGGGGATGCTACTACGACGATGTGGGGGGCAAAGCGTGCTGCGCTGGGGCATCCTGCTCCTTTCAATATGAAATTTCTGGGTGTTGGGAATGAGAACTGGGGACCGCAGTATGCGGAGCGGCTGGACGTATTTTCGAAGGCGATCAAACAGCGGTATCCCTATATGCAGCTGATTTGCAGCTCGGGATATACGCCGCAGAAGC
This sequence comes from Bacteroidota bacterium, assembly GCA_018267545.1. Classification (GTDB taxonomy): domain Bacteria; phylum Bacteroidota; class Bacteroidia; order Chitinophagales; family Chitinophagaceae; genus Puia. The sequence goes on from JAFDYG010000103.1 coordinate 32,582, forward strand.
AGGAGTTTCAGTATATCGACTCGGTTTTGAGAAGCCGGCACGTGGATATTATCGACGAGCACTTCTACAATCCAGCGGAATGGTTCCTGCAAAATGCTACGCGTTACGATAAGTACGATAGGCAGGGGCCGAAGATATTCGTGGGTGAATATGCGGCTCAAAGCGACAGGATTGGCAGCTTGAAGAACGAGAATAATCTTCGGATGGCGCTTGCGGAAGCGGCTTTTATGACGGGGCTCGAGCGGAATGCGGATGTGGTGACGATGGCTTCGTATGCGCCTTTGTTTGCGCATGTTTCGGGCTGGCAGTGGACGCCGGACCTGATCTGGTTCGATAATACGCGCTCGTACGCTACTCCTAATTATTATGTTCAGCAGCTTTTTTCTGTTAATAAGGGAACGGCGGTTGTGCCTATGCTGACGGGCGCTGTGGGAGGGGCTGGTGGTATTCCGGTAACGGGGCAGGATAGCTGCTGGGGGACGGCTTGTCTGGATCAGCCGAAGGGCGAGCTGATCGTGAAGCTGGTGAATATGTCGGATAAGGCTAAGTCCAGGGTGGTGATGTCGGATGGAAAGCTGGGCCGGACGGCTGCGGTGACAGTGCTGGCGGGGAATGCGCCGGGGGCGATGAATAGCCTGGAGCATCCGGAGGTGTTGGCGCCGGTGACGAAGCAGGTGGACGTGAAGGGGAAGGAGGTGCGATTGGAGCTGCCTGCCTATTCGTGTGTAGTAGTGAGGGTGAAGGTGGGGTAGATTTGCTATCTTAGAGACATGGATAATGCACCTGTTCCTATAAAAATACCGGACACTCCGTTCGGGAAGATCGCGCTTAGCTTCTCCGGAGGGGGGTATCGGGCCGCTAGTTTTCACCTGGGCACTTTATCGTATCTGCAACGGCTTAGCTATGGAGGCCGGCCGCTGCTCGAGAATGTAAAGATGCTTTCGACGGTGTCTGGGGGGACGATTACGGGGATTGTGTATGCGTTGATGAAGCAGGATGGAAAGTCTTTCGATGAGGTGTATGATTTTTTGATCGATCGATTGAGCAAGCTGGACCTGGTGAAGCTGAGCATCGAAAAGCTGAATCCGGATGTACAGTGGAGCAATACCTACAAACGTAAGAATCTGATCAACGCCTTTGCGTTGTTATACGATGAGCACTTCACCGGTGGGGCTACCTTTTCTTCGCTAAACAATATGAACAGTCATTTGGAGGCTGTGGTATTCAACAGTACCGAGTTCAATAATGCGATAGACTTTCGTTTCCGGAATAAGGGCCGGGAGATGTTCGGTAATTATTACAACCGGGTAAAGCAGATTTATGCGGAGGAGATAAAATTGGCGGATGCGATGGCTGCTTCTTCGTGTTTTCCGGGTGGTTTTGAGCCGATCCTGTGGCCTTCCGACTTTATCCATGCCGACGCGCCTGGATTGCGGAGTATTGCGGGACAGGTCCCTACGGGGCTGATGGATGGGGGGATCTATGATAACCAGGGCATCGATAGCGTTTTGAAGTATAAGAGCAACAAGGATGGGACGCCCTATTTCGATCTTATTCTGATTTCGGATGTGGCTTCGCCGTATATGGAGCCGTATAAGCCTACGGTGGAAGATGAGAAGAAAGGGATTCAAAAGCTGACGATCAAGCAGCTTTATAATAAGGTGCTTAAGGTAGGTCTAAGGGTGACGATTGGGTTGTGGGCGGCGGTAGTTTTGTTTTTGCTGCTGCCGCTTGTGTGGGGGTATGGGAATACGATCGGGACGGGTATTTGTCTGACCCTGGCGGTGATTGCGTTTGGGGGTTGGTTGGGAAAATGGTGTCTGATGCGCCGGTTGAAGCGGATTCCGGAGCAGCTGAAGGAATACGTTTTGAGCAAGAATAAGAACGCGGCTTTTTTTCTGGAAAAGTTCAAGGGGTTGAAGGTCGAGGATATTTCTTTGCACCGGACGAGGCCTTTGCTGATGGATCGGTTTAATTCGTTGTTGAGCCTGCTGCTGAATGTCTTTTTAAAGATTGTCCGCCGATTGAACTATAGCATCGTCTATAATGACGAGCGGTTGGAGTACCGGAGGATGAGCACGTTGATCCGGCAGATGACGGAGGAGGATTATATGGCGCGGGCTAAGCGGGAAGAGGAGGATGGTGGTTCGGTAGTAGCGGGTAAATATGAAGACGTGGTGGGAGAGAAGATAAAGGCGGTAGCGGAGGCTGCGGGGAGTTTTGGGACGACGTTATGGTTTACCGATGAGGAGAAGCTGGATGATGTGCTGAGCAAGCTGGTGGCGACGGGACAGTTTACGTTGTGTTATAATATGATCTGTTATTTGGAGAGCTTAATTGCGGGGGATGGGTTTGGAGAATTGGGGTTGGAAGTGCAGGATGGGCTAAAGGGCCTGCTGGCGCAGTGTGAGAAAGATTGGGCGACGTTTAAGGGGGATCCGATGTTTATGGTAGCAGCGACTAAGGGACGAGGCTTGTAGGAAAACAAAATGGGAGTTACATTTGCTTCCATGAGCTCCATTACACTTTCTATAACATCTGTCGGGGAAGCGGTTAGTGAGGTACTGGATTATATCAGCGAATTTTACGGGCGTGAGGATTACGATCAGGGGATCGAGGATGCGCTGTCTTCGGTTTTTAATGAGTTTCGGGATGATCTGTGGGTGCTGATCGAGTATCCGTATGTGGACAAAGTCTACCGCGATAGCTATTACACCTATTTTGCTTCAAAGAATAACGCGTATGCGAGGGATTGTATCCGGGTATGTGTTTTTTCCGGAGAGATAGCGCTGGAGCAGTTCAGAACGCTGGAGGGGGAGGAGGAGCTGAGAAGGGACTTTTTGGGTTATGTCGTTATCCGGCCTACTTTTTCCCACCCGGTAGGCAGGACCTTGCTGGACAAGCGGGCTTTTAAGGAGAACAATTTTGTCATCTGCAATTACCAGGGAAATGTCGCTGTCAATGGGGTTAAGCTAAATGTCAGCGGGTTTCCTTATAGTTCGCAGGATACGGAGAGTATTTCCTGTGCCGAGACTACCATCTGGAGCATCATGGAATATTTCGGGAACCGGTATCCGGAGTATAAGCCTACGTATCCTTCCAATATTATCGGGGTTTTGAGCCGGTTTTCGAAGCAACGGTTGCTTCCGTCGAATGGGCTTACCGTGGATCAGATTTCCTATGCGCTGAAGGAGTTCGGATTCGGGACCAGCGTTTATGCGAGGGAAGAGGCGTATGGGGATGAGATCGAGAATATCATTGCTTATTATATCGAGTCGGGGATTCCGGTTATCGTGACGTTCGAGAATGAGTCTTCGGCGCATGCGATCGTGATTATCGGGTATGAAACGGGCGGGGCTATCGATTTCGATTCTGTTTCGACCTCTGAGATTTCATACGGTGAGGAGAAGGTCTCTTATTTCGACTATACGGATGTGCCCAAGCGGTATGTAGTAAACGACGATAATCTGGCTCCGTATCGGACGATCGATTTGGGGGATCCGGTGGAATATTATGAAGAGGATTGGGGATTTGGAGGGTCGACAATTTCATCGGTAATCGTGCCTTTGTATAAGAAAATCTATCTGGAAGTGACGAAGGCGCGGGAGCTGGCATTGGCGATATTGGCGGATGCTGATTTTGGGTATCGGTATGATGAAGGGTTTGTGTTTCGGTTCTTTTTGACGTCGAGCCGGTCATTTAAGGAGCATATCAGCCGGTCGGAGCTTGGGGGGGCTCATAAGGATTGTATCATTTTGAGCCGGATGCCGAAGTTCGTCTGGTGTGCGGAGTTTTACGAGAAGGGAGATTTTCATGCTGCGGTTGGAGCCGAGTATGGCGGAATGGGCGCGGGTAAGGCTTCGGGATTGGTGATTATCGATGCAACGGAGGCCAATGAGGTTTCGAACGACTCGTTGATTTTTGCCGGTTATCCGGATAGGGTGCTGGTAAAGAATGAGGGAAAATTTGTAACTTTATCGGAGCCTTTGGGTTTTTATAAGGGCTTTAAAAGTAATCTTAGTTAAGATGTCTGGTAAGAAAGTAATTCTATCTCTTAATGAAATGCTCAAGGGGCATACCCCGATGAGCGGGGAAGTCGTTGCCGGGTTTAATCAGCGGATCAAGGAGCGGATGAAGGGTTCGGTCCGGGATTATCAGAAGAAGCAGCAGACTTCGTTGGAGAAGGTTTCCCGCACTATTTTGAATGCATAAATTTTTTGTGGTTGATGAGGCCTGCGTTGTTGAGTTGGTGATTGGCGTTAGCCTTTTCGCTGGTTCTCGGGGTTTTGTGTAGGGCTGGTGCGCGTTGGTTCGCCGAGGATGGCGTCGAAGGCGGCGCGCATGAGCCAGGCTTTTTCGGTATCGGAGAAGTCGCCGTGTGATTTATCGATGGCTGTTTTCAATATTTTCACGATCTCCTTACACTCTTTGGGGTATTCGTAGATGATTTTATAGCTGGCCCATTCGTAGATGCGATAGCAGGCGAGGTGCATGCCTTCGTTGTAGATGGGGGCTCCAAGGGAGATGGCTTCGTTGATGATGCGGGTGATTTCGGGGGATTTGGAGCAGGTGAGGAGGGTGGTGTCGGTGATGGTTGGGGGTGTGTTGAAGGGGGAGGCCGAGGCGGCTGTGCCGGTCAGGCATAGAATGAATAGGAGGATGGATTTGGTCAGATGCATAAGAGGGTTTATTATTTCTTACGGAAAGATAGCTATTTTATTGTGTTAGGGTTCGGGGTCGTCGTCGAGGATTTCGCCTTCAGTGATATCGGGGAGGAGGGCGCGGGCTTCGGCGTCGCCGAGGGTTTCGACGCCTTTTAGCTTGCGTTGGATGGCGCGGGTTCGTTTGCCCATGACTTCGTCGAGCTGGTTGCTGGCGGTGTGGAGGTTGTTTTGGGCTTTTTGGAGGAGGCCGCCGAAACTTTCGAATTCTTTTTTGACGGCGCCGAGGACTTGCCATACTTCGCTGCTTCGTTTTTGGATGGCGAGGGAGCGGAAGCCTACCTGGAGGCTGTTGAGGATGGCGGCGAGGGTGGTAGGGCCGGTTGGGATGATTTTGTATTCGCGTTGGAGGGTTTCGATGAAGCTGGCTTTGCGGATGATTTCTGCGTAAATGCCTTCGAAGGGAAGGAAGAGGAGTGCGAAGTCGGTGGTGTTGGGTGGGTCGATGTATTTGTCGCTGATGTCTTTAGCCATTTTACGGACGGTGTTTTCGAGATTACGCTGGGCGGTTTCGATTTGGGCGGGGTCGCCCTGGTCGTAGGCGTCCTGGAGCTGTTCGTATACATCCTTGGGGAATTTGGCGTCGATTGGGATATACATGATGTTGTTACTGTCGCCTTTACCGGGGAGCTTGATCGCGAATTCGACGGTTTCGAGACTGCCGTGTTTGGTACGGACATTGGCTTCGTATTGATCGGGCGCGAGGATTTGTTCGAGGAGGAGGGAGAGCTGGACTTCACCGAGGCCACCGCGCATCTTGACGTTGGATAGGACTTTCTTGAGGCCGCCGACGTCCTGAGCGAGGGTTTGCATTTCGCCGAGGCCTTTTTGTACGCTTTCGAGCTGTTTTCCTACTATTTCAAATGACGCGCCGATGCGGTCACTGAGGGTTTTTTGAAGTTTCTCGTCGACGGTGGCGCGCATTTCCTCTAGTTTTTTCTCGGTGCTTTCGACTAGTTTGTTCTGGCGTGTTTCGAGCTGGGTGAAGCGTTCTTTTTGCTGAGAGTTGAAATTGTCGATGTTTGTTTTTAGGGTGGTGTTTATTTCGGAGCGGAAGTCTCGCAGGCTGGTGTTTAGTTCCTGGCGGTCTTCGCGGGAGTTGTTTAGGGCTTCGTTTCTGTTGTGACGAAGGTTTTCGAGGAGGCGGGATTCGAGGGCTTCGATCCTGGATTGGAGGGCGATTATTTCGCTGTTGTTTTTGGGGCGGAGTAGGATGATGAGTATGGTGATGCTTAGGAGGCAGAGGAGGGTAAGTAGGACTATGGTGAGCATTGCGATGATGGTTTATGCGACCAAATGTAGGGGAAATTGCGTTAGCGCAGGGCTGGGGCGTTTCAGGGGGACGGGGTGGGGGCGTTTCGGCGGGGCGCTTAGCGTTTGAGCATTCGTTCTTCGATCATGCGCATGAGGCGGTCGCGGAAGTTGCGGCTGACGGGCAGGCTTTGGTCCTGGACGAGGACCTGGTTGCCGTCGATGGCGGTTATTTTCGTGAAGTTGACGATGTAGGATTGGTGGACTTTTATAAAGCTGTTGGTGGGGAGCTGGTTTTCGAGGCTTTTTAGGGTGAGGTAGGCGATGAGCTGGCGGCCGGGGAGGTGGATGCGGACGTAGTTGCCGAGGCTTTCGACGTAGCTGATGTCGCGGAGCTCGAGCTTTTCGATGCGTTTTTCGCAGCGGACGAATAGGAAATCGCTGTGGTTGAGCTGTTTGAGCTCGGCGAATTCGCGAGCTTTTTGGACGGCTTTGAGGAAGCGGTCGAAGGCGACGGGTTTGAGGAGGTAGTCGATGATGTCCAGCTCATAGCCTTCGAGCGCGTATTTGGGGAAGGCTGTGCAGAGGATGACCATGGGTTTTACGCTGAGGCTTTTGAGCCACTCGAGGCCGGATACTTTTGGCATTTCGATGTCGAGGAGGATAAGGTCGACGTCGTGTTCGAGCAGGTAGGCGCCGGCGCGTTCGGTGTTTTCGAATTGGCCGGAGAGGTTGAGATAGGGGACCTGACCGGCAAATTCGCGGAGGACTTTGCGGGCTACGGGTTCGTCGTCGACGATGATGAGGTTTAGTTTTTTCATAAGTCGAGGGTTAGCGTGACTGAATAGGTATTGTCGCTTTGCTGAATGTCTAGGGTATGGCGGCCTGGGTAGAGCAGCTCGAGGCGGCGGCGGACGTTGGCCAGGCCGATGCCCGGGGCGCCGGGTTGGATGTCGTAGGCGTTGCGGCAGGTAAAGGTGAGCTTGCCTGCGGCTTCTTTTAGGGTGATGAGGATGCGGTTGGTTTGCTGGGGATCGCGGGTGGTGTATTTGAATGCGTTTTCGATGAAGGCGACGAAGAGGAGGGGGGCAACGGGGCGGTTGCCGTTGCTGATATCGATTTGCAGGTCGATGGATAGGCTGGCGTCGCTGCGGGCGCGTTGGAGCGCTACGTAGTTTTGCAGGTAGGACACTTCCTGCTGGAGATCGACCCGGTCGGTGTCGGCTTCGTATAGATTATAGCGTAGAAGGTCGGAGAATTGGACGACCATGTTCCGGGCCTGGTTGTTGGACAGGTCGATGGTCCCGTAGATGGTGTTGAGGCCGTTGAATAAAAAGTGCGGGTTGAGCTGGGCCCGGAGGTATTTGAGCTCGGTTTCCAGCTGGCTGATCTGGATGTTGCGGACTTGTTCGCGTTCTTCGGCCCATCGCTGGGCATAAAAGAGAAGGGTCGAGATCATGATAAATAAGAGCGCATAGAAGATGTTCCATTTGAAGTAGCTGGTGATGGCCATCAGATCCTCGGGCCAGACGAGGGCGTCGAAGTATTGCTGCATCCTACTGCGCAGCAGGGTATTGATGGCGACGAGGATGATGACGCCAAGCGCGTATAAGAAATGTCGTTTTCGTTCAAGCAGGCGGGGGACAAGGAATTGTGTGTTTCCATAGACGAGTACGGCCATCAGGGAAAAGGAGATGAGGAAGGGCATGACCAGGAAAAGCCAGCCGCGTTTGATGACGTAGCTCTGCATGTCGATGAGAGAGAACAGGGCATACATGAGCCAGATCAGCAGGTGGAATCCATAGCGCCGACGGAAGATGAAGGAGAATGCTGGCTTGAGGTTGACCATATGGTCAAAGCTAAGGAATTCGATTGGGAAAGGGGGCGGAGCCGGAGGCTGAACA
>JAFDYG010000104.1 GCA_018267545.1 Bacteroidota bacterium
GATCGGGAAGAGGATGGGCGAAAACTTACCCCAGACGGCCGGGTCGCCGCTCCACATATAGTCGATACCGTGGGTTTTGTGGAAGATTTGCTGCAGTTCTGCGCCTTTCGGATGGATGCCTATTTTGAGCTGTTGGTCTTCGATAAAGAACATGGCCTATAATTTTACTGCAATTTAGTACTTTCGGGATATGTTACGTTACCTCGAAATTGTCTGGACCAGCTTTAAGATGGCTTTGCAGGAATTCCGTTCCAACAAGCTGCGGACTTTTCTGTCCCTGCTTGGGATCACGTTCGGGATCTTTTGTATCATCAGCGTGCTCTCTACCATCAGCAGCATGCAGCGGGCGGTGAACAACGACTTGAAGAGCCTGGGTAACAAAACGATCTATATCGACAAGTGGCAGTATGGCGGCGGCCCCGACTTTCCGTGGTGGAAGTATGTCAAGCGCCCCACGCCCAAGTACGAGGAGCTGCTGCTATTGAAACAAAAAGTTCCCGATGCAGCGCATATCTCCTTTGGCATCGAAACGAACAGCAATGTAGACTATGGCGACAATTCCCTGACGGGTGTCTCCTATTATGGCAACACCGAAGACTTCGACAAGATCCAGTCGGTGAATGTCAATATCGGCCGTTATTTCCAGCAGGCCGACTTCGACCGGGGCACGCCCTATGTCGTGCTGGGTTATCAGATCGCGGAGAAGCTCTTTGGCAAAGCGTCGAAAGCCCTCGACAAAACGGTCAAACTGAAGGACGGAAAGAACGTCATGGTCATCGGCGTCATCGAGAAGCAGGGGCAGAGCCTGCTCGGCGGCTGGGACTACGACAACAGCATCCTGCTTACGTATAAGTACATGCGCCAGATAGTCCGCGAGGAGTATGGCCAGCCCAAGATCCTGGCGCAGGCGGGCGATAAGATCAGCACAGAAGCATTGAAGAACGAGCTGGAGGGTGCGATGCGGTCGATCCGCAAGCTGAGCCCGACCCAGGAGAACAATTTTGCGCTAAACGACATCGACAGCCTGAGCAAATTCTTCGACCCGATCTTTAGGGGGATGAATATCGGCGGCTGGTCGATTGCAGCGCTGTCGCTGATCGTCGGAATGTTCGGCGTCGCCAATATCATGTTCGTGACGGTCAGGGAACGTACCCCGCAGATCGGGCTGAAGAAAGCAATCGGGGCCAAGCGCGCGGTCATCATGATCGAATTCCTGCTCGAGTCGGCCTTTCTTTGTATCATCGGCGGACTGATCGGCCTTGCAGCAGTTTTTGTGCTGACGCTGATTTTTTCGGCCATGCTGGATTTTCCGGTTTTTATCCCTCTCAATATCATTATCCTGGCCGTCGTGATCTGTCTGTTTACCGGTGTATCGGCAGGCATTATACCGGCTTTTATCGCCGCCCGGATGGACCCGGTGGTGGCGATTAGAAGCAAATAAGCTCTACCTTTGCGCCCATGTTATCGACGAATAAGCCCGCGGGGCCAGTGACCATTCTTGCGATCGAGTCTTCCTGTGACGAGACCAGCTGTGCGATCAGCCGGGATGGAGTGATCTTATCGAATATCATTGCCGGACAGGCGGTCCATGAACAATACGGAGGAGTCGTGCCCGAACTTGCCAGCCGGGCGCATATGCAAAATATCGTCCCGGTGGTGGAAGCGGCGCTGAAGAAGGCCGGTGTCACCATGCCCGAATTGACGGCCATCGCCTTTACGCAATCGCCGGGACTGATCGGGTCGCTGCTGGTCGGATCTCAGTTTGCCAAGTCGCTGGCGATGTCGTTGGGCATTCCGCTCCTGGCGGTGCATCATATGCAGGCGCACGTGCTGGCGAATTTGATACAGGGGGCGACGGGATCTGCCGAGCTGCCCCACTTCCCATTTCTTTGCTTGACCGTAAGCGGAGGCCACACACAGATAGTCCGCTGCGATTCTCCATTGAAGCTCCAGGTGATCGGAGAGACGTTGGATGACGCCGCAGGCGAAGCTTTCGACAAATCTGCCAAGCTGCTGGGGCTGCCCTACCCAGGCGGACCTCTCATCGACAAATATGCTCGCGAAGGAAATCCTCAGGCATACACCTTCCCCGAGCCGCAGATCCCCGGGCTGAACTTCAGCTTTAGCGGGCTGAAGACGGCAATTCTCTACTTCCTGCAAGAGCAGAGGGCCAAGGACCCAGAGTTTGTAGAAAAGAATCTTCCCGATATCTGCGCATCCATACAGGGACGCATCATCTCCATCTTATTGAACAAGCTGAAAAAGGCTGCCCGGGAGACGGGCATCAAGGATTTTTGCATCGCCGGCGGTGTATCGGCCAACAGCGGGCTGCGGAAGGCTTTTCGGGAGACAGGCGACGCACTGGGTTGGAGAACGTTTATTCCAGCTTTCGAATATTGTACCGACAATGCGGGTATGATCGCTATTACCGGTTATTATAAATATCTGGCGGGGGATTTTGCGCCGCTGACGACAAGCGCAAGCGCAAGAGCGGAGTGGTAGGCCGGGCGGCGGCTGAGCCTGCCCCCGCGGGGCGGCATAGCTCCCGGGGTCCTATATTTGCTGTAATTTCGCAGCGATGCCCAATAATTACTTCCAATTCAAACAATTCACGGTCTACCAGGACCAATGCGCCATGAAGGTCTGCACGGATGCCTGTATCCTTGGGGCCTGGTTTGCGCAAAAGGCGCCGGCCTGGTCGCATGTGCTGGACATCGGCAGCGGAACGGGGCTGTTGATGTTGATGCTGGCGCAGAAACACAAGGGAGAAATCCGGGGCATCGAGCTCGACCTGGCCGCCTACCGGCAGCTGCGGGACAATGTCGGACAGAGTCCCTGGAAGCAGATGCTGAAGGTATTTCCGGGCGACGTCCGGACCTTCTCCTTCCCCGGTAAATTCGACTTTATCATCAGCAATCCCCCCTTCTTCGAGGGCGACCTGCTTTCAGCCTCCGAAAGCTCCAACCTGGCCAAGCACAGCAAGGAGCTGACGCTGGCGGAGCTTTTAGAAGTCATCGACGCCAATCTTAGTCCCGAGGGTTCCTTCGGCATCCTCCTCCCCTATCACCGAACGGCCTGGTTTGCGGAGCAGGCGGCAAATCGCTATGGGTTTTCCCTGCGGGAGCAGCTGCTGGTGCGGCAGACGCCGCGGCACGACTTCTTCCGGAGCATCCTTTACTTTTCACGTCATCGGGAGGCATCGGTTCCGACGTCCGAGCTGACGATACAGGATGGAGAAGGCGGGTATACGCCCGACTTTGTGGAGCTGATGAAAGACTATTATCTGTATTTATAGCCCGGCATAACTCTCCAAATATCGATAAGGCTCAGTCAAGGCGCCAGCCTTGACCATCGTGGCTCTTTCTATGATTTTTGATCCTCCGCGCACCAGCGGCTCGAGGATGTGCTTGATCAACTGTTCCCCAAAATAACGCGAAGCATCCCGTGGCAGCTCGTTCGGCAGGTTACCGACGGCCATGACGTCGATGGAGCCCGGCAGATACGGCGCGGTACGCTCACGGCTCAGCCTGCTCACTCCATATACCGGGTCGTCGATAGTGGCGTCGCCAAGGTTACAGGGGATGGAGCCTTCCCGGTCGTCGGTAATGTCGGCAATCGTTTGTGCGCGAAAATCGGGGCTGGCAAGGTCTTCCCACTCGAAAAGCCGCGGCATGTCATTATCCCAGTAGATTCCGTTCATCAGGATGTCTGCGGTGCGGGTAAATGGGACAAATTTACAGCGATATTCCCGGGGGCTCTGGTGGAAATGTTCCCGCTGATATTTTCCGGTGGCTGCGTGTTCATAAAGATCGGCCCCCTTTAGCTGGGTAAATACAGGATAGGAAAAATTCCGTTCCAGAAACTCTTCGGGCTCGACCTCTACGATCTCGAGCAAGTTCATCACCTCCAGGACGCCGTGGGCTACTCGTCCCGAGCCGGTGACCGCCACCTTTATTTCGGGCAGTCGGAGACCAAAATAGGTATGGATAAGCTCGCGGAAGCTCAGCTGTTCATGCACCCGGCCCAGCTCATAGCGGCCGGTGCGTCTACCATAGGCCATAATCCCGTTGTGCGCGCCGACGACGCCGGCGAAGAAGCCGAAGCCGAGGATGCGCTGACCGTCGTCGTGCTCGAGGCATTCATAGTCGATGAGAGTGATCTTCTTGTCGAGGATGGCCCGGAACATGTGCTGGTTATAGGGCTGTTCTTTCTTGGTGTGCGAGAAAAAAAGGTAGGTTTTGCCGGCGATCAGGGTGTGGGCCGGAACTTCCTTTATCCCAAGGAGAATGTCGCAGCCGGAAAGGTCTTCGGTCGAAGGGTCTCCCGGAGCCCCTACCACCTCGATACCCGCCGAGACATATTCGCGGTCGGTATAACAGCGGTCGGGAGAGGACTGCACCAGCACCCGGATGTCGGGAGCATTCTTCTGAATCCATTTACATTGAGCCGGGGTTAGCGCCACGCGGTTATCGGCGGGCACCTTCCCTTCACGGAGTAAGCCTATCGTTAGCATTCTTAATCTTTTACGGAGCGTTTATTCTTACAACCCGTCGAAGATAGATTTTTTTTCTGTCCTGGCTTTTTTGGATGGGATGCGTGAATTGCGTAATATTGCGTCCCGCTTTTGGCGGGCGCAGGCGTTGACTGCGGATGGTGCGGTGGCTTTGCCGCCGGCCAATCAAAAGCCCAGATGGCGGAACTGGTAGACGCGTCAGACTCAAAATCTGGTATTGGCAACAATGTGCAGGTTCGATTCCTGTTCTGGGCACGTGGTTTATAAAACCCTCTTTGTTAGAGGGTTTTATTTTTGGGGGAAGAAAGTAAAATACTGAAACAATTCAAAATCAATCCCTCTTTGGTTCGATTCCGGTAAGTACCCGTAACCTACCGGGTATTATATTTCCAGTGGCAATCAGATAGTCATGGTGATTGATACAAATCAACCAATCATACTTCTTGGACGCAAGATACAATCGTCTATATAACTGCTTTCCTCTATTACTTTTCTAATTGCCCTTATTTTAACTTGGTAGAACCAAAATTTATCTTTGTCTCCATTAACAAAGAACCACAGGTCTTCAGCAGTGACGACCAATTGCTCCAATATCTCAAGGGGATAGTAAGATATCATTTTCCCTAATGATCATTTCAATATCAGCTCTCAGATCCTTCCATTTCTTTTGTTGTACCATATTAGCCATACTGTAATTTAAACAAATCTTTTTCATTAAAATATTTGTCGCACAAGTTATAAAAACATGCTTATTTTATGGGATTTGCTTCAGAAGCTCTTGCATCTCTTTATTGGAGATATCGCCCTGTTCAGATTTATCGTATATCGAAGGTAAGTAGACGGCAATCGCTTCAAAAGGAAAGGCAAATCCTGTGGTGCCAGGATCATTACCAAGTGGATATTGTAGGTCTAGTCCCATATCCTCTCATCCGGCATGTTGCTGATATCCTGCCGAATTCATCTCCTCCCTTTCTCTTCTGCATGGGAAAAAACAGGCCAGTCTGGTTTCCCGTAATTTCTCTTCAAATATTACTTCCATATTGCGGATTATAGAATTGATGTTCAATTTTTTAATTTTCAAAAAAAGACTTTTATGCCACATGTTGTTTTAAATGAAGATTGGTCAGATTATGATAACCGCAAAATCCGAGATGGAAGAGATCGGTCTAAGTTTGCCTGTACTGAGCCTTGGGAAGTCACTTATCTTGTAAACAAATTAAAAAAACACTATCCTTACAAAACGGAAGATGCCATCAAATCTGCGATAGACTCGTGTTGCAAATCAGTCGACTCACCGCATCCAAGGGAGAAATTTGTCGAATGCGTAACAACAAAGCTCGACAGGTAATGTAAGTATTCAATAATTTACCAAGTGATTAAAGCGCTCAGTTGTCATCATAGAATCGGGCGCTTTTTCTCTCTTTCAGACAACTAGTCTGTCAAGGTAAGCACCCTGTAACCGGATAATTTTCCATCCACAGTTATAGTGATGAAATCAGCTTTTACTAATAATTTGCAAATGCCATTTATGCAATTGTATTCAACTCTTTCCAATTAATTATTTCTGTTTCTTGTTGCTGAAAAGAAGATTCTCCAGTATAAATAAGAAAAGACTGTGGGATACCCGGCTGAATTTTTTTCCAGTAATCGATTCCCTTTAAAAAACTTTTATTATAGGTGGAGCTTGCCTTAATTTCTATCGGGATTGCACCGGTTGATCTGTCAAGCAGAATATCAATTTCATTTCCCGTCCTATCGCGCCAAAAATAAAAATTGCTCCGAAGCCCTTTGTTGAACCGTTGTTTCAATAATTCCAATAGAACAAAATTCTCAAACAATGCACCGCGTAAGGGGTGATTCGCCAACTGCACTTCGTTCTCTATTTCTAAAAGAGAACAGCATAGTCCTGTGTCATAAAAATACAGTTTAGGCATTTGCAACAGCCGCTTACCTAAATTATTATAGAAAGGTTTTAAAGTAGTTGCTATGAAGCTCGTCTCCAATATACCCAACCAGGAAACTACCGTTTTTTGATCGATACCGCAATCATTTCCTATTGATGCATAGTTTATGATCTGACCAACGCGCGTAGCGCATATTTTTAGGAAACGCTGGAATATGGTGAGGTCATTAATATTTTTTACTTGCCTGACATCTCTTTCGACATAAGTCAAAATATAATTAGGGTAGTAATCCACAGGCGCAATAGCTTTATCATATAAGCGCGGATATCCACCGTGCAGCATTAAGAAATCAAGCGCACTGTCGTTCCATTCTGTTTTTCTCAACTCATGATAGCTGAATGGTAACAAATAAATAAAAGCGATCCGACCAGCAAGGCTTTGAGTAATATTTTCGAGAAGGAGAAAATTTTGTGAACCCGTGAGTATAAAGAGACCGGTTTTCGAGCTATTTTCATCTATTATACCTTGCAAATAAGAAAACAAATGCGGCGCCCTCTGAATTTCATCAAACACGGCACCCTCCGAATATTTAGCTAGAAATGCCCGGGGGTCTGTAGAGGCCGCCAACAGGGTATCCTGGTTCTCAAAGCTAACATATGGCTTGCTACTAAATAAAGTCTTGGCCAAAGTCGTCTTACCACTTTGTCTTGGTCCTAATAATCCTATTGCAGGAAACTTATTCGACAATTCCCGAATCTTATCAGCTGCGTCCCTATTAATCATTTTGTAAATATATCAACTATTTGGCAAATACGGAATTAGAATCCATATTTGTCAATATTATATTCTATACATTGATTAGCAAATAATTATATTTCCAAAAATCGATCTAAGCTGACATATTTTGGATAAATCCTTCAGAAAAAGGTCCGAAGGAAACTCGCCCAGGGGCACGAAGGCCTTCCGGCGATAAGCGGAAGGCATTTTTGTTATCTTGCGCGAAATAGAGATTTCAATGAAATTTTCAGCCATCTTATGCCTTCTCATCATATTCACTTTTGGATGCAGCTCCAATAACCTGCAGGCAAAACTTTTAAGCGAACAAAAGTTACTTAAAGACAGCGCTAACAATATAAACGAAAGAATAGGCAGCTATATACACAAAGGCCTTAACGACAAAGAAGCTGCTGAAAAGCTGCATCTTGGAGCCGTTCATTCCCGATTGATAGATATCCAGGCTTCACTTGACAGTCTCGCAAACCTGAGATAATAGTTTCGGGTAATCTCTATTGATAATGATATCTACACTGTAAAATGTGTAGTCTTTTGTCTTTAATTGCATACACCAACCTATGTTCATCCGTAATCCTTCTACTCCAACAACCTGACAGATCCCCCTTTAGAGGTTCAGGTTTACCAATTCCTTTAAAAGGAGAACGAAGTGTGTCTTTAATAAGCTCATTGATGCGCAATAGAATCTTTTTATCCTGTTGCTGCCAGTACAGATAATCCTCCCAGGCGTTTGTTTGAAACACCAGCTCCACACTACTTTTCTAGTAGCTTATGTGTCTGAAAAGAGCCTTCGTTCATTTCCTGAATGGCTTCATTTAAGCGCTGGCGATTTTTCGAATTACTGATCAGATGAAGTGTTTCCTGTATAGAGTTGTATTCATCCAGATCCATTACCACCACATTTTTGCCTTTTGTGCGGGAAACAATCACTATTTCACGATCTTCATTCACTGCATTCAGGCTCTTTGCCAGATTGTTACGAAAGTCGGAGTAATTTAAAACACGCATATAAGTACTTAATTAAGTACGAAATTAGGTATTTTTATTGATTTTTTAGAATTTGGGCGACATTAATCCAGACGGCCGGCAGTTCAGGCGAGCTAGAGTTGATAGTGCTCCATGTCTTGCAAAACGCCTTTTAAAATCTTGTCGAGAGAACTTTTAGCTGCAACAGCCCACCCAACGATGATGAGAAGATACGCGATCAGGGCCCATACGATCATTGAGTTAGATGCAGCCGGGCTTACAGGATGTTGAGGAGGAATTGAACTGGCGCACCATCCCCGGAAGGATAAAAGAAGGGCAAAGAAAAGAAGGCGGAATTTCATGATATAGGTCTTAGGAATTTGGAATAGCAGGTAAAAATCTATAAAACAAAAGGCATTTGCAAGGCGGAACTGTTAAAGTTTTGCCTAAATAAACCCTTCACTAATTCACTCAAAATCAGCAAGTAAAGCGCATGTATTTTTGGGCGGAGCGAATTTGCGGTAAAATAAATTTGCGCAGCCGATCGGCTTCTCATACATTAGCAACCGATCAGCTTCTTATCCCACTTTTATGAGACGTGACATATTCCAAGCTATTGCAG
The DNA here is from genome assembly GCA_018267545.1 of Bacteroidota bacterium. Lineage (GTDB taxonomy): Bacteria > Bacteroidota > Bacteroidia > Chitinophagales > Chitinophagaceae > Puia. Next base: position 8,798 of record JAFDYG010000104.1, read on the forward strand.
ACCCCACCCGTCGGGCAATCCTGGTTTTAATCGCCGCGCATGCGATGACCCCAAACGCCATTGCGGAACACTTCGACATCACCCGCCAGTCGATATCCAAGCATTTGCGCATCCTGTCCGAATGCGATCTTCTGGCCCAAAAACATGAAGGCAGAGAAATCTTTTATGAACTAAAAATCGATAAAATGAAAGAGATCGATGTTTGGCTCGACCAGTTCCGGAAAATTATGCAACAACAGTTCCAGCAGCTCGATGAAGTATTAATCACCTTAAAAAATAAGAAAAAATGAATTTGCTATTCGATTTCACGGTAGACAAAGAAACGGCAACCATTCATGTCACGCGGGAATTTGCGGCCGACATCGATCTCGTTTGGGACGCCTTTACAAAGGCTGAAATACTGGACCAGTGGATGGGTCCCAAACCGTACCGGGTCCAGACGAAAGAAATGGATTTCCGCGAAGGGGGCCGTTGGCTGTACACCATGATCTCACCCGAAAACGAGAAACCTACCCGCTATAGCCTGGCCGAATTTATCAAAATCGACCCCAAGACACTCTTCACCACAAAGAATTCCTTTAGCGATGAAAACGGCAATCCCTTCAATTCTGGCTTTTCCTATTCAATCACTACCAATTCCTTCATACCGGGAGACGGAAAAACCACTTTCAAGATGGCAAAAAAAATGTCGAGTCTTGCAGAATTGGAGCAGTTTGTAGCAATGGGATACAAGGAAGGTTTTTCCGTGGGTATGCGCAATCTGGACGAGCTCCTTCTCACCCTGGTCGCCAGGAAATAAGCAGCTGCTCAATTATGCGATACGAAGTCTTTGCTCAGCTTATAATAGAGCTGCTGGTTGATTATGTAGCCCTCGTTGCCGTCGCCTGCGGGGTCGCTGTCCAGGATGGGAGAAAACGCCACTTGCAATTTACGGCCGCTTTGCGTGGTCAGGATTAACGAATAGTTTACAATTTCGTAGGTCCCTTTTCCGATGGCAAAATCGTCGCCGAGGGTGAGGTTGCTGAACGCTATGCCTTCATTTATATAAGTACCGTCTTTTTTGAAAAAGATAATGGGGCGTTTATTGGGATCGATCTGCCGGGACGAAAAATCTTCCTTTCCTGTATGATATTGTGTTTGCGGGGAATAGGCGCCTTCGAAGCGCAGGCCGTCCGCCTGCCGTACTTTTTTATAAATGACGGACTTCGAATTGGGGTACCGGCTCATGGACGTCGGTGAAATCTTATACAGGTCCATATTTCCGCGCAGCTCATTTCGAAGCTGCAATGAGCTGTCCTTGTCGGTTACGACGCCCCAGCTGCCGTTCTCGTTGCTGTTTGCGGGAGTGACGCCATTCAGTCCCTTTTCTGGCATGTAGTAGAGGCATTTGCCATCGGGCGACAATACCACCGTTTTCAGCTCCAGTTTCAAAGTGGAGACATTCATAGCCTGGCATTCCCAGACTTCGTATTTGATATTGGCCGGGGTACTCTGTCCGGAGGATTCTATCGCAAGAAACAGGAGAAAGACCGGCAAAAATAGTCTGCTCATAGAAGGGGTATTTAAAAGTTATTCCATGCCTTACCTGCAGCCACGTCCCAGCCTGATTTGGAGGTAGTCGCGGCGCCTCCATTAGCGGGATAGCTATAATAGATCCATCCGATACGGCTGCCTCTTAGCCTGATTTTGCTGGTACCCGTTGCAGCGTTATCGGTGCACCCTTCAACCTTCAGGTCTTCCATAATTATTTTTGTCGACGGCTTGAGATTAGCGTCGGCGCTCGATGAAGCCACGGTTATTTCGGCCTTTGCGATACCGGGCTGCTGAACGGCTGGCGACGCCATTGTCTTGGTTACTTTGTCGCTAAGACCAGCCTTCGATACCGGCGCGGCGATGACTTTATTGGACGCTACGGGTACGGCAGGTCTTGCGGCGGCGGTATTCGCTGCATTCATCGCATTGCGAAACTCGCCCACATAGGTGCTGGTGGGCACTTCGATTTCGATGACGCCGCTATTGTCCGAGCCCCCGGTATAGCTTGCAACGATGACCTGATTTTCAAATAGCCTCCTGGTCGACGTGCCTTTTATGGTAGAGCCGTCGCTTTTAGTAAACTTGGCGAAAATCTGGTTATTTTGAGCAAAGACACCGGTAAAGGCAAGTATTGCAGCGAGAAGAAGGATTGCTTTCATTTTTTTATTCGGTTGATGATTGTACCCCGTAAAAGTAGCCGGCTTACCAAGCCCGGCCAATCATTAAAAAAGGGGATTTTTTGTCGGGAATACGAAAAATCATTAAAAAAGACGATAGCCGGCATACCACTTACTGCCTTTATTTACAATAACTTTAAAACATGAAGAAACTACTGCTGGTACTGTTGACCGGGATGATGGGTTTTGCCGGGCTGTCGCAGCCCGAAGTGAAAAAAGACAGCCTGTTGAAGCTGTTTTCTGTCGAAAAGAACGACTCGATGAAGATCATACTGCTGATCAAGGTAAGCGCGGTGTATGCTACGAAAAATTTCGACAGCGCCTTTTTATATATGAACAAAGCAAAGGATTTGGCAAAAGAAAAGAAGCTCACCGGCTGCGACTTCTATATCAACACGGCTTTTGTAGAGTACTATTACCATCACAACGATTATAAGAATGCCAGCGAGAACGCTTTAAAGAATCTTGCCATTGCAGAAAAGAACAACGACGACAAGCTGCGGGCAAAAACCTACAACAATCTTGCGGCGGTTTATAACCATTTCGGGAATTACAGGCAGGCGATCGATTATGCTCTGAAGTGCCTTGCCTTATCCGAAAAGACAAAAGACAGCGCCAGCTTTCCCATTCGTAACCTTACCGCTTCCAACACCTACTATAATCTCAAGCAGTATCAAAAATCGATTTCCTATTCCAAAAAAGCGATCGAATACGGGCAGCAGTTCAAAAATACTTATGCCGTAATGATGGGGTTGAACAATATGGCCTCTGCCTATACGGATTTGCACAAGATCGACAGCGGCATTTATTTTTATAAGCAACAGCTCGAGATCGCTCAAAAGGAGGAAGACGTCGTTCTTACTACC
>JAFDYG010000105.1 GCA_018267545.1 Bacteroidota bacterium
TACCACATTCTCACCTTTATAGACGTCCAGGTCGACGCCCTTCAGCACCTGCAGGGAGCCAAAGGACTTCCGGACGTTTCGAAGGGATACGACCGCGTTGTTCCGGTCGATACCCGGATGTGCTTTCTTTCCATTGGTTTCCAAAGCAGAGGCCATGTTATCTAAAGCTGTTTACTAGTTGAACAATGATCATCTCTTCGATAAAAATCAGGAACATCGATACGACCACGGCCGTATTGGCGGCCCGCCCGACGCCGACCGTTCCCTGGTCGGCATTGTAGCCATTGAAGCAGCCTGCAAGCCCGATGGTGAAGCCATAGACGGCCGACTTTAGCACCAGCACATAGACGTCGACAAAACCGATCTTCATAAATGCCGCCTGGAAGAAGGATTTAAAGCTTGTCTGCTCGTTGTTGTAGACATTCAGGTAGGCGCCCATCATGCTGATAAATCCCATATAGGTCGCCAGGACGGGCACGATACAGGTCGTCGCCAGGATACGGCTGACCACAAGGAACTTGAATGGATTGGTCGAGGACACTTCCATCGCTTCGATCTGTTCCGTCACCTTCATCGACCCAATCTCCGCTCCGATATTCGACCCGACCTTTCCCGCTACGATCAGCGCCGTCACCAGGGGCGCCAACGCCCGGATGATGGCGATCGCCATCAGGGAAGGCAGCCAGGACGTCGCGCCAAACTCTGCGAGCGAAGAGCGGGATTGCTTCGTGAATACCAATCCCGTGATAAAGCCGGTCAGGGAGATGATGGAAAGCGACCGGATACCGACTTCAAAGAACTGGTTGAACATCTCTTTGTATTCGTAGGGCGGGAGAAAGACTTCGCGGAAGAAGCGGAGTATGAATCGGTAAATGTCATATACGCGTAAGAAAAAAGCCTTCATTACCCTATAGGTCAAAATAGTATGCCAGGGGCAGGAGGCCGGGATGGGGTTGATTTTCTACAGGACGAAAGCGGGAGAAAGGGATATAAAAAAAGCGGGGGCGGATAAATCCATTTGGCCTCGTTTGTCGTATATAAACTACAACCGTTTAGAATAAAAGCAGGGTTTTCAAAAGCATATCAGGCGTAAGCCTTTCAATAGTGTTATAGTCTTCATAGGCAGTTAGGTTTGGTAATTCAGGGAGATTCTTCTCCCTGATTTTTTATTTGGACAAAGTCCCATCTTCCCATGCTTCGAGAATTTTTCCCATTATGGGAGAGAGTCGCATTCGTAAAAGCAATACATGTTTTTGATAGTCATTGCCTTATCTTTTTGGTATGCCAGTTGGACCTTTAAAGACAAATCCGCTTTTATGAAAAGTTTGTCCCTAATCCTAACCCTGTCGATTTTCACCGCTGCTCTTGTAAAAGCAGCCCCTATAAATAATACCTCAGCCAATAAGGCCGCTGCCGCCCGGAAGGCCGAGATGAAGATGATCCTGGCAACGGCCCACAGCATTTATAACGAAATGAACCTGGAAGATTCGGGCCTTAGTCAAAAGGCTTTTGAAAGTGCCTGGACTGGTTACTATAAGCTCCGGAAGAAGGGGCTCCTTCGTAAAACAGGGATCCTGTCGATCTGCGACTTCAGCCAGTCTTCCAGCAATCAGCGTCTGTACGTCATCGACGTCCGCAACCGCCGGCTCCTGTACCGTACCTATGTTGCGCATGGCATCAATTCCGGTGAAGAGTTCGCCAACTCTTTCTCCAATAAGATGGAATCGTGCAAGAGCAGCCTGGGTTTCTATATTACGACCCGCACCTATGTCGGCGGAAACGGGATGTCCCTGCGCATCGAGGGCGTAGACAAGGGTTTCAACGACAATGCAGCCCGTCGTGCAATCGTGATTCATGGTGCTACCTATGTCAGCAAGCGGATCCTGAATAAATATGGCGTGATGGGAACGACTTTCGGTTGTCCCGCGATTCCTACCGAGATGACCACCCAGATCATCCCGGTGGTAAAGAATGGCAGCTGCTTCTATATCTATTATCCTTCTAAAAAGTATCTGCAGCAGTCTCCCGTTCTGAATAGCTAGTCTCTTTTACCCCCAGGCATAAAAAGGGCCGCCCCCGATGGGCGGCTTTTCTTATTTAATGATGGGTAAGTGCTTTTTCTTATACCATTTTTAGGGAATATAGAA
>JAFDYG010000106.1 GCA_018267545.1 Bacteroidota bacterium
CGGACCTGAAACCCTCTTTTGCCAACCGGTTCTCTATGTATTTCAATGACTATAAGCTGCTATCGCAAAGGGGGATCTGGGTGAGCGCTTCCTACTACTTTACCAATAATGCGATCACCAGCAGCACCACGGTAGACAACGTAGGTAAACGCGTCTCCCAGTTTGTCAATGTAAATGGGAACTATTCTATGTATGCCAACCTCGGATACGAATTCAAATGGAAAAAGCCCAATATCAATTTCGACTTCTCCGGCAACGTCAACAAATCTGCCAACGTTTCTTATGTCAATAGTCTGCTGAACAAGACCAACTCCAATAGCTATTCCATCAGCAATGGGATGTGGTATTCCAAAGAGAAAAAAATAGAGATAGGCCTTCGCTCCTCGGCCACCTATACACAGAGCCGTTCCAGCATCAATACAGGAATAAAAACGGATTACTGGACTTATAATATACAGCCGAATACCGACTTCTTCCTGCCGGCCAAGTTCCAGATCCACGCCGACGCCGACATCAATCTCCGGCAAAAGACCAGCGTATTCGACAGAAATAATAACGTCGTCCTGCTCAATGCCTGGATCGGTAAGAAATTCCTGAAGAACGACGCCTTACTGGTAAAGCTGCAGGGGAACGATATCCTGAATCAAAACCTGGGCTTCAACCGGACCGTAAACTCCAACTTTATTACGCAAAACACGTATAGCACTATACGTCGCTATTTCATGCTTTACTTCGTATGGAACTTTACAAAACCGGGCACACCGGCCCCGACAATGAGATAACCTTATCATTTAAAACGATCCTTATGTCCAGACTTTTTATACTTCTTATAACCATAACGCTGGCGGCTTCCGTCTCGGCCCAGAGCAATGCCATCTTCCTTTCACACGGAAAGATCGAATTCGAAAAAAGCGTCAATGTATATGCCCAGATGAGCAACGAGGACAACGGAGAATGGAACGACCTGATGAAGAAAGCTTCCTCGCACTTCAAGGTTTCTTATTTCGACCTGCTTTTCAACCAGAATAAGAGCTTGTACCGCCCGGGCAGGGAGACCAATGACAAGGCAAGCGCCATTTTCTTTTTTCAGCCTCCTGCTCAGGACAATGTGGTTTATTCCGACCTCGAATCCG
>JAFDYG010000107.1 GCA_018267545.1 Bacteroidota bacterium
TATCATTATATCACCAATAAAACCAGTTGTATGAGCAGTAATCTCGAACTAAAGAGAATTTGCCAGCATTGCGGCAAATCTTTCATCGCAAGGAAAATGACCACTAAATTCTGTTCTCTGGAATGTGGCCAGAGAAATTACAAGGTCAGAGAAAGGATAAACAAGATCACGGCCAGCAATATCGCTGCAAAAGCCAGCTTCAATAATCTAGAAGCTATTCAGGCTTACGCCGTACCATCAGTAGAAAAATACTTTATAAACATAGAGTTGCTTTCCCTTAACACCAGCATCTCCGAAAGAACCTTATTTCGCCTTCTGAAGGACCATAAACTTCCCAGGTTGAAGATTGGTAGAAAGCTGTTATTCCATAGGGAAACCGTTATTAACTACCTTACTAACAAGTACGGCATCTACTTCTTCTAAGCTCCATCCACAAGATTGTCTACCACGCTATCAGTCCCCACTCTAGTCATTTAGACTGCCATCATCCTCCCTCCTTATTAGCTCCTGCAACTGGCAATTACCGCCGCCTAATGACTCGGAATGCCGCTGGCTGTAGTCATTTCGAAATAAGCCCACCTGTTTTTGTACGTCTTTTTCTTTATGAATATTGATACATAAAGCGTACAAAAACAAATAAAATTACCGCAATAAGATTAATAAGGAATTGAAAATCAATAACAAACAAGTCGAGGAATGAAATTCAAAAATAAAAGTGGAAAAATGACAAAATGATCGTATTTTTAATTCATAACTAATTTATTATAAATAATATACACATTAAATTATTTTCCAATACAAAACTTACTAAAGATATAATCCAACCTATCCTCCGTCGTCACCTCACCCGTTATCTCCCCCAACCAGTGCAAACAGTGCCGGATATCCAACGCCAGCAAGTCACCCGGCAGCATCTCATCCATACCTTTGTGAATAGTCATAAGGGAACGCGAAACTTCCTGCAACGCATGATAATGCCTTGCATTGGTAACAATTGTCCCGTCACCCGCGGCAGCTTTTCCTTGGAGGACGAGGTCTACGAGGCGTTGGCGGAGGATGTCGATGTGACGGTGGTCACGGGCGGAGATGAGGAGTTCTTGGGGGAAGTGCAAACGAGCAGTTTCTTCGCCGAGAATGTCGACTTTGTTGGCGACGAGGAGAAACGGCTTACCCTTTTCCTGGAGTTCAGATCGGATGGCAGCGACGGAAGAGGATTCGTCGCGGACATCGAAGAGATAAACGATGATATCTGCCTGATCCATCTTTTCAAGAGACCGTCCGACGCCGATTTGCTCGATAATGTCGGCAGTATGTTCCCGAATACCCGCCGTGTCAATCAACCTAAAAATTATCCCGTCGATATTTAACGTCTCCTCAATAGTATCCCGTGTGGTGCCGGCAATTTCGGAAACTATTGCCCGGTTTTCATTCAGAAGAGTATTGAGCAAAGTTGATTTCCCGGCGTTAGGCTTGCCGACGATTGCTACAGCTACGCCATTACGGATAACATTACCCAAAGAAAACGACGCCAGAAGAGCAGAAGTCACTTCCTCAGCCTCCGAAATAAGATGATACAGCTGTGTACGGTCCGCAAATTCAACGTCTTCCTGCGAGAAATCCAGCTCGAGCTCGATCAAAGCCGAAAAAGAAATCAGCTGCTCCCGCAAATCCCGCAGAGTCTTCGAGAACCCACCGCGGATGGTATGGAGGGCGGTACGCGCAGAGGCTGCCGTGTTGCTGGCGATCAGATCTGCGACGGCTTCGGCCTGGGTGAGGTCGAGCTTACCGTTAAGGAAGGCGCGCTGGGTGAATTCGCCGGCTTTGGCGAGGCGGGCGCCGGCGTGTAACAATGCCTGAATAACCCGTTCCTGGACATAAGGGCTACCGTGGCAGGAAATTTCGATGACGTCCTCACCGGTGTAGGAGCGGGGGCCGCGAAACAAGGAGACGACGACTTCATCAAGCTGCTCCTCCCCTTCCTTCAACACCCCGACGTGGAGCGTATGGGAGGGTTGGGCGAGCAAATCTTTCCCCGTAAAAAGTTGATTGACAATATTAAAACTAGCGGGTCCGCTGACACGAAGAACCCCGATTGCTCCAACCCCCGGAGGAGTGGCGAGCGCAACAATGGTATCTTCCCAGCCTGTTAGTTTGCCTAGCATTCTGCAAAGATAACATGCCGCGAGGAACCGCGCATTTTTCACAACAGGCGCATGGGAAATCACAAAATGCGTCTAAAAAATCAATGGAGAGCAAAAAACCAGTCAATACAGAGCAGAAACGCCCCTTTTTTAAAAACATATATATACCCACCAACCCTCCTAACGCACCAAAAGAAGA
>JAFDYG010000108.1 GCA_018267545.1 Bacteroidota bacterium
ATAAGCTGCGGTAATATTGACGGGGTACAGAGGCGCGGGGTAAGCGTCGATGCCCAATTGGGTCAGCTCGGCCAGCTTCTCCCGCCGGATGATTTCCTGCTCGGATAGTTGTGATGTGCTCATACGATTAAAAAAGTACGCGAAGATAAGAAAAAGCGGCGGGGGACCATCAATTCAGGGCCAGCAATACCTGCCAGGCTTCCCTTACTTTTCCGGCTTCCAGCAGCTGGGCGGCGTAAGAATGCAGCTCTTTCTCCATTTCGTCGGGGCTGACGGAGTAATACTGGAAGATATGGGTGAGCCGGCCGTCGTGAAACGCCGGGTCGACTTCCGGCAGCTCATGGACGTTGGCCAGCTGCCCCAATTGGTTGCCGGTGAGGATCCGGCTGTTCCGGATGGGGCCGGGGAGGGCGTCCATGCCGATGCCCAGCTTTGAATTGGGCTTTTCTACAAGGAAGAGATTGGTTTCGTCGGTCCGGCAGTACCAGTCGCCGCCCAGCCGGGCTACGAGGTGGATCTTCCGCTGGTCGATAAATTTCTGGTTCTCGTCCAGGATGGAGGGGTCGATATGCATACGCAGCGCCTCGCAGATGACCAGGTTGCCGGAGCCGCCCTGCTCACCGAGCGGTTTGGTCTCCAGGACACGGCATTCGATCTTGATCTTGCTTTCTTTGACCATCGGCGGACGGATGAGCGTGGCGGGCTCTGCGGTAAATCCCGCCTTCGTAAATTCATTGGTCTCCTTCGGATAGTCACAGCTGGAAAGACTGACCTGCTGCACCATCGCGTAGTCGACGATATTGATGACGACCTCGGGCACTTCGTGGATATTGTGCCAGGTATGTTTCATGGTGTTGTCACGCACTCTTCTGGAAGGGGAGAAGACGAGGATGGGCGGCGTAGTGCCGAAGAGGTTGAAGAAGCTGAAGGGGCTGAGGTTGACCTGTCCCGCGGCGTCGATCGTGCTCGCAAAGCAGATGGGCCGGGGAGCCACGGCGGACTGCAGGTAGTGCTGCCGCTCGATGGGCGTGAGGTCTTTCAGGTCGATACGCATGGGAAATTATTTCTTTTTTATCGCCAGGAGCGAAAGATCACTTTCTTCTTTGACGATGACATTGCTTAAGATACCCAGACCGTCGACCTCCATCTCTACCTCATCACCCTCCTTCAGCCATTGCTCGGTGTAGTTTTCGTCATTTAGCTTGCCTGTGCCGTTTAGCTCCAGGAAGCAGCCCGTTCCGACCGTGCCGCTGCCGATGATATCACCCGGATAGAGATTGGTCCCATACGACGCCCGTTCGATGATCTCCGCAAAGGTCCAGTCCATATCGGCCAGGTTGCCGTCGCTGACCTGCACGCCATTCACGCGGCACTGCATCCGCAGGTTCCAGTTCTTCCCGATATGACCTTCTTTACAAGGGACTTCGAATTCGGCCAGCTCGTCCAGGGTCACCAGCCAGGGGCCGGTGACGGTAGAGAAGTCCTTCCCTTTTGCGGGCCCCAGGTTGAGCAGCATCTCTTCCATCTGCAAAGTACGCGCGCTCATATCGTTCATGATCATCAGGCCCGCGATATAGTCGTCCGCTTCGGCCGCGGTGATGTTGCGACCCGGCTTTCCGATGACGATAGCGACTTCCAGCTCGAAGTCCAGCTTCTCGAAGTGGTCCGGCATACAGCGGATCTCACCCGGTCCCTGAATGCCGTGGTGGTTGGTAAAATAGAAAATGGGATATTGATCGAACTCGGGGATCATCGGCACCTTCCGGTTGCGTCTGGCAGCTGCTACGTGCTGACGGAAGGCATATCCATCCCGGCAGGAAGGAGGATTGGGAACCGGCGCCAGGAGCTGGACGCGGTCGAGGGGGACGGCCTTGCCGGATTTGGTAAAATGTCCTTCGCTGATGGCCACCTCGCTGGCTTGCACCAGGGGAATAAGATCGTCCCAGTAGTTGAGGAACATGCCCATCGTATTGGGCAGATCGGAGTGTATGATCTCCATATCATAGAGAAGGCCATTCACTAATATGGCCAGCTGCTCTTGCTCTTCTTTCAGATAAGATACTATCTTCATATGGTGTAAAATCCAAAGTTATAGTTATTTATGAAGAGATTTATCCTTTTTTGCGGGCTGCTGGCGGCCCAGGGATCCGCTCTCGTCCAGGCCCAGGAGAAAACCGATGCCTTTTTGCGGGATCTGCTTCGCTCCCAGGCTTCGCCTTTTTTGTTACGTGTGCTGGATAAGCCAGACTCTTTCCGCTATCAGCTGATCTATACCCGTATCGACAGGGATGGAAAAAATCGACCCGGCTTTCATAATTTTTATTATCGCGTAAATCCGCTGGAATACTTCAACCCGGCTTCGACGGTCAAGATGCCCTTGGCTTTTCTAGCCCTGGAGAAGATGGATTCTCTCGGAATCGACCGCGACACACCCATGCTGACGGACAGCGCCTATAGCGGTCAGAGTATGGTGACGAAAGACACGAGCGCCGCCAATGGCCTGCCTTCCGTGGCGCAGTATATCCGGAAGATTTTCCTTGTCAGCGACAACGACGCGTATTCGCGTCTCTATGAATTTCTTGGACAAGCGCATATCAATGCACGTCTGACAGAGCTCGGCTATCCCGGTATCCGCATTACGCGCCGGTTCGTCCCGATGAACGAAGACGAGAACCGGCACACCAATCCCATTCGCTTTGTACGGGATGGGAAGACGCTTTATACACAGCCCGCTGCGAATAGTCTTTTCACCTTCGACTTCAGCCATCCCGCATTGATCGGAAACGCGTACCTCGACCGGCACGACTCTTTGATCCAACAGCCGATGGATTTTACAAGACACAACAACTTCCCGCTCGAAGACGCGCAGCGGCTATTGCAGTCCGTGCTCTTTCCTTCCTCCGTGAAGCCTGCGCAGCGGCTGCATTTGAAAGAAGACGACTATCGCTTCCTCTATCAATACCTATCCGAATACCCGCACGAGTCGACACATCCCAAATACGATACCGCCGAATACTTCGATAGCTATACCAAGTTCTTTTTGTTCAAATCGGGTCGTCAGCCGATACCGTCGTATATCCGTGTCTTTAATAAACCGGGCTGGTCCTATGGCTTCCTTACCGACATTGCCTATATCGTGGACTTTAAAAACAAGGTGGAATTTATGCTGACGGGGACCATCTATGTCAATAGCGACGGCGTACTCAACGATGACAAATATGACTACGATTCGATCGGCTATCCCTTCTTCAAGGAAGTAGGTGAAATCATCTATCGCTACGAGCTGGGAAGAAAGAGGGCGCATACTCCCGACTTGAAAACCTTTCAGCTGACCTACGGAGATCGCTAAAACAGCGCTTATCCGTTGATAACCAAGCCGGGTCCCAAAGTGTTGATTTTGACGGTTTCTTCGTATTTTTGTATCTATAACAGCCGATAACCATGAAATTCGAAAAGATAAATAACAAAGGGCAGGCACAGCTATTTAAGAATCAGTACCTTGAAATGTTGACCAAGACCCACCCGCTGGTGATCTGGGGCATCTATACACCCATCATTATCTACTTTCTCTACTATAGCAATGCTACACTGAACTATCCCCTGGCAAGAGTTGCGCTTACGTTCCTGGGCGGGATGTTCTTCTGGACCTTTTTCGAATACCTCATGCACAGATTTGTCTTTCATGCGATCGCGGATAGCCAGCGGATGCAGAAATTCATCTATACCCTGCACGGTAACCACCATCACTTCCCCCGCGACAAAGAGCGTCTCTTCATGCCTCCCGTTCCCAGCCTGATCATCTCCTCGACGATCTTCTTTATCATGCGTCTTTGCATGGGCGGGAATGTGTTCATGTTCTTCCCTGGCTTTATGCTGGGTTATCTCCTGTATGGCAGCATGCACTATGCCATCCATGCCTGGAATCCTCCTGTCAAGTGGATGAAGCCCTTATGGCGCAATCACCACCTGCATCACTACAAAGACGAGCACAAAGGCTATGGCGTCAGCAGCACGATCTGGGACCGCGTCTTTGGAACGATGTTCGACCTGAAGAAAGAAAAGGAAGATAAGGAGAAAGTAAAGGAATTAATGTACTAATTCCAGCTGTATCGATAAGTCCGGTGCACCTTTTCCTTTCTTGCGCCGGTCGCCTCATGCAAGGCCAGCATTTTCTTGTTAAAATCTCCCACCCAGGCGAGCTCGACCCCTTTGATCGTGCCCCTCGGCAATACTTCCAGCTGTAGACAGCGGATCAGCGCCGATTCCAGGCCATGCTGCTGAAACTTCTTCTTGCATCCCATGATCGTAATCCGCAGCCGGTCGATGGTCCGGGTGTTCTTGTACCAGAGGAATTTGAGCTTGCCCAGCAGGTCCAGCTTTCCCCTGACCGGTTTCAGGAGCTGGTTGACGTCGGGCAGACAAAGGACAAAGGCCACCGGCTCCCCCTCATAATACGCAAACCAGATTATCTTCTCATCCATGACCGGACGCATCTGCCGGAAGGATTCCCGGATGGTGGAATATTCGAGGGGCGTAAAAGACTCGAAATCGCTCCAGGCGTCATTATAGATCTCGAGGAAGTCGGCGAAATATTTTTCTTTTTGCCCAAGTGAAAAATGTTCAAAGGAATAGCCTGGTTTTTTCATCACCCAGTCGGCAATCTTGGTAAATCTTTCGGGTAACGGTACCGTAGCGTCCAGGAAATTGGTCAGCTGGTCATATGATTTTGTAAAGCCATAAGATTCCAGCAGCCGCTGGTAATAAGGCGGGTTATAGTTCATGCCCAGGGAAGGGGTGTGAAAGCCTTCTACGAGCAATCCCCAGTATTTGTCATTCTCTCCAAAGTTGATGGGGCCTTCCATCGCTTGCATCCCGGCCTGTCCGAGCCACTGCCGGGCGGTATCCAGCAGCAGGCGGGCAGCCTCGTCGTTTTCGATGCATTCGAAAAAGCCCATCCCGCCGGTGGGCTGGGCGTGTTTGCGGGCTTTCTGATCATTGATAAAGGCGGCGATACGGCCGATGGTCTTCCCGCGCTCGTCAATGAGAATCCAACGGGCGCAGCTGCCGTGTGAAAAGAAGGGATTTCGGCCGGTATCGAAGATGGCGCTGATTTCTTTATCGAGGGGACATACCCAGCTTGCATCGTTTTTATACAATGTCCTGGGCAGGTCGAGAAACTTGCGGGCAGATGAACGATCGGTTACTTTAAGAGTCTGCATAGTTTACCATCTTTCTTCGTCGCTTGGTGTTTCTCCCGGCTTGAATTGCCGGCGTGTCTGTATCTTCTGCCACTGTCTTTCCAGGACGAGCCTGGCCAGCAGGTGGCCCGTGTCTTCTTCGGTATTTTCTTCCAGTAATGATTTGAGCTTGGACTCACTGACGTCGATCCTATACAGAAACTGTACGAGTTTCTCGAAGTCGGATCGGATCCACTCGTTGAGCGTTTCGGCCAGCAGGTCTTCCAATTGTGTCGTGGTCAGTGCATCGGAGATTTCCCAGCCATAGGAGCGGTTGAGATCCTGGATCAAAGCAATGCTGTCGGTCATAAGGTAAGTTAAGTTAAAATTTTTCCATCACGCCTAGTCCGAACAGGGCAAAGTCATATTTAACAGGGTCTTCCTTGTCGAGTAAGGATAAACACTGAGTCAGCTCGACGGCCGCCTGCCAGTCGGCCTGTTCCCGGTTCAGGAGACCGAAGTGTTTGGCGACCCGGCCGACGTGCACGTCGAGGGGGCAGATCAGCTGGCTGGCCGGGATCCGTTTCCAGATACCGAAGTCTACTCCATTCGTATCCTGTCGGACCATCCACCGCAGGAACATGTTTATCCGCTTACAGCTGGATTTTTTTTCAGGGGTGGCGATATGCTTGCGGGTACGCGGAGGCGCGTCCTCCAATGAAAAAAAATGATAATAAAAGCTAGATAGGGCCGGCGTCGCCGAATAAGGGAGGTCGGACGGCAAAAAAGCCTCTTCCAGCGAGTCGTGGGACGAATAGTGATGCTGGAAGAAGGCGATAAAATAAAGCAGGTCGGTAGCGTTGAATGTCCGGTGCTTGAAATCCAGGAGCCTCCGCAGGTCCTTTTCGGTATGATGCAGGACGAACTGGTACGGAGCCTGGTCCATCAGCTGCATCAGCTCCCGGGTTTTCTGGATAATCGTCTTCCGGTTTCCCCAGGAGAAGATAGCGGCGAAGAAGCCAGCGATCTCGATATCCTGTTTTTTTGTAAACTGGTGCGGGATGCTGACGGGGTCGTCCTTTATAAAGGAGGGCCGGTTGTATTCGGCTACCTTTCTGTCGAGGAAGGCCCGGAGCTCTTCATTACGGCGCCGAAGCTCGTCGCGGGTCTTTCTATCCAATGGCCTGGTTTAAATCTTCAATCAAATCCTCTACGTCTTCAATGCCTACGCTAAGCCGGATCAATGAATCGCCAAGACCGTTCTTGATTCGTTCCTCACGGGGTATCGACGCGTGCGTCATGCTGGCCGGGTGGTTGATCAGGGATTCTACTCCGCCGAGACTCTCCGCCAGTGCAAAAACCTTGGTAGAAGACAGGACCTTCATCGCCGCGTCGACGCTATCGTCTTTTAAGGTGAAGCTCATCATACCGCCAAAGCCGCGCATCTGCTTGCTGGCTACGGCATAACCCGGATGGTCTTTGAATCCGCACCAATAGACCTGTCCCACCTTGGGGTTTTTACGCAGCCAGTGGGCGATGGCTTCTCCATTGGAGCAATGCCGGTCCATGCGTACGTGCAGCGTCTTCAGCCCCCGCAGCACGAGGAAACAGTCCTGCGGCCCGGGAACGGCTCCGCAGCTCTTCTGGATAAAGTACAGTCTTTCGCGCAGCTCGTCGTCGTTCATCACCAGACAGCCGTGGATGACGTCGCTGTGCCCGCCGAGATACTTAGTGGCGGAATGCAGCACGATATCTGCGCCCAGGTCCAGCGGCGTTTGTAAATAAGGAGAAGCAAAGGTGTTGTCGACGCAAAGGAGAATCTTGCGCTCGCGGGTAATAGCGGCAAGCGCTGCGATGTCGACGATATTCATCAGCGGGTTGGTGGGTGTCTCTGCCCAAACCAGCTTTGTCTTGTCATTTATATAAGGCTTGATCGCGGCGGCGTCCTGCATATTGACGAAGTGGAACTTGATGCCGGCGCGCTCGAAAATCTTGGTAAAAATACGATAGGTGCCGCCATACATGTCGTTGGCTGCAATCACTTCGTCTCCTGGAACGAGAAGACGCAATACCGCATCCGTAGCAGCTACGCCGCTGCTGAAACAAAGGCCGTGCTTGCCATTCTCGATATGGGCAAGGGCCGACTCCAGCGCCTTGCGCGTAGGATTCTGCGAGCGGGCGTATTCATAACCCTTGTGTACGCCGGGTGAAGA
This sequence comes from Bacteroidota bacterium, assembly GCA_018267545.1. Lineage (GTDB taxonomy): Bacteria > Bacteroidota > Bacteroidia > Chitinophagales > Chitinophagaceae > Puia. The sequence goes on from JAFDYG010000108.1 coordinate 7,391, forward strand.
CTGTACATAGGTTGATGTCTGATATATAGGAGTCATGATGGCGCCCGTCGAAGGATCGGGTTCTACGCCTGCGTGGATGAGTTTGGTAGAGAGTTTCATATTCTAAAGATACAACGGAAAACCGTTATTCCAGTTTAACAAAAGCTTAACCCTGACACTGCAACATGACGCCTGCGGCTTCGCGCATCAATAACCCCGTTTCGTATCCGATATTACCGCTTTCGGGGATATCGACCTTCTGAAAGCCTCACCAATACTGGTTAAACGCCTACCAAACGTGTAGTTTGGCTTGACTATCGCTATACAACATACTAGTTTTACATCATCAACCAGAAAACAAAATTTCAAAAACAGTTTAAAAAATAGCAAGCCATGACACCGATCAATTCCATCCGTAAGAACCTCTTGATTACTTGTTTCATGTTCGTTCTTTCCGCAGGCGCCTTTGCCGCAACCCCGAACTTCTCTATCAGCGACAAACTTCTCCAGGCCTTCAAACAAACCTTCCCCGACGCTCAGCAGGTAAAATGGGCCGAGCAGGAAGACAAGTACATGGTCAACTTCAAACAGGGAGAAATCCTGACGAAGATCGAGTATGACAAAGAAGGGAACTTCCTGAGCTCACTGCGCTACTATACGGAGAAAAATCTTCCCGTTAGCATCCTCTGCCGCCTGCAGAAGAAATATGGCGACAAGAAAGTGTTCGGTGTTACAGAGATGACGACCGACGCCAGTGTCGAATACTATATCAAGCTGGAAGACGAAAACAACTTCATCACCGTCCGTTCCAATGCAGACGGCAACATGCAGGTTGTCGAAAAATATAAGAAAGCCAGCTAAGAGCGAATTACCGGTCCCGGGCCGGCGGCAGCGGGTCACTTCAGACAGGCTGCCGTTACCAGATATCGCCAATCGTGATTTTCAGCCGCATGCGCGTCATGCGGCTGAATTTTTTTATGGAGAATCGACTTGTTCAAAATCCCTTCTTTTACCAGATTTCTGCGGGCTTCCTGAACATAATCCTGGAGGACGGGGTCCAACATCCAGTCCCGCTGGGGCGGTTCGAAACCGGTTTTATCCTTTCGCCAGGTAATGGCCTGTGGAAGAACGCCATCCATACTCATTCTCAATAACCATTTGGTCCATCCTTCCCGGATTTTGAAATGCGCAGGCAGGGAAAAGACAAACTCTACTAATTCATGGCTGAGGAAGGGCAGCCGTACTTCTACTCCGTGCGCCATGGAATTGCGGTCCGCATAGCGCAGGAGCTCTTCCATCCCATTCATAAAGGTATTGTAGTATAAGACCCCGTTGAGCCGGTCGAAATGGGGAATATCATAATAGGAAACGCCGAATTGACGGATGAATTCCCTGGAGAGGTCGTGGCTTCGGCGCTGCTGGCCGCTACGCTTCTTCTTTAGGAATAAACCGGCATAAACGGGCAGGTGCGCGGCCAGGCGATTCTTCCAGGTCCACCGGCTGTCGATGCCCGATTCGCGCGCAGCTTCCAGCTCGAGCGCAAAGGCCTTCTTGTCGCTGCGATATAACTCCTGCCAGTACCAGCTATAGTATTTATGGTAGCCCGCCAGGAGTTCGTCCGCGCCCTGTCCGTCGAGCATTACTTTAATGGACGAATCGGAGGCGAGTCCAAAGACTCTGAACTGGGCGTAGATGCTCGAAGACAAAAAAGGCTCGTCCTGGTGGTAGACCAACTTATCGAAATCACGGATAAGGTCTGCTGCGCCAGGCGTGACCGGATGGTTGTCCAGACCAAACTGCCGGGTCAGGAGGTTGACGAAGCTGGATTCGTCTTTTTCGAAGCCAGGGAACACGGCCGAGAACGTAGGCAGCTTTGCCGGAGCGTTGGGTTGGCGGAGAATGGTGGCGACGATGGAGGAGCTGTCCAGCCCGCCGCTCAGGCTGGTGCCGACGGGGACATCGCTGCGCAGCCGTCTGTTGACGGAAAGGGAAAGCAGGCGGCTAAATTCGTCGATCGCGGTTTCTTCCTTGCATTGAAGGGTGTGCCCTATTTCTATATCCCAGTAAGCCATCGTCTCCATATCCTGGCTGTGCACATTATAAAGGAGTGAGGTTCGGGCGGGCAGCTTCGAAACGCCTTGAAAGAAAGTTTCAAAGCCATTGGCTGGATTCTGGGTATAGCCGATCGTCAGAAAGTTGAACAGCATCTTTTTATTCGGGTCTTTCCGGACGCCGGCAGCCCAAAGGGCTTTCAATTCACTGGCAAAGATAAATTCATGCTCGTCCTGGTAGAAGAACAGGGGTTTCTCGCCAAAGCGGTCCCGGGCGAGAAACAGCTGCTGCTCCTTTTCATCCCAGATGGCAAAGGCAAACATACCGTCGAAATGCTGCAGACAGCCCGTACCGAAGTGGTCGTAGGCCGCGAGGATGACTTCGGTATCGGTATGTGAAACGAATGTATAGTCTTTCGACTGCAGTAGGTCGCGCAGCTCCCGGTAGTTGTAGATCTCTCCGTTGTGGACGATGGTATAGCGGTCCAGATAGTGCATGGGCTGCGCTCCGGCAGGGCTGAGGTCGATGATCGAGAGCCGCCGGTGAGCAAGACCGGCCTGGTTGCTTTTGTTGATCCAAATGCCTTCTCCATCGGGTCCCCGGTGAGTAAGGACGTCCGTCATGTTTTTCAGCCGCTGTTCATTGATTTTTGCCGGATTGGACGAAACGATGCCGCTGATTCCACACATAGATGAAAGTTTTTACCAGCTAATCGGCAGCTTTACGAGGACGTCATCCCAGCTGAAGACCAGGTTGGCGCCCTTGCCTGCCTTTTGAAAAGCGATGGAAAAGGCTTCGGTGACCTCGGTTTGTTTTTCTACGGGGACAGAAGAGCGTAAAACGTCTTTTGAGGGACTGTATTTGAAGGCGCCCCAGGTATCGGTCTCTTTATTGAATATGAGGGTCCATTTATCGGTATCGACGAGGGCGTAAAGGGTGTAGCGGCCTTTTTTTAGATTTTTACCGTCGACCTTTACATCCTTGAAAAATTCGACCTCGGTAGCTTCATTGGCGCCCAATCTCCAGACCTGTCCATAAGTCACCAGTTCTCCAAACAGCTTCCTCCCTCTCTTCTGGGGACGGCTGTAAACCACCCTGGCGATCAGCGGCTCATTTACCTTATCCTGGATCTTGAGGACCGGATAGTCGACCGGGTAATAGCTCATATCCAGGGGAGAATTGTCGAGGGAGGAGGTTCCCGAAGTAGACTGCGCCCTAACCAGGGCCACGCTTAATAAAAAGCCTGCAAGAACGACGATGTGTTTCATATCACAAAATTATCCAATTTCGAAGGTTTCCAGCTTCTGCCGGACAAAATCTTTTAAACCCGGGAAAAATTCGGTGTAACATGCCTGCAGCTCCGTATAATTACGATCGAAAAGCCGGCAAGCCTGCTCGGAATCTTTCATATAGGCCGCCCGGCGCGCCAGACCTGCCAGGCTGTTATAGATACCTTCCATATAACGATAATTCGAGAGCCAGTCTTGTGTACGCATATAATGAAACATTCGTGCAAAACGCTCGGGCAGGAACGCCTGTCCATCACTTAACTGGGTATAAACCTTCTGAGCGAAGGCCTTTAGCTGCACCGGCCCTGCAAAAATCGTGGTGTCATTGGCCAGGAAGTGGTCATAGACTACGTCTACGATGGCGCCGGAGTAAAGGCCGTAGGCTTCGGAGAAAACGAGCTTTGCGCGGCGGGTAAGCGCATGCGTATCAGTGTATTCGTCGATGGCGCGGTGTACGGTAATGCCCTGCTGGATGCGGGCGGGATAGTCGAATTTCTTCTTTCCTTTGACAAAATCACTGATCAGGTTACCCACCGTTATTTCCGGTATTCCAAACGAAAGATAGGCGTGTGCCAGGTAATTCATTGATACAAGTTATCGATTTTTTAGGTGACGCAGATTGCTTTCATACCGCTCTTCCACCGGAAGTTGATTTTAACAGCTTGTAAAATGGTTTTATATTTTTATTAAGAAATCGGCGCTAGTGCTTGCTGGTGCTGTGTTTCACGAGGCGTGTAAATATTCCGGCGCAAACGCTGTTTAACATTGCGCAACGTAGAGCACCACTTGTCCCTTTTGGCTTGCACTGCGCATGTAACCTTTATAGCTTTGCCTCGTCTTAGTTATCAGAAGAAAATAAAAAAAGAAAAAAAATTTTTCAGGTAGCTGCAACATCGTCGAAAAGTCCGCGTCTTATTAATGTGACGTCAAACAGAAAAAATTAAAAAAACCTTTATAAACGTAACAAAATGAACAAGCTTTTCTTATCCATCGCTACAATGCTTATGATGGGTCTCAGCGCTTTCGCTGCAAACAATGACGACGCCGTAAACCAACAGGCTCTCCGCTCTTTCAAAAAAGATTTCTCTAACGCCAGCAATATCAAGTGGGAACAGAAGGATACTTACACCCGTGCGACGTTTATGCTGAACGGCCAGACGCTCTTCGCTTATTACAACACTAACGGTGAGCTGCAGGCCGTGGTCCGGAACATCACTTCCGACCAGCTGCCGATCAGTCTGCTGTCCGACATGAAGAAGGATTATTCCGACTTCTGGATCACCGATCTTTTCGAGATCGTATCCGACGACCAGACCAATTATTATGTAACGCTCGAGAACAGCGAAAAGAAGATCGTGCTGAAGTCACAAGGCATCGAATTCTGGAGTGTATTTAGCAAAGAGAAAAAAGAATCGATACAATAACATATCAAGATAGTTTCTCCCCAGGTTAGTTTTTAGTTGGAAGAGAGCCGCCTTTTCAGGCGGCCCTCTTGTTTGAACGAAGTTCAACAAGACATTATGGAGAAAGCCGCCGCCTACTTTTTGCATTATAGGCGGCGGCTTTCTTGTTTTGGGGG
>JAFDYG010000109.1 GCA_018267545.1 Bacteroidota bacterium
ACACTTATACGGCGGTTACCGACGAGACCGGTATGCGGAGCTTGATAGACAAGCTGCTTCAGCAAAAGGAATTTTGCTTCGATACGGAAACGACGGGTCTGGACGCAAACGACGCGGAGCTGGTGGGGATGAGCTTTAGCTATCAGCCGGGCGAAGCCTGGTATGTTCCTGCGCCAAAGGACCAGGAGGAGACGAAGAAGATGCTGGAGCTGTTCCGTCCTCTTTTCGATGCGACGGAAATTACCTGGATTGGCCAGAACCTAAAATACGATCTGCTCGTTCTGAAGTGGTACGGCATCGAGCCGAAGGGGAAGCTCTTCGACACCATGCTTGCGCACTATGTCATCGAGCCGGAGGGCAAGCGGGGAATGGACCTGCTCAGCGCAAAGTATTTGGGGTATGAGCCCGTGCATATCGAGGAGCTGATCGGAAAGAAGGGCAAAGGACAAAGCAATATGCGGGACGTGGCCTTGGAGAAGATCACGGACTATGCGGCGGAGGATGCAGATATTACGCTGCAGCTCAAACACTCCTTCTTCCCCGAGCTCAGCAAGAAAAACGTAGAAAAGGTCTTTTACGAAGTGGAGAACCCGCTGGTAAAGGTCCTCACCGATATGGAATTCGAAGGCGTGCGGGTGGACATGGAGTTCCTGCGGGACTATTCGAAGGAGCTGGAGCGGGAGGCGCGGGAAGCGGAAAGCCGGGTCTACCAGCAGGCGGGTCTGCAGTTCAACCTGGCGTCGCCCAAGCAGCTGGGAGAAGTGCTGTTCGAGAAGATGCAGCTCGACCCCAAGGCGAAGAAGACGAAAACGGGACAATATGCCACGGGTGAAGACGTACTGCTGAAGCTCGCGAGCAAGCACCAGATCGTGGATGATATCCTGGCGTTCCGGGAGCTGACCAAGCTGAAGTCGACCTATGTGGATGCGCTGCCGGCGATGGTCAATCGCAAGACGGGCCGGGTACATACCAGCTATGCGCAGGCCGTGGCGGTGACGGGGCGGCTGAGCTCCAACAACCCCAACCTGCAGAACATCCCGATCCGGACGGAAAGGGGCCGGGAGATCCGCAAGGCCTTTATCCCGAGGAATGAGGAATTTCTGCTGCTGTCTGCCGACTATTCGCAGATCGAGCTGCGTATCGTGGCGGCTATAAGCGGCGACCCGAATATGTGCGCGGCATTCAGAGAAGGAAAGGACATCCATACGGCGACGGCGGCGAAGGTCTTTGGCGTGGAGGAAAAGGACGTGACCAAGGAGATGCGGTACAAGGCCAAGAGCGTCAATTTCGGGATCATTTACGGTCAGGGGGCCTTTGGACTGGCGGACAACCTGGGTATCAGCCGCACAGAAGCAAAGGAAATTATCGACAATTACAAGACGCAATTTGCAGGTATTCAGAAGTATATGGACGACACGATCAATTTTGCGCGGGAGACGGGCTATGTGGAGACGCTGATGGGCCGGAAACGGTGGCTAAAGGATATCAACTCGGCCAACTTCACCGTCAGGGGATTCGCCGAAAGGAACGCCATCAACTCTCCGATCCAGGGGACGGCGGCGGACATGATCAAGCTGGCGATGATCAAGGTTCACGAAGAATTCCGGAAGGAGGGGCTAAAATCCAGGATGCTCCTGCAGGTGCATGATGAACTGGTTTTCGACGCGCATAAAACTGAAATAGAGATAATTAAACCCATAATTATGCGTTCTATGCAGGCTGCGCTGCCCCTTCCCCAGGAGGTGCCGGCCCTGGCCGAGATGGGAGTGGGTATCAACTGGCTGGAGGCGCATTAACAGACTAGGGGTTAATTTTAACATCTCATTTTTAACGCCCAGCAAACTTTCGGGCCCCAAAACAGTCTAACCTATAGAGAGGGCATATACCGCCCTGTCCAAAAACACCAGATTTTACATAAAAGCTTGTAAACGATAAACATACATAACATATGAGAAGCATTCGTATTATATTCTCAATGCTCCTGGCCCTTCTCTCGGTCTCGGTTGTTACCCGGGCCCAGGCTGTTCCCTCGCAGCAGCAGCAACAGGACTGGCCGCGTAGCTTTACCACGGACGACGGTACCGTGATCAAGGTCTACCAGCCGCAGCCGGAGTCTTTTTCCGATAATGTCCTTAAATCCCGCTGGGCCATTTCTGTTTTGCAGAATGGCAAGACCGACCCCGTATTCGGTACGTTTTGGTCGATCGCCAACGTGGAAACTGACCGGGACAATCGCCGGGTGATCATCCAGTCCGTGAAAGTGCCCAATGTCAAGTTTCCCGGGCAGACGGACGACAACTTCACCGGCAGCGTAAAGTCGGCCCTGGAGACCAACCTGCCCGAAGCGGCGGGTGATCTTTCTCTCGACGAGATCCTCTCCTCTCTCGATCAAAACCTGGAACAAAAGAAATTGTCCAAGGATCTGAATACGACGGCTCCCCGCATCATCTACTCCGACCGGGCTTCGCTGTTGGTCATGATCGATGGTCAGCCCAAGATCCAGAATAATAAAGACTGGGGGATGGATGTCGTCGTCAATACTCCGTTTACGATCGTCAAACCGGAAGACGGCCGTTTCTATCTCTATGGCGGGAAACGCTGGTATACGGCGCAGGCTGCTACGGGTCCTTATTCGGAGGCGGGCAATGTGCCCTCCAGCCT
>JAFDYG010000010.1 GCA_018267545.1 Bacteroidota bacterium
CAGGAGAAATTGAGGATAAAAATTACCCAGTACAAGATCTTCCGGTTCTCCTTGCGCAAATAGTAAAAAGCCAGCAGATTGTACAGCACGAAAAGCGCCAGTCCAAAAATGATCTGCAAAACCGTTATCTGTGCAAACGGATCCGTAAGGCCCATCCATCCACAGAAAACCCGGTAGCCCGTAAACAGATAGACCTGTAAGGTCGGTCGTATCTGGGCATCATATTCCCAAACATACCCAAAAGGCTTGTGTAGCTGCGCCGAAGAAAATTCGATGATCTGAAAGTGCTGATCCGGATGATAAATACCGATCGCTGTTACACACATGATAACCTGAACAAGCAACGAACCTAAAAACAGCCATCGCAGCCGGGAATCCTGCCTAAGCGTTTCCTTTAATTCTTTAAGTAGCATGGTACAGCAAATATAATCATCCACCCCCTCCAAAAACCTCCAAAAGATTATCATTTTGCTAAACGGGATAACCTTTAGTTTTACGGCTCAATTTATCGTCAGCATGAAACCCTACATTTTAACCGGACTGTTTTCGCTGCTTTTTTCCTCTCTTTTAATGGCCCAACAGCCCGCCGGCGCCCAGCCCCCCATCGAGCTTAACAGTGGCTGGAAATGCAAATCCATCGAGAAGATGAAAATCGACGGCGCCAAACTCTCCCAGCCCAGCTTCTCCACCAAAGGCTGGCTCGACGCCACCGTCCCCGGCACCGTCCTGACGACCCTCATCAACAACCACCTCGAACCCGACCCCTTCTTCGGTCTGAACAACGAGAAAATCCCCGATATCTATACTACCGGCCGTGACCACTATACCTACTGGTTCGTAAAAGACTTTACCGAACCCGCCCCCGCCGGCGGCAACCAGGTATGGCTCAATTTCCGCGGCATCAACTATGGCTGCGACGTCTGGCTCAACGGCCACAAGCTCAATGCCGCCACCCATTTCGGCATGTACCTTCGTCAGTCCTACAACATCACAAAGTATATCAACGCAGGCGCCAACCGCATCGCCGTCATCGTCTATCCCCCAAACCCCGTCGGCAACCCCAACGGCGGTCAGGGCGGCGACGGTGAGATCGCCCACAACGTCTCCCATCAATACGTTGCCGGCTGGGACTGGATCCAGCCCATCCGCGACCGCAACACCGGCATCTGGGACAAGGTCACCCTCGAGCACACCGGCCCCGTCCGCGTAAAAAATCCACACGTCGTCACCGTGGTTCCGGGCAAACGCTACCCCGATGCCCCCAGCCAGGCCCCGGCATTACTATATGTGAGCGCAGAAGTAGAAAACAGCAGCAGCGCTTCCGTCACCGGCAGCCTCCTTTACGAAATAAACCGAGACCATCGTGCTCATACCTCTGAGTCGTTTACCCTTGCCCCCGGCGAAATCCGCGAAGTCCAGGTTCCGGTCGATACAATTCTCAATCCAAAACTCTGGTGGCCTAACGGCTATGGCCCGCAAAACCTATATACCATTCGGGTGATGTTCGCCAAACCCGATTCGACCTACGGCATCGACGCCTCCAAAGATGCGATGCGAGCCATGTCTCCCGTCGATCTCACCTTCGGCATCCGCCAGCTTGGCAACGTCTGGAACCCCACGACCCGCAGCAGCGAAACCACGATCAACGGCCAAAAGATCTTCGTCAAAGGCGGCAACTGGATCGTCTCCGACGAGCTCCTCCGCTTTACCCCCGAACGCTACGACGCCGAAGTCCGCTTCCACCGCGACATGAACCTCAACCTCATCCGCGTCTGGGGTGGCGCCCTCACTGAACGCCCCGAATTTTACGAAGCCTGCGACCGCTACGGCATGCTCGTCTTCCAGGATTTCTGGAACTCCGGCGACTGCAACGGCCGCTGGGAAGACCCGATGAAAAAGGAAGACCAGTGGACCCGCCGCAAATATCCCGACGACCACGGCCTCTTCGTCACCTCCGTCGTCGACCAGGTCAAGATGCTCCGCAACTACCCTTCCCTGGCTTTCTGGTGCGGCGGTAATGAAATTACCCTCCCGGCCGATATTCACGAGAAAGTGAAGGACGCCATATCTGTACTCGACGGCACCCGCACCTTCTTCGACTTCTCCAACTCCGACAGCATGTCCTTCAATTCCCTCGGCAGCAACGGAGATGGCCCTTACGGCATTCAGGATATCAATACCTTCTGGGCAAAAAAGACCTACCCCTTCAATTCCGAAGTGGGCTCGGTCGGCA
>JAFDYG010000110.1 GCA_018267545.1 Bacteroidota bacterium
CAACCGGCTTAAGGAAGCCTGGGAGTACAGACAGCGAATCGGGTATACCGAAAATTGCCGGCTTGTCTTTGGGGAGGCGGACTATCTGCCCGCGCTTATCATCGATAAATTCAACGACTACTTCGTCATACAGACCCTCGCGCTGGGTATGGATCGCTGGAAGCCGGCGATCGTCAGCGCGTTGGAGCAGCTGTTCCAGCCGAAGGGCATCTATGAGCGGAATGATGTGCCGGTGCGAGAGCTGGAGGGGCTGCCGCAGCAGAAGGGTTTCTTGTCGGCGCCCTTCGATACGCAAATCATCATCAACGAGAATGGGCTGAAGCTGCACGTAGACATCGAAAATGGCCAGAAGACGGGCTATTTCCTGGATCAGCATGACAATCGCCGGGCGATACAGCATATCGTAAAAGGGGCTGATGTTCTTGGCGCTTTTACCTATACGGGGAGCTTCGAGACGCATGCGGGATTCTATGGCGCCAAGTCGGTGCTGGGGCTGGATATTTCGGAGAATGCGGTGGCGCAGGCGAGGCGGAATGCGGAGCTGAATGGGCTGCAGGATGTGTGCCGGTATGAGGCGATCAATGCTTTCGACGCGTTAAAGCAGTGGAGCAAGGAGGGGCGTCAGTACGATGTGGTGATGCTGGATCCGCCGGCTTTTACCAAGAGCCGGGAGACGATTCAGAAAGCGATTACGGGGTATAAGGAAATCAATCTGCGGGGGATGAAGCTGGTGAAGAAGGGGGGATTTCTGGTGACCTCGTCTTGTACGAATTTGGTGCAGCCGGAGATGTTTTTGGATACGATACAGCTGGCGGCGAAGGATGCGCGGAGGAAGCTGCGGCAGGTGACGTTTCAGGCGCAGGCGAGCGATCATCCGATCATCGAGGGATGGGAGAATACCAACTACTTGAAATTTTTGATTGTGCAGGTGCTGTAAGAGCGAATTGTTTAAGTGCTGCAAGGGCTGAAGGCCGGACCGGGATGGCTACTTGTTGAGCTGGAACATGCCGGAGTCGGTGATGCGTCCGGATTCGTCCTTGAGCTGGAAGGTATAGAGGCCGCGATTGAGGTCGCTGAGGTTGACGGTGGTTTTGTCGACGATGTTATTGACGTCTTTTACTTTTTTGCCCAGAAAGCTATAGATCTGGAGTATGTAGGTTTTGTTGGATTCTTTGACGAGCTCGAAGGTGATGTAGGAGACAGCGGGGTTGGGGTAAAATTTAGTGACTTTATGGTCATTATCGGGGAAAGGGGACCGTGCCTGGCTTTTAGCCTGGAAAGTTGTCAGTAGAATAATGGATAACAGAATGTAAAAATTCCTCATTCGCGGGTACATTTTACATGTGATTCCAAAATAAACGTTTTCACTCAAAGATACAAATTTGCTGCCGAATTTGTCGATTAAATTATAAGGCCGGCAAACTGCCGGCCTATTGATTATCAGCTATTTGTGATTTTTAATTTAATTCGGCCAGGGTCTTTTGGATGGCCTCGAAGTTGGGGAGGTCGCCGGCGGATTCCAGGACTTCGGCGTAGCGGACGATGCCGTCCTTATCGATGACGAAGGCGCTGCGTTTGGAGACTCCGTGCATATCGAAGACGAAATTTTCGTAGAGAGAGCCGTAGGCTGCGGATGTATCCTTGTTAAAGTCGCTGAGCATGGGGAAATTGAGGCCTTGCTCTTCTTTATACTTTCCGAGGGTAAAGATGGAGTCTACGCTGATGGCGAGGACCTGGGCGTTGGCCTTGTTGTAGAGGGCGATGTTGTCACGGGTGCTGCAGAGCTCTTTTGTGCAGGTGCCGGTAAAGGCCTGGGGGAAGAAGAGGATGAGGACGTTCTTTCCTTTATAGTCGCTGAGGTTTACCTTTTCTTTTTCGGAGTTATACAAGCTGAATTGGGGGGCTTGCTGTCCAATCTCGATTTTGGCCATGGTAGTTATTTTTTAGGGCATAAAAATAATGTCTTTTAACTGGACTACGTCCAGTTTGGGTACCTTAAAATCTTGGGCAGAGGATGCGCGATTTGGGATTTTCGCGGTCGAGGATGCCGATATAGGAAATGGACAGCTCGAAGCCACCCCGGCCCTGGCTTGCCGTTTTTAGCTCGGAGATATTGGCGTCGTAGCTGAGAGCTACGGCAAGGGAATTCATGTCCAGCTTGAGCACGGGGATGAGTGCGTCCTTCCAGCGGAGGAAGCCGCCGAGGTGCAGGGTATAGGGGGAGTTCTCGGGGTCGTCGCCGAGCTTGTACGAGTAGAGTACGCCGCTGATGGTCTCCTGTGCGGAGGCTTGGCGGGAGTGGTCGGCCTGGATGGTAAAATAGGAGAGCTCGTTAATGAGGACTTTGAAACCGGCGGAGAAGACGTATTTGGGGTCCAGCTCGATGGCCGGGTTTTTATAGAACGAGTTTTTGGGGCGGTTGAGGTGGTGATAGGCGAAGCCCAGGTAGAGGGTGTTTTTATTCTCGGGGCCGAAGGCGCTGTTAAAGCTGATGCCGAGGCTACCGTCGAGGTAGCGTGTCGAGGGGGTGAGGATAGCTTCGCCGTTTGGCAGGGCGGGGTCGTAGGCGGTACCGTTATACTGGCTGTTGGTGGTAACGCGGGAGAGGTCGATCGTCTTTTGGACCAGGCCTCCCATAAAGCCGACGGAGAGGTACATGGCTTTTTCGTTGTTCAGGGATTTGTGGTAATTGAGGGCGGGCAGGAGCTCGGTCGTGGAAAGGGCGGCGGTGCCGGCTTTGTCGTATAGCACCTGGAGGCCGGTGGTGAAATAGTCATTGCCTTTTCCGACGGGCCATTTGTACTCTCCGTTTAGGGAGCCGGTGCGATAGGCGTTGGAGACGCTGTTCCACTGGTCACGGAAGACGGTCTGGATGCGGTAGTCGCCGGTAAAGATGCCGGCTAGTGCGGGGTTGCGGAGCA
>JAFDYG010000111.1 GCA_018267545.1 Bacteroidota bacterium
CCAAACAAGACTTCATGGTTCCCATCCGCGAACAGCGCCTTGCCGATGCCATGCGTAAAAAGGTCGTGGAAGGTATCACCATCACCCCCACCGAGGTTAAAGAATATTTCGACAAGATCCCGGCAGATAGACGAATTTTCTACGAATCCGAATTCCGGATCAACCAGCTGATTCTCTATCCCAAGGCAAGCCGCGACATCGAAAAGCTCGCCATCGACGAGCTCAACGAATACAAGCAGCAGGTAGAATCGGGCGCAAAGAAATTCGAATCGCTCGCCAGAGTTTATTCCGAAGATCCCGGCAGCAAGGAAAAAGGCGGCCAGATCGAACTGAACCGTAACGACAGCAAGATGTGGGACCCCGCGTTTTTCTCCACCGCTTTCCGTCTAAAAGAAGGACAAGTATCCCCCGTTATAAAAAGTAAATTCGGCTATCACATCATCCAGATGGTAAGCCGCAATGGGGATGACGCCATCGTAAGACATATCCTGAAGATACCCCAGGTTACCCAGGCCGAAGTAGACGAGACCTCCGCACAGCTGGACTCCATCCGCACCGACCTGATCGCCGGAAATATGAGCTTCGGCTATGCCGTCAACAAATACACCCCCTCCGATGACTACCAGCGGTCTACCGCCGGTCAGGTCATGGGCAAGGGCGGAACCACCTTCCTGACCATCTCCGACCTGGATAAAGACATGGTACTCCTGTTGAAGAATGCCGATCTCAAACCAGGCGAATATTCCAAACCCAACGTCTTTACCGACGAGCGCAATAAAAAAGGCGTCCGCATTGTACAGCTGCTGTCCAAATCGGAACCCCACCGGGAAAATATGCGGGACGACTACAACCGCATTGCCCAGCGCGCGCTCGAAGAAAAACGCTCCTCCGCACTGGAAAAGTGGTTTGCCAGCAAAATCCCGACATTCTACATTATGATCGACAGTGATTTCCGCAACTGCGCCAATCTCTCCAAATGGCAGGGTAATCCTGCAACAGCAGGGAATTAATTTAGGTATAAACCCTTAACGGCCTCGAAATAACATATTATTTCGTAGCGCATACATGCTTCTTTAGTAATTTGATAACGCAATTGGTGCGGTAGCGTCATACGTACATCGTCCAACCAGAACCCAGATAACATTAAAGAACAGTATGCTAAGTAGTGCCCAAAAGTCCGTGCCTACGACAAAGCAATTTAGACAACCTTATTTCATGGATATCGCCCCGGACGGGGCCATTGAGTCAACTTGCGCACGCTTTGCAGCGCTGCTAAAAAGAAGAAATATTCATAATTTCCTAGGCGTCAATGTCTTGGAAATATTCTCCCTTTTGGGTAAAACCGAGCCCCTCCTTTCCAGCCATCACCTGACACATAGCCTGCCTAAGACCATCGACCTTCCCATCCAGGCGCCCGGCTCGAAATCATTTATTATCCGCTGGATCCCGATACCCAAATACAATATGGACGTCAATACCGGAGGCTGGCAGCTCACCGGACTGAAGATCTATTCCGACCCCTTTCCCTCGGATAACGGAGACCGTTTGCGCCCCATGTCCGATGAAATGTCTATTCCTGCGGGCGTGATCCGGCAAGTGTCGGATATCATCGTAACTACCGATCTTCAGGGTAATATCGTCTATTGGAACAACGCCGCGGAAAAATTTTATAATATTCCTGCCCGGGACGCCATCGGCCAGCCGTTGAGCCAACTCATTAGTTACGACTATGTAAATACGTCCGAAGAGGAAGCTCAAAGGGCCCTCCAGGAACGAGGCTTTTGGGAAGGAGAGGCGACATATCTTTCGAATGACGGAAAAAAAGCGTACCTTATTTGCTCTTTGCGTTATGTCCGGGACAGCGATCGGCGTATCACGGGGGTCATGGCCCTCAACAAGGATATTACCGAGGTCAAGCTCGTACAGCAAGACCAGAAAAGAGTGGAATTACAGCTTCGTCAGTATTCGGAGCAGATCGCCAATATCCTGGAAAGCATAACGGATGGTTTTTTCGTACTGGACCAGCATTTCAAGGTCAAGCTCTGGAACCGTGAAGCCGAGCGGATTACCCACCTTTCTTCGGAAGAAATGATTGGGCAGTCTATCTGGGAAAAGCTACCTGAACTGGTCGATACCGATACCTGGCAATCCTTTCATAAGGCCTTCAAAAAGAAAATGACGGTCACCTTTGAACAATACAATGAACGTTCGGATCGCTGGCTGGAAATGAGCCTCTATCCCTCCGACCAGGGGATGTTTGCCTATTTCAAAGACGTGACCCTCCGCAAAAAGCAGGAAGCGCTGCTGGCCCTCGAGAAAAAAGTCCTCGAGCTCAATACCAGCAAACGCATGAGCCTGCGGACCCTCCTCAACTACTTCCTGAAAGGCATTCAAAAAATATTCCCGGGGATGTATTGCTGCGTGCTCACACTCGATGACGAGACCTTGAGCGTACGGCTGCTTTCCGCCCCCGGTCTTCCCGCCATCTATGCCCATGCAATCGATGGCTTACCCATCGGCCCCAAAGCCGGCAGCTGCGGAACGGCCATGTTCCGGAAAGAAACCGTCATCGTCAGCGACATCGCCACCGACCCCCTCTGGGAAAACCACAGCGACCTGGCCCTCCAATTTGGTCTGCGCGCCTGCTGGTCCATCCCCGTTATGGATAACCGCGACGAAGTCCTCGCCGCCTTCGCCGTATACTATGACACCGCCAAGTCTCCCACCGATATCGAAATGGATATCTTCGAACGCGTGGCCAATCTCGTCGCCATCATCATCGAAAGCAAAAAGGCGGAAGAAGAACTGAACATCAGCAACGAAAGATATCTACTCGCAACCA
>JAFDYG010000112.1 GCA_018267545.1 Bacteroidota bacterium
AAAGAAGCCCAGCCCGACGAATATCCAAAACATACCGTCACCGTCAACGGCTTCTGGATGGACAAAACCGAAGTCACCAACGCACAATTCGCGGCATTTGTAAAAGCAACCGGATATATCACAACGGCGGAACGTAAGCCGGACTGGGAACAGCTCAAAAAACAGCTCCCCCCCGGTACCGCCAAACCCGACCCAAGCCTGCTCGTCGCCGCTTCCCTCGTCTTCACCCCGCCCGACCACCCCATCTCTCTCGACGACTACGGTCAGTGGTGGTCCTGGAAAAAAGGAGCCAACTGGAAACAGCCACAGGGTCCCGGCAGTAATATAAAAGGAAAAGACAACTACCCCGTCGTTCAAATATCCTGGTACGACGCTATGGCCTATTGTAAATGGGCCGGGAAGAGTCTGCCCACCGAAGCCGAATGGGAATTTGCCGCACGCGGCGGACTCAGCGATAACGTCTACCCCTGGGGAAACGAAAAGGTGAACACCGGCTCCGCCAAAGGCAACTTCTGGGACGGGCACTTCCCCGATCATAATACAGAAACGGATCACTACTACCACACAGCCCCCGTCGCATCCTTCCCCTCCAACGGCTATGGGCTCTTCGACATGGCAGGCAACGTATGGGAATGGTGCTCTGATTACTATAACCACGAATACTATCACGAGTCCGGTGGCCTCAACAATCCCAAAGGCCCTTCGAAAAGCTACGACCCGGACGAACCCTACGCGACCAAACGCGTTATCCGCGGCGGCTCGTTCCTTTGCAATGACTCCTACTGCTCCGGCTATCGCGTCTCCCGCCGCATGAAAAGCACCGAAGACAGCGGCCTCGAGCACCTCGGCTTCCGCTGTGTAACCCGCCGTTAACAACCCATGAAAGAAACGCTAAAAAGAATTCTAAAAAGTCTCCAGCTCTACCACCCCCTACAAACCGCCTATCGATCAACCCTACGCAGCGCCCACAATCAATTGCTAAGACTTACCTACGCCAAATACAAAGGCCCCGGCTTCGAATGCAATTTCTGCGGCGCATCCTACACAACCTTCGTCCCTGAATACCCTACCCCCGATATCAAAAAAGCCATCGAAGAAAATCATGTCATCGCAGGTTTTGGACCCAACGTCTATTGCCCGAACTGTCTGAGCAAAAACAGGGAGCGCCTGATAAAATGCGTGCTGCAGCAATACGCTTCTATCAAAGAAAAGAAAATCTTACAGTTCTCCCCCGAGCCACACCTCCACCGCTTTCTAAAAGAAACCGCCTTCGTCACCACGGCCGACATCACCCCGGGCTTTTATCGGCACATAGACCCAAACATCCAACAAGCCGACGCCACCCGCCTCCCCTATCCCGACGAGTCATATGATATCCTCATCGCCAACCACATCCTCGAGCATATCCCCGAAGACACCACCGCCATGCGCGAGCTCTTTCGCGTCCTCAATAAAAAAGGTCTTGCGATTCTGCAAGTCCCCTATTCCGAGAAAATCATCAAAACAATCGAAGAACCGAACATCGACGATCCCGTCCGCCAGGCCGCCCTTTTCGGACAAAAAGATCACGTCCGCATCTACGCAAAAGAAGATTATATAAAGCGGCTGCAACAAGCCGGCTTCAACGTACGAATACTCTCCCCCGAAACCCTCGCCCCCTTCCGCATCCACGCCATCCAGGAAAACGAATCCGTCTTCCTCTGCGACAAAAATATCTAAAGCACCTTAGCCGCCTCCCTCCTGTTCTTCCCCTCGTGCCCCGTCAGATCATCCCCCAGGTCCTCCCTCGCCTCATCCGCAATCTTCATCAGTTTCTGCACCATCTCCGGGTACAAAAGCTGCACGTCATAATCCTCTCCCGGATCATGCGCCAGATCATACAACGCCATCGGCACCTCTCGCTTCCCGATCACACCGCCACTTCCATCCTTTCCATGCAACGCACCATACGTAGACCCGGAATGTGGCAGCACCAGCTTCCAATTCTTATACCGCACCCCTTCCAGGCTATTCTTATTGAAGTAATAGTAAAAATTTTCCCTCGGCGAGCTCGCCGAAGCCCCCGTCAGAAACGGCAGGAAATTCAGGCCATCAATCCGCTTCGACGGCAGTGACGCACCCGTAGCCGCTGCAATCGTCGGCAGCAAATCCATATTTGTCATCAAATGACTATTCACACCCCCTGCTTCGATCTTCCCCGGCCAGCGCATGATCAGCGGCACCCTCGTCCCGCCCTCGAACGTCGTCGCCTTCCCCTCCCTAAAACCACCGCTGCTCCCCGCATGATTACCGAAATTCAGCCAGGGGCCATTATCGCTTGCCACCACCAGAATAGTGTTGGAAGCCAGCCCCGTTTCATCCAGCGTCTTCATGATCTGCCCCAAACTCCAATCCAGCTCCATAATTACATCCCCAAAGAGCCCAAGGTCACTTTGTCCCCTGAACCGCGAAGAAACCGCCAGCGGTATATGCGGCATCGGCTGCGCCAGATAAAGAAAGAAAGGCCTGCTCTTATTCTCTTTGATAAACGCCGTCGCCCTTTCCGTAAACAAAGTCGTAAACTGTTCCTGCTGCGCATGCGTCTTGATCGTGTCCACCACCTTGTCACCCTCGATCATCGTCAGCTCCGGCCAGTTGAACTTGATATTATGCGTATCGGTAACCATCTTGCCATCCTTATCCCTCGGCCATATATCATGCGAGTACGGCAGGCCATAAAAAGAATCGAATCCATAATGCGTCGGAAAATAAGGCGGCTTGTTTCCCAAATGCCATTTACCCAGCATCGCCGTCCGATAACCCGCCTTCTTCAACAGCAGCGGCAACGTCTCCTCTTTCGGGTCCAGCGCTATCTTCGACCCTGGCAACAGCGCTCCCGCCATACCCACCCGGTTCGGATAGCAACCCGTCAGCAAAGCCGCCCTCGAAGCCGTACAGATCGGCTGCCCCGCATTATAATGCGTAAACCGCGTCCCTTCCTTACACAGACGATTGAAGTTCGGTGTAGCAATCCCCGTCATCCCATACGGCTCCGTATCTCCATAACCCATATCATCCATCAGGATGATAATGACATTGGGCTGCTTACCCGTCTGCGCCAAACCCGTTTTCATTACTCCTGCAAAACACAACAAAAACAAAAATCTATTCATACAGCTGATTATATAATTCTTCCCAATTTCTGGCGCTGCCCAACCCCAACAACCCCGCAAGACGCCCATAGATCTCCTCTTTTGTCAACCCCTCCTTTCTCAAATACTGGATAGAAGTATCTCCCGCCGACTTCGACAGCTTCCTCCCACCCTCCGTCATCAACAAGCTATGGTGATAAAACCCAATCTTTCCAAACTCTACCCCCCTTCCCATCTGCCCGGCCAAATAACGCTGCGCCGCCGTACTCGCCAAAAGGTCCTCACCTCTTACCACAAAATCCACCTTATAATACAAGTCATCGATAACTGAAGTCAATTGATAAGCAGGAAACCCATCCCGCTTCCGCACCACAAAGTCCTTCATCGACCCGCCCAAATCATCCGTCCTCAGCCTCCAACTCACCCCTTCTGCATCCAACGAAATCGCCTTCTCTCTACAAGTCCCCGCATACACCCCATCCTGGCTATCCCTCAGCACCTGCGCCCTCGAACACTCGCAGGCAAAAACCTTCCCCCTTAGCATTTCCAATCCCTCCTTATATAAACCCATCCGATACACCTGCGAATACTCCCGCTCGAACTCCTCTACATCCCTCGGCCCTTCCCCCCACGGCAGCTCCAAAAAATTCAACGTATCAAAAATATCCTGCACATATTCCCTCTCCGCCCTTACCCTGTCCATATCATCGATCCGCAACAACACCTTCGCCCCCGCCTCCTTCGCCAACCCCACCGTCCGCACAAAAGAAACCACATTCCCCAAATGCAAAAACCCACTCGGCGTGGGTGCAATCCTCGTTCGCTCAAATTTAAATGCAGACATCTCCCGCAAACTTCCCACTTTTCCTCAACAAATAGCACTCAGAACCCTACGCTTTTATTACTCAAACCGCAACAAAGTCAACAGCAAGAAATAATTTGTTTATCTCCCCCCTTCTCCCCTATATTTGCAACCCCAACAAAACTGGATCGGTAGTTCAGTTGGTTAGAATGCCGCCCTGTCACGGCGGAGGTCGCGGGTTCGAGTCCCGTCCGGTCCGCAAAAATTCGCTTTTTTTCAAAACCCGTTCATTCCGAGCGGGTTTTTTGGTCCGAAAATCACCCTACCTTCCCAGTCAAAAATCATGTCTTTATTAATCACTTGTTAAGAGATTCTAATACCTCAAGGATGATTTTCGAGCCCTTTGATTTGTATTACTTGGACTCATTCTGATCGTCTTTGTTAACTGTCTCTTCTTCTCTCAAATATTGGGCTACCGCTATTTGCGCTAACATTTGCATAAACCCAATTACTTTTTCAGCTTCCTCTAAGTACCCATCCGGCCAAGTACATATTTCTACGACGTAACAGTTGCTCTAACTTACTTGATAAAAGTTCGCTATGGAAGAGAGCAAAGGCATACCAGTTTGAAAATATCGTGGCAAGGCGGCCATTTTAAACTCTTCAGGAAAAGGTTGGCAGTTCAGCAGTTCAAAAAGAAGGGCCTCTAGTTATAACATTTTTTTCTGTTGCGTTGCATCCGAATAGTACCATACTTTTCCTCCTAATTCACCTTCAACTAATCGAGCAATCCTTTCTCCTTCGGCATCCAAGGCATCGACCAGCGACATGTCGTTATAATTCAAATAAGATGCATCCCAATATTTTAATAGCCACTCATTGATTAATTGCAACAATCCAGGTGAAAGATTTAGGTCCGCTGGATTAATATATCCTCCTTCATAGTAATCCCGAATACCAGTCCCATTAAGCATTCCATCTATTACTAAATATCTATTCATAACATCAATTGGCCCTAAAAAAATATATGATCAATATTGCCCTCTTTAGTAAGTATCCGAGCGGCCAAGTATGCTTTGTCGGCTTCAAAACCTTGGCTTAAGCTTCTGGTGAAGTTAAGCGATATATCGGTGAGGAAGCAAATTTTGTACCCTATTGATGGGATGGTCAGCTATTCGTTGAAGGACCTCTTTCAACCAGCCGTAGGGTTCAATGCCGTGCATTTTGCATGTGCCCAATAGACTATATAGCATCCCACTTCTTTTGGCTGCCTCATGTGATCTGGCAAACAGGTAGTTCTTTCTTCCCAGGGCGACGGGCCTGATACTGTTCTCCACCGGGTTGTTGTCGATCTTCATGCGTCCGTCGGTGATGTAGACAGACAATTTGTTCCATCGTTCCATACTGTAGGCCAGCGCCTTCCCGATGGCGCTTTTCGGCAGAACGTGCACATACTGTTGCTGCATCCATAGCCAAATTGCCTTCAGGATAGGCGCAGCCTTCATACAGCGAACAACTTTAAGTTCTTCAAAATTCAGGTTGGCTTCTTTGCTGACCCGCTCGATCTCATAGAGTTTCTGTGTCTCACAAAGGGCATAGAAAGCCCTTTCGTAATCGTTGTCCAGCGCTTCATTGAACATCCGTCGGGCATGCGCCATACAGTGTATCAGCGTAATGCCGGGACGCTTGTCAAAAATATCGTAAGCTGCATAACCATCCGTCTGCAAATAACCTTTAAAATGTTCCAGGATTTCCATTGGCCCCTCCCGACCCCGGCCTTCCTGGTAGTCGAAGAACACCAGTTTATCGATGCTGTTTTGATATACCCAGTAATAGCCTCGGTGCGTTTCTCCTTTCTTATCCTTATCGATCACTTTGATCGGGGTTTCATCGGCATGCAGGTATTCACTGTGCAATGCCTCTGCTTTAAGGGCATTGAACAGCGGTGTGATCAGCCCGCAGGTAGCGCTTACCCAATCAGTCAGGGTAGAATAAGGCAACTTGACACCAGTTCGTTCAAAGCGTTGCATTTGCCGGTGCAGAGGAAGATGATCGATGTATTTGTCGATGACGATCTGTGCCAGCAAGCCTTCGCCGGCGATGATCTTTGGCAAGGGGCGGGAGGGCAATTCCCCAATGAGAATGCCACTAGTATCCGGCCGGGCATATTTGATGCGCCGGTATTGTTTGACATACAATTCCCCAGGTTGGTATTCCAGCACCTCTGTGATCTCTTCGCCCATCTTTTTGCAGTCGCGGGTATCTTCATCGGGTTCTATGATGATCTCCTCCCGGCGCAGACTTTCCGGCAGCTTCGTCCGGCCAGGGTGCTGAAGGGGCTTCGTCTCTACTGTAATACCCTGACGGATATAGCTGATCTTTTGGGCATTGGTGACCGACACGGCAGCGACGGCTTCGGTGTGGATATCCAGTAATAATTGTGGATCGCTGGGAGTGATGGAACAAACCGTTCCTGCCGGGAGCCGAAGATCATTTTCTGTAGCTGCTGCAACTGCTGCTCCAGGGCTGTGATGCGCAACTGGGATTGCTCATACAATTGTTTATAATCCGGAGCGGCATTTTGCATAAACGGTAAGCTCGTCTATGCGAGACATCTACACAAATTTAGTTATCAACTATTTAATGGCTTTGTGTTGATATCTCTTCCGATATTTGATCGTTTGCAGGGAGATGCCTTGCAAGATAAAATGCAGTTGATTGGCACTTAGTTGAATGCTCCTGGCATCTAGGTCAAAGGCCGGTACTTCGAAGGCCCCTTTCTCCAACCGCCGGTAGAAGATGGTAAAGCCGCCCTGCTCATAGACCAGCATCTTCAGGTGTGTGCGGGGTTTGTTGATGAAAATAAAGGCATCCCCCTGCGTAACCTGCCGCCCGAGTTCATTGACGATGATTCCACATAGCAAGTTAAAACCTTTGCGCATATCGGTCTCCTTCCGGTAAAGATGATAGGCCCGGTGATCACTGAGGGTGATCAGACTGCTCATGCCAATAGTTCTTTGAGGTAAGATGCGCTTACCGGCTGGTAAATCTTTATAATTCCCACCATGGCAAACAGACCCCGTTCCGGAGTGATATGAACGGCTGCAAAACCTTCTGTTGAATGGTCTTCTTCTGTACTGTACTTCTGCTTCCATCGGTGAAAGGTTCCTCCGGCAATACCACGACCTTCACAAAAGGATTTGATATTTTGACCGCTTTGAATCTGGTCCTGAAGAATCTTTAAACAGTTGCCTTGCTGCGATATTTGCGAACCGGTTTGACGTTGCTTTCTTCCATATCCAATTTTGCCGGCTAAGCTAGGCCAATTGGCGGGCTGCGGAAATATGTACTTGGCCGGAGGGATACTCCTCTAACGTAAGATTCGTCTCGTGTTCTTTTAAAATCTTCAGAGCACGGTGAGACGTCATTTTGGAATTTTCCATCAAAACGATTATTACGTGATAAAATGCTGAAACCGCAATTATGGATGGCCCAAGAAACACATTAAAATACCAACAGATAATAAAACTTGAAAGTATGGTAGTGATGGATAGTACCGGTTGATCATTGCCAAAATACATATTTTGGGCACGTCTTACATCATTCGAATTAATTTGAGTGAATTGCCTCATTCAAAAGCTTCAATCCAGCAAGCATTTCTTTTGTAATGTCTTTGATTGTAATTTCGGTTGACCGCTTACTTTTATTAAATCTGGGAGTCATAGGAGGCCATCCCATAATTACTTTTAACACACCGGCACTATTTTCAACGGCTCCTTCTATTGAAAATTTAAAATTTAGTACAGATTTTCGCATGGCGATAATTTCATCTATATCCTCATAGGCTGAGACGAAAGAATTAATTTTAGAATAGGTAGGACCAATTAATATAAAATTTTCAGAAAACGATTGCAACTCCTTATTCATCCTTGAATTAAATTCATCCAATTCGCTAGCTAACAAATCAACAACTATTCTTATCTTGTCTATTCTTAATTTATTGTCTTTGATTTGAACGAATCTTTCTAATTCTGTTGTTTTAAGATTGAGTTTGGCTGTTAATTCATTATAAATCCCTGTCATTGAATTAGTCGATGTTGTAACACTTGCTAAATAAGACAACATTTCTTCTATAAGTGCAAAAAAGTCAAGATTATCAATAGGTTTCTCACTATTAGATTCAACTTCTTCTATCAAACTCGAAATTGACCTATACTTATCAAATTGAGTGGTTTGAGGAGTTAACTCATTTAAAGCTAATTTTTCGCTCAGCAATCTATCATTTATAAGATTAAGTATATTGATTCGAAAAAGTGATTCGAAAGCTTCAATTTTATTAAACTCTTTGTATAATACCCCTTTCTCTTGCAATTCTTTCTTGAACAAATTTATTTTATTCAATTGATCTAAATCTATGAGATTAAGATTTTCAGGAGGAGTCGTTTTAAAATATAACAAAATCTCTTTCTTATTAGTTATTGCATTATTTATTTCTTCAATAGTCCCTGATTTATCCCTTCGCGTTGGTGTGCCTATTCTTTGCCACAACAAGGCAACTAATATATCGTACTGTGCATCAATTTGATTGTTAATTACCTCCTGTGCGTCCTCTCCAATTTGGGTATAAGTATCCAAATTCCAATTTAAACTTTCTATTACATACCCGCTATGTTTACCTGACGTCTTATTAATCTCATCAATTATCAGTTTGATAGAATCGGTTTCTTCTTTTATCTCACTTGTGCATGAAATAAAGATCTTGATTTGATTAACAATTTTCATAAAAAGAATTAAAAAAAGGATTCTGTATAAAAGTTGTAAAAGGCCTTTGCAAGATAGTTATTTCAACTAGACTGGCTCGCGGTGGAAACACCATTTTTAGGTATAGTTTTTCTGTCTGAGGGCTTTCTAGTATTCGAGCTTTGTCATCTTCATAGCGGAAGACAGTGCTGAACAGGGAAATGCAGCGGCGCCAGAAATATCTGAAAATCAGGGTTCTATGACCATATCATCTCACTTGAAAGTTTAAAAGAGTATTAGATTCAGAGCGTATACAATTCGTCTAATGCTTCAAGGCCGGTATCTGAACCATAGGCTTTGATTAACCACACAGTGAGCTTAAAATTGTCAACTTCTAACAAATGCCCGGTGTCGGCCTTGTGACGAATGGTCTCGGCCTTTTCCAAGAGTGGCTCATCTGAAAAGGATTTGGACAACTGCCCCAGAGCATGCCGGAGTGGAATATTTCGCCGGATCATCGATGACATTAGAAGCTCCCCATATATCCATGGTGATTCAGTCTCTGTAACGGTCTTCCGAACCGTCGCGGAAGATGAATTCAAAGCTTTTATGAAAAAGAAGCATTCGGTCTTATCGATTAGTTTAAGCAAGCTCGATGCTAACATCATGTGAACATGGCTGGTTGTAAAATTTCGCTTTTCGTAAACATAAAAACCCCTTTCTGCATCCCAACTTGCAGTCCTGTCAATAATCTTGAGCAACTCGTCCCCGTTGCGCCAAACACAGGAATCAACAAACACCGTCAATTTGAATTCTTTTCGTAAATACCTTGCGAAGCAAACCGCCTGTCGAAAGTCCGCATGTGCGTGAGAAATAAATACATCTGCCTCAATCTGAGGAAACCACTCTGCCTCCATCTTCGCACCGTCTATCGCCCCATCGTTCAATAAAAATGGATCTAGACCCACTCGAACGGCCCTTCTATGTTCACTAAATATCTTTAATCCTATCTGGCAGTATTCATCTGTCACCCATTCAATATCATTCCACTCAACATTCAATATAAACCCGCGATACATCTTTCAGTTCTTTTTAGGGTTTGCATGAATTGATAAAACTTTGAAGATTCTCCCAGTTCCAGTTCACGATTTTTTTCCCCTTAAGCTCGGGCGGGATGGCGCCGCGATCCTCATTCCGAATGTGCATCCCCATGACCCGAACTCGTTCTTCCCTTGCGCATTTAATCTCCCACCGGGCACCTGAACTATGATAGGTATGCTTACTCAGCAGTACGATCATACCGTCGCAACGGCGGATTTTTGCCCGGCAACGGTCCTTCCATACAGTTTCCGGATAAGGCTCTTTTATAGACATATCCATGAATTCGAATGGTGATCGTTTGTTCCTGGCCTGCATAACAACAAAATCCCTGTACTGTGCGTCTTCTTTAGCGAAAGACACGAACACCCGGGCATTTCCCTTCTTACCACCAAAAACAGCACGGAGAAAACCCATTGTCATTTAGTTTTAGCAAATTTTTGTTATATCCTGTCTTTCTCGACAAGCCGCCGATAGTGTTCACCGAGCGCTGTCAGCTTACACGCTTTGCTTTCCATTGCGGCATTCCACATATGTTCGACGCCGATAGGTTTAAGTAGATTCAGTCGATTATATTTCTGAAGCTTTGAAAAAATAAACGTATTGGCTTCTATCGGGTCAGGCATTCCTTCACTGCGACCTTTCATCTCCGGCTCGAAAGTTGGATCCAACGTGAATTCATAACCAGGCTTAGGGAAGTATTTTGTTATTAGACGTAGATCTTGAAGCGAGATGGGCGGTGTTACCTGACGCAACGAGATAAACTTCTTGACATTTGTCTTGAAGACAGGCCGTTGACCAAAATTGCCCAAGGCTTGATCGATATATGCATAAACGGCGCCAGGCGTGATATTGCCGAGTAGATCAGCTGCCCCTCCGCTAAGAGCGTCAACTAGAAGTGACGTGAAGACCCCGCTTCCATTTTCCTCCGATGCATATTCCTTTTTCCCGGACGCCGTTAGAATGGTGGTACCGACAATAAGGTAGGAAGTATCGTCCAGGATTGGCGAGTCCCCTGCTATCCCTGAAAAACAACTATCTAAGATTATAACCTTGTTCCTTGCTGGCGATTTTGTTGCGATGGTCATCACGTCGTTAAGGGACATGCCATCATCGCCCTGCTCTACCTCCGAATCCAATAAAAAACCACCGGTCGATTCTTCATGCCCATGGCCCGCGAAGTATAACAAGGCGACTTCAACATCTTTGCTGAATAAGTAAGTTATAGCGTCCTTCAAGTTTCGTTTGGAGATAGCGCTGTCAGGTCCCGAAGCCGTCATCAGTTTGCATTCGAAATTGATAGACCCGTCGCCGTTTCTCTCCAGGATTGCCCTTACAGCGTGTGCGTCGTTGACACAGCCATGAAGATTTCCGATGGTTTTGTAATAGTCTATTCCGACGATCTGTGCAAGTTTTCCTGACATGGGGCTAAAGTTTATCAATAAAATTTGCAATGGTATCCCAGGCCCATGGCTTGGCAGTCACGCCCGGCAAGACGGTCCGGTCGTTAGAATAGGCCCATATGGACAGGACTAGTTTGTCCTCCTCTTCCGCACACTTCATCTCCCATTTTTGCCCGGAAGAACTCAGGGAGTCCTTGCTGATAAGTGCGATGACGCCATCGGACCGGCGGATACGGGTGCGGACTTTGTCTTTCCAGTCGGTTTCGTACGCCTCCTTGACGGACATGTCGATGTATTCAAAAGGAGATTGGGTGTGGAGGGACTGACCTTTCAGCAGGTTTCTCTGGCCCTCATCTTCGATGGCGAACGCCACAAATACTACTTTCTTTGCTTCCATTTTGATTTTTTAAAATGATATAATTCCTTGGACAACGCCGCGAGTCAGCTAATGCATAGCCGGGAACTGACCAGTCTCGCCCAGTCAAAAAAAGACATCCAAGAATAGACGAAGAAGTAGCGAAGCGGTGGAAGGCATGTTAATTGTCATCATATGATGACGGTAAATAGAGATAACGGAGTTCGCCTATTTTCGCGATACAAACTTCTTCAACGGTTGAGGCAGAGCCCAGGTGCCGGGTGCCAGCCCTTCTTGACCAGTTGATATAAGCCCCAGGTGCATAAGTACCAATGGTTTCTCTTTCTTTAATTCCCTATCCCGTCAAATTCGAAGCCATTGTTCTCAAAAGTCAACATATTGTCATAATTTCAGCCATTGCGAACACTTTTTGTTATTCTTATTATGGACGAACATTATAAAATGATGGCCCAATCTTTATGTTACATTGACAAAACTATATTATTCAAGGATAGTTTAAATTGACTCCAAATCTGGCATATGCAAACGACATTTTGGCTGTGAGATCATCGATTGTTGGGAAGGATTCTAATTAAATTGGCTAAAATTCGATAGCGTTTTGGGAAGTTTATGTCAAAACATTGCAATGCCAAATTGTAATGAACAATTATGGCCGCGGAGGTCGGCGCCATGATTCTTGGAAGATTGGGTTTTGAACAAGTACCTAAATTACACCGATCTCTAGTCAATATAAGGTTTGATTACTGCGCGGAGTCTTCCCCACCCGAAATACCTTTCAAAATATCCCAAGAATTTGATGGCACTGGAAAAATATAGCTCAGCATTGTATACAATATTGCCGCCCAAGCCCTGCCTTTCTCAAGTCCCAAGGTTGAAACTGTTAGACAAAAAAAATTGAAATATGACGCGCGCACATTCACCCACCCATTTAGGGAAAGGTCGACATTCCTGGCAACTTATACGGCTGATTCATCGGCCACTCTATCTGGCCGGGGCTTCGGTTCCCGTATCCTATATACGGCGTAAAAACTCCAAATCCGTAAAAGGTATTTCCATATCTAGAATATTCCAGTGCTAGTTAACACTTAAGCTCTAAAGCCTAACTGTTTGATTTTAAAATGATAAGTTCGCCAGTCGCCTCAAATCAAACATAAAAAGGTTCGAGAATTGTATCGTAAGGCCCGCAGATCGAGGTTTACAGCAATGTAAACCTTCCTTTTTCGTACACATTCGGACATTATATCCCCTGTATTTTACTTATTTATGCAGAAGTGCCACGAACACCTTCTTCTACCTTTGCAGGTTTGCCTTTGTCACAATCAACCCAAAAAATGGAATTATACGATTACTGGTCAAAACGATACGGGGGAAACCCCTAGCAACAGCACCTCACTATATTAGTTTTAGTAAATTTATAATTATAAAATGTTTATATGAGGACTAGCTTGTTTGGAAGTCAAAATGGATACGACACTTTTGAGCGCAACATGCAAGAATTGCGCAATGAAATTTGGGCAAAAGACTTCGACTATATACTGAACGTAAACGTCAGCGAATGGCTCGAGTACTTTAAAAACAAGTACGAATATATCTCCATCACTCTCTATTTAGAGCAAGCATCTGTCCAATATAGGAATAAGCACGAAATCCAGAATATTCAATCCTATCGGCACATACATGCTCCGATTTATAATTTTAATATCGAAGTGCCTTTTATCGGGTCGAGTTTTTTGTTTTGCCTGAAACCTTCCAACTGTCGACTTAACTTTCCTGAAGTCGAAATTCCAAATGGAGAATCCGGGAAACTGATAAAAACGGTGGGAATACAGAACAACGACCCTAATCAGTTGGAACGAGAAAAGCAAACTTTCCTTGAAACATTAAGAGTCAATACGGAAAACATGAATAACGATGTCAGCCTTTATAATACAAGAATACCAAGGGTATTCCAAGACGCGTATAATCAAATAAAAGAAAAAGCCGAACAAGAACAGCGTTTTTTCAAGAGCATGAATATCGAAATAAACAAGGAAACAGACCGGATATTCAAAGTGCCGGTAATCGAACGAAAAAAAATACCTGAACCCATATTAGACAAGGGTGTACCTAAAAAGTATATCACTGATGTACCAGCTATCGATGATAAGTCCTATCATGATATTGTAGATACCATATACACCTTTTTCAAGGCCGTAGAAAAAAAACCTGCCATTTATGAATCTTTTAATGAAGAAGGCTTGCGGGATTACGTCTTACCCACTCTGGAAACCCGGTATAACAACGTCACTGTCACCGGAGAAACTTTTAATAAGGGCGGCAAGACCGATATTCTTATACGATATACCGATGGCACAAACCTCTTTGTCGCAGAATGCAAGTTTTGGGGAGGAGAAGCACTACTTCACGATACCATCAATCAGCTTTTCGATAGATATTTAACGTGGCGGGATAGCAAAACGGCAATAATCCTATTCGTAAAAAACAAAGACTTTTCAAACGTGTTGAAGACTATTCAGGAATCAATACCTAAACATGAATATTATTTGAGAAAAGGGGAAGATAGAGGTGAAAGTTCCTTTTCCTATATCTTTCATTTTCCAGGAGACAAAGGTAAGGCCATTTATACTCAGATTATGGCGTTTCATCTGCCTTAAATTGCTACTTTGTTAAGTCTCCCTTTGGCTGGGCACTTTCTTTAATCTTAACTTCTACTACTCAAAAATTGGTCCGGCGTCAATACAGCTATTTCGCTGTTCTTAAAATCCTTAACATTACGCGTGACGATCGTTTTTACATTTCCTGATACAGCCGCGTAATGCTGCAAAGCATCTTCAAAATCGGCGAATTTCGAATCCAATGCTTGCAGAACGGCAACTTTAGAAAGAGCAATTATATCTATCAGCTTGGCTAATTGCGAGAGATTATCCATTACCTTTTGGTGAGAGCCCAATTTACGAAGGATATAATAAGCATTCGAGAATACAAGTCCCGTTGTACATATGGATATTTCCTTTTTTTCGGATAAAGAAAAAATTCGTGCCGCATCCATTGCAAAGGGTTCTCGGGCAATCATAAAATCCAGTATAACGTCAGTATCGATAAATACCTTATTCATACTTTCTTAACTTCTCTTCTTTCAAAATCTTCTTATAATCGAACTCATTTGGAGCTTTAAATGACCCCATCAAAGACTTTACCGTCGGGGTTAACTCTTCTGAAACTCCCGATTCCTGACCGGTAATTGATTTAAAATAGCTTTCAACCAGCTCCGATACGCTTTGTCCTTTAGCCTTTGCATAGCGTTTGGCCTTGCGGATAACTTGGTCGTCCAAAGTCAAGGTCAACTTAGTAGTCATATACGTGCATTTTTCATAATAAATATACGTATTAAATATGACTAAACAAAACCAAGCAAGACTATTCATATCAAAGAATTGATTATCAACATCAAAAGCTCCGCTTTATCCGCCCCATCACCAGCAGCCACGAAAAAAACACATGCACCGCCACCGAAATCACAAACAAATCCACCGCCTGCACCACATCCAACCCAAATAGCCACCAGCTCACCAGGCTAACCCCAAAGCTGCTATCACTCTTATCCAGCAGCACGAACAAAACCCGATACCTTCCCGCCCTCCCCCCAGGCTCAATCCCAACCCTTCGCTTCAGCCAAGAATTAGGTAGCTCGAACAACACATAAGCCAGCCCCAGCAGAAACCCGGACATCGACCCGAAAGCCACCAACATAAGTATACCATTCAACACAGGGACAACGACAAATCCCCTCCAGGTCTTATTCGCCCCAAACAACCTCCGCGACACCGGAACCGCCAGCGACGGAAACATCCCCCTCTTCACCACAACCATGTGGAGGACATTAGAAACAACCAACGGAACGAT
This sequence comes from Bacteroidota bacterium, assembly GCA_018267545.1. Taxonomy (GTDB): domain Bacteria; phylum Bacteroidota; class Bacteroidia; order Chitinophagales; family Chitinophagaceae; genus Puia. The sequence continues at coordinate 15,454 of JAFDYG010000112.1, forward strand.
AACAGAAAGAATCAGAACTATCATAACTATAACATTTCCAAACAATCGATCATCCGAAAAGCATTCAAAAAGATCCGCTCAGCAAATTCATAATCCATCAATATCCTCCCCGCCATATAAAAGCTAACCCGCGTAACAAGATATTCCTTCAACGAATACGCATATGCCGCCTTCCATTCTTTCCACTCAACCACCCCGCCCTGCAAAGAATAATGATACCTCAAATACCGCTCAAGCTCCCTAGCCTCAAAATCCAACGGCAGCACAAAACTCAGTAGCTCGACAACATCCCGATGCGGAAAATTCCACACCGCAAGCTCCCAATCATAAATACAAATGCTACCATCCTTCCGCACACAAGCATTCCTCGGATTAAAATCATTATGAACGATCGTCTTGCCAATCCCAACCCCGCCCCTGGCCCCTACCCCAATCCGGTCATGCTCCGCTTCCAGCCCCGCAATAAACCCCGCAAGCCGGTCCACCAAACCCACCCACTCATACTCCTCATAATCTTTCCCAATAATCCGGGCCAGCTTTTCATACAACGCAGCAGCCTTCCATGGCTCGAAAGCCCCAATAACCTCGCTACTACAACCCGACACACTCACCTGCGCCCCATGAATCGCCCTGATCGCCGACTCGATAAAATCCGCAGACCACCTCCCCGGCTCATTTTCCGAATTAAAAAGCAGCAGCTCACGCTCATCCAACCGCTCCAGCAGCAGCACATACAACTCTCTCGCCTCATCCCTCCTGGCCCCATAATAAAAAGGCGTGCAAGAGAGCCCGCCCTTACGCAGCCTGTCATACAGCAAAATCTCCTTCTCATGACACCCCGAATATTCCAGCACATCCCGGTGCTCGACAATCAGATCCGCCAGCTCCGGGTCGATAGACGCAGCCATCAGGTGCAGCCCCTTGATCACCTCCGTATCCAATGGCTTGCTTTTTACCAGCACCGGCAGCTGCTCCGCCAAAGCAGCCGAAACATCCGAAACACCCGAAGCACCCAAAGAAATCTCCCTCAGACCAATATCCATCGGAACAAAACCCACCAGCTTCTTATTGACCCTCCCCGCAAGCGAAGTCATAATCCCATTCTCGACTAACGTCCCCTCTGCAATCCTCACGCTCAACAGCTCCCGCTCATTCAAAAAACCATTCATACATCCCTTCACAAAATCCTTATTCAGCTCCGACTTCGTCAACCAGTTCACCGGCTTATTCCGCCCCAGCTTCTCATGCGCCTTCGCAAACTGACCCCCAACGATTGCCGCAAAAGTCGACACCTCCAGTGACAACGCAAAACCGGCAATAAGCTGAGCAAACCGCCCAATCTTGCCCGCTCCCGCACACCCCATCAATCCCAGCGCCTCCTGCTGCTTAGCCAGATGAGTACCTCCCCCTACCGTACCGATAACCAACGACGGCAGGCTAAGACTGCAATAAAGCCCATTCGGCGATTGCTCGATATTCAGCACCCCCACCGACGACTCATGAATCGACGCAAGGTCCTGCCCCGTCGCCGCAAAGATCGCCGCAATAGCATTGGCCACGTTGATATTATAGCCAACCATTCCATCCAGCTGATTCAAAACACGAGACTGGTTGATACAACGGATAAAGTCCGCCGAGCTCGTCCGCAGGACCTTTTCGATAACCGCCTCCTGCAATTCGCACTCGGCGATCACGTGCACACCCCGCCCATGAGACAGCGAAGAATAAGACACCTTTTTATCGGACGCTCCATTTCCCTCGATCACGAAGTGAACCGGCTCGATCCCACTCTCCTCCATAAACTGCCGGTTGATCCAAAGAATCGCATGCCAGGTACAGGTCGTGGTCATATTCTGACCGGAAGCATCTCCCGTCGTGTACACGAATTTCAGATGAACGGCTTTCCCGGTAATAACAGGAACAATGGCCTGCAGCTTCGCATGATTCGAATACTGCTCCGCAACAAACCGTATCTGATCGAAATGCAACGAAACCCATTGCTGAAAGGCAACACTCTCACTAAGACTATCAAAGATAAACATCGGGCTCCGCGTCATCTTCTGATGAACGACAACAGCTCGAAAACCGCCGCTCTTACTGACAGCCTTTGCGCCCCGGTTCATACTGGCCACCAACGCGCCCTCCAGCGTAACGGCAGGAGCATAGACCATCTCGTCGCCATTAAACAACAACGGCCCAACCAGCCCCACAGGAATCTCTACAGAGCCGATAAATGATTCTATATTATTTCTAATCATCATGGGCTCCAGTCCAGTCGCAGACAAAGAATCAACCAAAAATCCCATCTCCCGCAAATACCTTACCCGCATTTCCTTCGCATCATTGGTAACCAATCCCCTTCCGGGAACTATCGGATAGTTTTCCATTAGTGTTGTGTTTCGTTAAAAGAATCGGACCGACGCCTGTCCCTCAAAACCCAGTACAATCCTCTCGCATTGGAGATCAATTCCGGCAGCACCAGCTGAACGCAGATATGCTCGATAAACGACAGAATCCCCCAAATAATCGCGAAGTAGTAGAAGGGAGTATAGAAACCAAACACAAACAGCGTAAAGAAGAACAACCCCTGAATATAGCCGCCTATCTTCCAGGAGTAAAGATGCAGGCTCGCCAGCCTTCTGAACTTGACCAGCGCTAAAAGGTCACAAACGATAAAAAGACCGATAAAAATCGAAAACGAAAAAAGATAAGGTTTGAAGTCCGCAGCCTTAAAACAGAACACGCCTACAAAAGCCAGGATATAAGTTCCCAGGTCGGCAATAGAGTCCAATCTTGCGCCGACCTCCGTCATCATATTGAATTTCCTGGCGATCAACCCATCCAGGATATCCGTCACCAGATTGATACACAGAAGCCAGGTAAACACAACAGCATTGCCGTGCAACGCAAAATACAGTACTACCGGAAAGCACAGGAGCCGGTAGAGAGAAAGAACATTAGGGATGTTTAGGGGTATCATATTGAAGTTTTACATTTTACATACTCGATCATATCATCGGCAATTTTGTTCATAAAGAAGGCGACACTAACATGCGCACATTCCAGCTCCATCTTCTCAGGGCGGCCATAGACTTCCCAAAGCATATACTGATAACGCGTCGGAACAACCTGGTCATAAAGGCTGATGTATTGTTTGATATGCATAGCCTTCGTATGACAACCAACATACAATAGGTCCGCGACTGCCCATATCCTATTAGCATCGCACTTACCGATACCTCTATCGATCAACACCCTCTTAATAGAACCGGTTATCTTACTTTCCCACAGGATGCTCCCTAGCTTTGCCCCGGTTATCAAAGGGAAATAAAAATGAACCGGCTCCGCCGTAATCGCCAGCCCCGCCTGGAATCCGCCGCTGCTCATCCCAATAATCCCGACATAATCATATTGCTTGCGCATGTACTGGATCAGCAGCCGGATTTCTGCGACATACTGCCTGAAATTTTCGATCGTCAGGTACAAATGTGGACTGATAAAATATTCACCCGAATAAGAACCCCGGGGAGCCCGTTCCTGGTGATATGGAACACAAAGCAGCCCCGCATCGATGCCGCCCCGCATCAAACGCGCACAGAACTCCTTTTCCAATCTAAGATTGGGTCTCGCCCATCCAGGCGAGAACAGCAATAAAACGTTGGACCGCTTACCTGTATTACGAAACCACCTGAAAGGAACCAGGTTATTTTCCGTCCACGGAGTGACCACCGGTGAATCGAAAAGCAGCGGATGATATCCATACTTTTCTACATCCGCCCTATCCACAGCGGCACAATGAAAACCGTTCTTTAAATTGTCAACACCGGTATAGATCATGTCTTTATAAACCTCCCCAGGACAACGATCTTCTTCCCAAAAAGAACTCCCGCTCTTGTACGGCGCCTGGAAATAATAAAGGTCATCTACCGATTGAAATATCTTTTTCGCCAACCACATTCGACAAACCTACCCTGCAGCCCCCGCTATCCCAAACGGATATCAAAAACCTTATTGCGGCCAATCGCATTTTTCCGCAATAAGCCCGTTTCCCTATCTCCAACAAAGGATTATCCTTTGCAGTTACGACAAATAGCCCCGGCAGTCGCAGAAAACCGTAAATAAACCTTCCGTTTTTACGGAAAATCCGTAAAACACATAAACCGCAGGACTTACGCCGATTTTGCCTGATTCTTACCCGATTTTGATAAGTCGATCACCTCCTATTCCGATTTCCTTATCTTGAAATCATGATCAAGAATATCCTTCTTCCGATAGCACTCTTCTGCCTTTATAACAAAGCAGCCTTGGGACAAACCTTATTATACAAAGACACCCCCGCCCACCTGATCATCCAGCCAGCCGGCCCTCACAGCATCCGCATCAAACTAAGCAATAAACCAGGCCAAGAAAACAACGCCCCCAATAACCCCGCTTTTATATCCCACAGCTGGGGCAAGCCGGTCTCCCTCACCGCCGGCCGCGCTACCGTCAGCGGACTAAATATAAAAGTCTCCTACAGCCCCCTCACGATCAACATCACCAATAAAGCCAAAACAGTATCCCAAACCTTCACGATCGATCAAAAAACCGGCGAACTATCCTTCGGAATCGACGACGGCCCCGTCCTCGGCCTCGGTGAAGGAGACGAAAAACTGGACAAACGCGGCCGGCTCTACACCATGAGAAACGGACAAGTCAACCGCGAAGACATCATGTGGATCGCCAGCATCCCCGTGCCATTCCTAATCGGCACCAAAGGCTGGGCCTTCTTCGTCGCCACACCCACCGGCCAGGTCGACCTCACCGGTAAAACAGGAAAATTCACCCCCAATACCACCGCAAGAGACTACGTCGACGGCCCGCTGGATCTAATCTTCTTCGACGCCAGCCAGCCCCTCGACATGATGAAAGAAGTAATAGACCTCGTCGGTCAGCCCGTCCTCCCGCCCAAATGGGCATTAGGCTACATGCAATCACACCGAACCATCGACAATACCACACAAATGCTATCGGTGGTAGACAGCTTCCGTAAAAAGCAGCTCCCACTGGACGCAGTAATATATCTGGGCACCGGCTTCGTAAAAAGCGGCTGGAACAAAGGGCATGATATCATGGAGTTCAATCCCAGCGTATTCGATATTTCCCCCAAAGATTTTATCGACCAGGTACACCAGCGTCATACCCGGATCGCAGTACACATAGTGCCTCCCACCATCGGCGGCAGGCTGCAGCTGCATGGCTCCATCCCAGTCCGCACCGACGAGACAGAAGACAGCACCAGCATCTCTCTCTATTGGCGGAGACATTTGCCCATCTTCAACCTGGGAATGGACGGATGGTGGCCCGACGAAGGCGACGCCTATTCGATAAAATCAAGATTCCTACGCGCCGAGATGTATTATAAAGGCCCCCTTAGCGAAAGACCGAACGAGCGCCCCTGGAACCTCCAACGCAACGGCTACCTCGGCGTCGCCCGTTACGGCGGCTGGATCTGGTCCGGCGACGTACGCTCCAAATGGGAAACCCTGAATGCACAAATAGCTGTCGGTCTCAATTATTCTTTAACCGTATCCCCTTTCTGGGGAACCGACAATGGCGGCTTTGTCTCCTCCAAAGAACTAACCGGCGAGCTCTATACAAGATGGTTCCAGTTCTCCACCTTCTGCGCATCATTCCGCTCGCACGGACGCTCCTGGAACCTCCGCCTTCCCTGGGGATGGAACACGGGCAAATACGGCGTCAATGAAGACCAGGCTATCAACGTACCCGACAGCTCCGAGCTGCACAATCCCCGGGTCGAGCCGATCTGCCGGAACTTCCTGAACCTCCGCTACCAGCTCCTGCCCTACAACTATACCGCCGCCCGCGAAGCCCGCGACAAGGGCCTTCCGATGATGCGCGCTTTATGGCTGTACTATCCGCACGACACAACCGCCATCAATCAAACGACCGAATACCTCTGGGGCAGCGAAATGCTCATCGCTCCCATAACCGAAAAAGGAGCCGTCAAAAGAGATGTCTACCTCCCCGCAGGAAGCTGGTACAACTGGTGGACGAACAAAAAAGAAACCGGTAACCAAACCGTTAGCTGCGACGCCGACCTCGACATCATGCCCATCTACGTAAAAGCAGGCGCCATCATCCCCCTCGACCCCATCAGACAATACACGGACCAGCCCGTCACAGAACCAACCAGCATCAGAATATACGGCGGCGCCAACGGCAGCTACACCCTCTACGACGACGACGGTAAAACGCAGGAATACCTAAAAGGCCAGGGAACCTGGACCCAATTCTCCTGGAACGACAAGGACAAGAAGCTGACCATCAAACCCGGCACAGCCTCTACATCCAAGATCTTCAAAATACAGCTCATGGGAACCAACAAAGAAAAAGTGGTCACCTACACCGGCGCACCACTGGAGGTCAAACTATAATTATCATTCCCTGACCAGCGGCGCAAGCGTCACCGGCGCAACAACCACCGGATACTTCTCGATCGTCACATTACTCCGATCGAGCCCGAAGTTGACCTGCTCCCTCACGCTTATATAACGAAGATTAAAATAGCTCCGCATCAAAAAACGCTTCCAAAACGGAAACTCATTTTCAAAAGAAAGAAACGGCTCCATAATCAAAAAACGAAAATCCCCCATCGCACTTTCCTGGTAACGCTGCTCATACCGATCCGACAAGTCTACCTCCCTGGACTTAATCAGGTCCTTAACGATCTGCGCAAAATAATAGTCCACCCTCGGTTCCACCCGAAACCCCAGGTTGATAGTGATAAAATAAATATCGTTAGGAACCACCGCCTCCACATGGTACTTAGACGCATACGGCTCATCCAGCACATTGACATGCAAAAACCAATAGATATCCGCCCGTTTCGGAGACTTCGACAGGATAGAATCGATAGCCGTCTTTTCAATCAGCTTCGACGAGCTCGAAGAGGTCAGATAAACCAGGTTCGTGGCATACTTCGGAATATGCTCGTCCGCACTAAGCCCCTTCAGCAAAGCGATATATTGATCACAAGGCACCAGCCCGATCATCGTATTCTTTATCCTCCTCCCCTTGTACCAGGTAAACATCACCCCAAACAGACAGGCCCCCAGCAACAAGGTAAGCCAGCCTCCCTCCTTGATCTTTTGAAAATTAGCGATCAAAAACCCAATCTCGATAAACAAAAACAACCCCGTAAGCGCCATAACCGCCGCAACCGGCACCCGCCGGGAAACCAGATAAAAATTAATAAGGATAGTGCTCATCAGCATCGTCAACGTCACGCTTAACCCAAAAGCCGCCTCCATCCGGGTAGACTCCTTAAAATAAAGGACCATCCCTATACACCCGACCATCAAAAACCAATTGATAAAAGGAATATAGATTTGCCCCTTGATATGACCCGGAAAAAGCACCCGGTGCCGCGGCCAGATATCGAGCCGAATCGCTTCGTTAATCAGCGTAAAGCACCCGCTGATCAATGCCTGGCTGGCGATAATCGTCGCAAACGTTGCAATGATGAGCGACGGCAGGTAGATCGCCTGCGGAACGATATGATAGAAGGGGCTGATAATCCCCGTCGTATCACCAACGTGCTGCAAAAGCCAGGCCGTCTGCCCGGCATAGCTCAGGATCAGCGTAATCTTGATGTAGACCCAGCTGACGCGAATATTATTCCTCCCGCAATGCCCCATATCGCTGTATAACGCCTCCGCACCCGTGGTACAAAGAAAGATACTTCCCAACAGCCAGAAACCTCCGGGAGAATGACTAAGCATATCATAGGCATAATAGGGATTCAATGCTTTCAATACCCCGGGATTGTCCTTTAACGCAAAAACACCAAGAATACCGATAAACGTAAACCACACCACCATTACCGGCCCAAAAATCTTACCGATCTTATCCGTTCCAAACTGCTGAAACAAAAACAGGATGATCAGGATCACAATGACAATCCCCTCCGTCTGCATATGCGGATTTATCGCCTGCAACCCTTCGATAGCCGAGGCCACCGAAATAGGCGGTGTAATAATCCCATCGGCCATCAGAAAAGCGCCCCCCGCCATGGCCACGAAGATTAGCCATTTACCGGAAACACGCCGTATCAGCGCATACAACGAAAATATCCCTCCTTCCCCCTTATTATCCGCCTGTAGCGTGATGATGACATATTTCAATGTCGTTTGAAAGAACAAAGTCCAAAAAATAGCAGACAACGAACCCAGCGCAATATCCTCGGTAATAACACGGTTATGAAAAACGGCATTCAGTGTATAGAGCGGAGAAGTACCGATATCCCCGAAAACAATACCTATCGCTATTAAAATCCCCGCCTTAGAAATACTCTTGTGAAAAGACGCAGTTGAAGATAAGTCCATGCCCCAAATTAAGGCATTCCTTTTTACAAAACCCTACCATTTTGAAAGGGTCGGCCGAAGCAAAAAACAAGTCTACATTATTAAAAACCAACCCATTAAACAAAAAGGCCCATCATTTGCCCACAAACATTCAAAATAACACATCATGAATGCACACTATCGGTCCATACGAAAAAGACTTCAGCCCATTCACCTCTTATACGGCTTCCTGGCATTTGCAGCACTGATCGGTATTCTTTGCAGATGTCTTTAACCGCTAGGCCGCCTTCCCACGCCCCTTGACAATTAACCGGCTCACCACCTTGTGCGCTACAAACGACAACAAAACGGTACCCGCCAATATCATCATCTTCTTAAAACCCGTATCGAAATAATCGATAAAACCCGACTTCCCCGAACCACTATACAACAACGCCAACAAAAAAACAATACCCCCCGTCAGCCACAACGTCGCATGCGACCAAAAATACTTCGACCTATCGAAGCGTCCGGCATACAACGAAGCAACAAGCAGAACCACATGAGCTAAAAACGAAAGAGCAGCAATAGAGGCTAGCACGTTAAACATAAGTATAGATTTTGGATTAATTTTTCATCACCTCACCGGCCTTCCGATCAGCGGCCTCCGCCTTCTCTTTATCCCCCGCACGCCGGTAATATTCCCCCATCCTTTTATAGGCCCTCGCGACAGCGCCCCTATCCCAGAAAGGATTGTAATCGACCTCCTCCTGGCAGGCCTCCGCGCCCAATTCATAAATTTCACCCGTAAGATTCAGCTTATCCGAATACCATCCGACAGCCCTCACAATACTTCCATAAGGAGGTTCATCATAGGTGGACGCCGTCAGCGCCTCTTTCCCGTACAAATAAGCTTTATGCGGATCCGTCTTGAGCAGCGAAGCAAAAGTGTGATAAGCAATCGACTCCGCATACTTCAACCTCGGCTCACCTTTGAGGATCGCATCGATCGCAAGCAACGCCGAGTCCGGTTTTCCGCGACGACGCCCCTCCGTGAATTCGTCATCCCGGTACCTCATCAATTCATAATTCAAAGAGTCATCCAGTTCCTTTAATTGTTTCCCCAAATTCCGCCTGACCAACGCATTCTTTATGTCCCAGGTATTGTTCACCAACGCGGCAATTACTTTCTCCAGCCCCTGGGGATGACCGACCCACGCAAGCCTCCCCTCGGCATCTACCACAAAGGATATAGGAATCCCGGACCTCGCCTCTCCCGACGCCTCAAACCAGCGGGCATAAATAAAATTGCTGTCCCCTCTCGCAACGGTATAATCCATACGGGTACCCATGCTGTCTACAAACGGCTTTACCTTCTTCAAGACACGTGGATTATTTTCATAGCAATCGACACCTATAATAGTAACCTTATCCCTGTACGCACGCGCCAAAGCAGAAAGATGGGGCATGGCTGCTTTACAGGGCACACACCAGGTCGCCCAGAATTCAAGTATATATATGTTACCCTTTTTAAATTGTTCGACGGGAGCCCCCTTTACCCATTCGCTTATCCGCAGAGGCGGAACCGGATCCCCAATGTTCAAAGAAGGAGAAGGAGCTTGAGCAAGACCTGTAACGGCGATGATGCACATCGATAACAGGATAGGCAATCGCATAGCATAGGTGTTTGACCAAAAATCGTATAAAATTCCCAAATAAAAAATTTGCGAAACCGAATAGATGCGCATATATTTGCAACCAATCGGTTTCAAAATAAATAACCCCACATGAGACGAGATATTTTTCAGGCGATTGCCGACCCCACGCGTCGCGCCATCATCGCAATCATAGCCATACAGGCCATGACCCCAAACGCCATCGCCGAACACTTCGACACGTCCCGGCAGGCTATTTCCAAGCACCTCCGCATCCTATCCGAATGCGAGCTGCTGACAAAGAAGCAGGAAGGCCGGGAGATCTATTACCAACTCCAAATCGAAAAGATGAAAGAGATCGATAAATGGCTGAACCAATTCCGGAAAATCTGGGAGAGCCGGTTTTCACAGCTCGACAACCTATTGTCTACTATCAAAAACAATAAAAAATGAATCCGAACTTGCTTTTTGATTTTACCGTCGACAAGGAAAAAAACACCATCCGCGTAAAACGCGAATTTGCCGCAGACCTCGACCTCGTCTGGGACGCCTGGACCAAACCCGAAATGCTCGACCACTGGTGGGCGCCCAAACCCTATCAAACAAAGACCAAATCGATGGACTTCCGCGAAGGCGGCTCCTGGTTCTACGCCATGGTCTCCCCCGAAAACGAAATCCACTGGTGCCGCGCCGATTATAAAAAGATCGAACCCAAAAAGCACTTCTCGGGACTCGACGCCTTCTGCGACGAAGACGGCAACGTCAACAAGGAATTCCCTCGTTCGCTCTGGAACAATACCTTCAGCGAAAACAAAGGAACCACCACCACCGTCGATATCACCATCCAATACGACACCCTTTCCGACCTCGAAAAAATCATCGGCTTCGGCTTCAAAGAAGGCTTCTCCGCAGCCCTCGGCAACCTCGACCAATACCTCGAGGCCCAATTCCAGCTAAGGAAAGAATACAAAACGGACAACCGCGTCCGGGTCTGCACCTACCTCAACTTCCCCGGCAATACCGAAGAAGCCTTCCTCTTCTATCAGTCCGTCTTCAAAACCCAGTTCGCCGGCGGCGGCATCCGCCGCTTCGGTGACATCCCGGCCGACGCCAGCCATCCCCCCGTAGCCGACTCCATAAAGAAAATGGTGCTGCATGTGCAGCTTCCTATCACAGGAAATCATATCTTAATGGGGACAGACGCACCCAAAGAAATGGGATTTACCCTTGTACAAGGCAATAACATGCACATCTGCATCGAACCTGAAACCCGGGAAGAAGCAAAACGAATCTTCGACGAGCTATCCGCCGGAGGTAACGTTACCATGCCGCTAAAGGATATGTTCTTTGGCGCTTACTTTGGCGAGTTCTCGGATAAATACGGCATCAACTGGATGATCAACTACCAAAACAAATAAACATGAAATCGAAAAAGCTAACGATTCTCTACTGGGTCTTCACCATCCTCTTCATCCTCCTCATGCTATTCGCCACCATCGGCGGCATACAGCCCAACGCCGACACCATCAAGTTCATGCACGACGGCCTCGGCTATCCCATCTACTTCATCCAGTTCATTAGCATCGCAAAAGTAATCGGGTGCATCGTCCTCGTGATCCCCGGTCTCAAACGAATAAAAGAATGGGCCTACGCCGGTCTCTTTTTCGACCTGGTAGCAGCCGTCTATTCGAATATCGCCGTAGCCGGCAAGGTCGACCCCGCAATGCTCTCCTTGATCGCCTGGTTCGGCACCGGCATCCTGTCCTACTATTACTGGCGCAAGCTAAACCCATAGCAAACTAAACCCATCATCCCATGGACAAATCCAACGGCTACGAATCCATCTCCTCCCTCTTTATCAAAACCCGCGGAGCAGCCATAAACGGCATCGGCGCCTCCACCACCCGCGCCTGGGCCAAAACTCTAAGAGCCGGCGCCACAGTCCTCGACCTGGGCTGCGGCACCGGCCTCCCCAACACAAAAGTCCTGATCGAAGAAGGCCTGACCGTCTACGCCATCGATGCTTCCCCCACCCTCGCAAACAAATTTCATGACAACTTCCCCGATATCCCCATCGCCTGCGAAGCCGCGGAAGACTCCTCCTTCTTCGATCGCTCATTCGACGCCATCCTTTCCGTCGGATTGATGTTCCTCCTCCCCGAACATACACAAATAAGACTCATCCCTCAAATGGCGACGGCCCTAAACCCCGGCGGCAGACTCCTGTTCACCTCTACAACCCAAATCCACAAATGGAAGGACGCCATGACCGACCTGGACTCCCACTCCCTCGGAGCCGAAAAATACAAGGAGCTCCTAACATCCGCAGGCCTCACCCTACTGGAAGAATTCACCGACGAAGGGGGAAATCACTATTACCAGGCCCTAAAAAAGTAACATTCCGGCCGCTTCCCCGTATAACCCTATAAACAACATGGGCCAAGCCAGCCGCAATCCCTGGATAGACCACCTCCGCTCCACCATCACCGTTCTCGTCGTCGCCCACCACAGCTCGCTGGCATACACCACATTCGCCAAATTCGACTCCCAAGCCTATATCCGTTCCACCCACCCCATCGTAGACACCCACCGCTGGAAAGGCCTCGACATTTTCGAAAATTTCAACGACGTATTCTTTATGTTCCTGATGTTCTTCATCAGCGGACTATTTATGCAAAGAAGCATAGCCGCCAAAGGCGTCCCAAAATTCCTCAAAGACCGAACCTACCGGCTGCTCCTCCCCTTTCTCTTCGGAGGAACCCTTCTGATGCTCATCGCCTACTTCCCCGCTTATTATACCGCCACCCACGATACCAGCCTAAAGAACTACATAAAGGACTTTTTTACCGTCGAAGCCTGGCCCGTAGGACCACCCTGGTTTATTGCAGTGCTCTTCGCATTCAACCTGCTCTATACACTATTCCATAAGCTCATCAAACCAACAAACCTAAACCATCCATTCAAATTCTTCGGCCTGCTCTTCATCCTGACCTGGATCCTCTATGTCCCCATCGCCGACAAGATCGGTGCCGGAACCTGGACCGGCTGGGGGCCCTTCGACTTCCAGCTGAGCCGCATTCTTACCTACTTCGGCTATTTCCTCCTCGGCGCACTCGCACAGGACGGTCCGCAAAGCAACCACTGGAAGACCTGGGTCGTCCTCGCATTAGCATGCTACACAGCCCTCACCATCTATCCCTTCACAACCTGGATGAGCTATTACACCGTTTACGTAGCCTCTTGCACGCTCAGCTGCGTGGCATTCCTAACCGCCTTCAAAGCCAAGGCAAACATCCCCTCGAAAACCTGGACATCCCTCTCACGAAACGCCTATCGCATTTATCTTCTTCACTATCCCTTCGTCACCTGGACACAATTCCTCTTACTAAACACCACCCTCCCCGCTATGCTAAAATTCCTCATAGTATTCATAACATCCCTCTTCGCCAGCTGGGGCCTTAGCAGCGCTATTTCTCCCAATACTTCCCCATCAAATCCCCCACCCACTCCGGTTGCCTGATCTCCCCCTTCGCCTGAAACTCCTTAAACACCGGCTTGATATCCAACACCGGCGTGCCATCGATTGCATCCAATAACCTCACCACCAGCGTCCGCCCTTTGCGTTCCACCAGCTCCACCGTACAAAGCCCAATACCATTCGGCCTGTCCTTCTTCCGCTGCGCAAAAATTCCCACCTCCGGGTAAGCCGGATTCCCCCTGGGATGCCCCGACAACACCAGCTCCGCCGGATCAAGCCGGTCAAAGTGATAGATAACTTCCAAATGCGAAAACGCTTCGATCCCGCTAAAAGCCGAATCAGGCAAGCCTTCAGCCAGCTCGATCTCAGAAACCACACTTCCCCAATAATCATCTCTTTTCTCCTTTCTCGAATTCCTAACCCAGGCCACCGGTTTGAGCACAATATTCATGACAGATAATTTAAACGGTAAAAATATTGCATCCCTTCAAAAAAAAGCTATATTTGTAGTATAGTATAGGATAGTACAGCCAAAACACAAGCAACCTATCCGACTATTCATCCAAAAACGCCACTTGCTTATGAACATCTCAAACGATTGCTGCAATCGGCCATCCTCTCATCGATGGGCCCGCCAGCACTGGCTTCTGCTGCTCCTCCTAATCACGTTAACGACCACGACCGCCTCCGCCCAGCGGACCATCACCCTCACCGGTACAGTCCTCGACTCCTCCGGTAAATCCATGCAGGGCGTCAGTGTCGTCAACACCGGGGCCAAAAACGCCGGGACCTACACCGACACGCACGGTAAATTCGTCCTCGACGTCCGCTCCGGCTCCATCGTCGAATTCTCCTACGTAGGTTTCATGGACCAGCGCATCACCGTCTCCGACACGACCCACTCCGTCACTATCGTCCTGCGCGCCGTAGCCGCCAATATCAGCGACGTCATCGTCACCGCCTTCGGCCGCAAACAAAGACGCGAAGCCGTCGTAGGCTCCGTAACGAGCATCGAGCCCGGCGAGCTGAAGATCCCCGCCAGCAACCTCACCAACGCGCTCGCCGGTAAAGTCGCCGGCCTTATCTCCTTCCAGCGCGCCGGTCAGCCAGGCCTGGACAATTCCAACTTCTTCATCCGCGGCGTCACCACCCTCGGATACAGCGCAAGCCCGCTCATACTGGTCGACAACATCGAGCTCAGCGCCAGCGACCTCGCCCGCCTCCAGGTAGACGATATCGCCAGCTTCTCGATCCTGAAGGACGCCAGCGCAGCCGCCCTATATGGCGCACGAGGCGCAAACGGCGTCATCCTCATCACCACCAAAGATGGTAAGCTCGGAAAGGCCCGTATCAACCTCCGCGTCGAAAGCTCCGTCTCCCAGCCCACCAAGAGCATCAAGCTGGCCGACCCGGTTTCTTATATGAAGAATTTCAACGAAGCCGTAACGACCCGCAACCCTCTCCAGACACCACCCTATACACCCAACGATATTTATAATAGACAGCAAACTCTCGACAACGCTCCCGGCAGCAATCCCTACCTCTATCCCGCCGTGGACTGGATGAGCACGCTGTTCAAGGACCACACTACTACTACAAGAGCCAACTTTAGCGCCAGCGGCGGCACCCAGCTCGCCAAATATTATATGGCCGGATCCTACTCTCGCGACAACGGCATCCTGCAGGTCAACCCGGTCAATAATTTCAACTCCGGGATGAAGTACGAGAATTATCAGCTTCGCGCCAATATCAACCTCAATCTCACAAAGACTACCGAAGCCGAAGTACGCCTCTGGGGCAACTTCAACGACTATACAGGTCCCATCACCAGCAGCCAGAACGGCCTGACGACAGACCTTTACGTCAAAGCCCTCCACGCCAACCCCGTCGCCTTCGCCCCCTACTACCAGCCGGACAGCGCCAACCTCCTGACACACCATATTCTGTTCGGAAACAATACCGGCGTCACCGGCAGCCTGCTGGACAACCCCTATGCGGACCTCATGTACGGCTACAAAAGCTTCTCCGAATCCCGCATGTCCGCACAGTTCGAGCTCACACAAAAGTTCGAACCCATCCCCGGCCTCAGCTTCCACGGTATCTTCAGCACCAACCGCTATTCTTATTTCGACCTGAGCCGCTCTTACAGACCCTTCTACTACGAGCTCGGCTACTTCGACCCGAAGTCGGGCGTGTATTCACTCAACTGGATCAACAACAGACCCGGCGAGGCGCAAGAGTTTCTCAATTACAGCCCCGGCAACAAAACGGTCTATACTTATCTTTATCTTCAAGGCACCATCGACTATAGCCACGCCTTCGGTAAGAGCAACGTCGGCGCCACCCTCATCGGCACCCGCCAGCAGACCCAATACGGAGACGCACCCGACCTCCTCAGCTCCCTGCCCTATCGCAACCTCGGCTTTTCCGGCCGCGCGTCCTATTCTTTCGACAGCCGCTATTTCGTCGAGTTCAATTTCGGCTATAACGGCTCCGAACGCTTCGCGCCCGACCACCGCTACGGCTTCTTCCCCACCATCGGAGGCGGCTGGCTCGTCTCCAACGAAAAGTTCTGGGGCGGACGCATCGCCGAGATCATTACAAGACTAAAGGTCCGCGGAAGCTACGGTCTCGTTGGGAACGACAATATCGGCAGCCAGCGCTTTTTCTATCTCTCCAGCGTAACGCCGGATAACAACAACCAGTCGAACTCGGGCGCACCGAACTTCAACCCACTGTTCTATTCATCCTTCGGTAGCTCCAACGGCTTTACCCTCTACGGCACCACCGTCCAGGCCTATCCCAATCCGGACGTGACCTGGGAACGCTCCAAAAAATCCAATATCGCCATCGAAGCCACGATCCTCAAAGACCTCAGCATCACGGCAGAAGTTTATCACGAGAATCGCTACGACATCCTGATCCCCCGCGGTTACATCCCCGTATCCGTCGGTATCGAAAACACCGCATCGGGTAACCTCCAGGCTAATCTCGGCACCGCCACTTCTACCGGCCTCGATCTAAACATAAATTATAACCACCGTATCTCGAAAAACCTGAACGCCTCCTTCATGGGCAACCTCACGGTAACTTCCAACAAAACCGTATATACCGAAGAACCGGAATATAAATACTCATACGAGTTCCGCAAAGGCAAGCCCATCAATCAACCCTTCGGCTACATCGCCGAAAGACTCTTCGTCGACGACAAGGAAGCCCAAAACTCACCACCCCAGAACTTCGGGAACGGCCTTCCCCCAAGAGGCGGAGACATAAAATACAGGGACGTCAACGGAGACGGCATCGTAGACGGCGACGACCAGGTAGCCATCGGCCTGCCCACGACTCCCCAAATCATCTACGGCTTCGGCTTCTCGCTGAACTATAAGAATTTCGACTTCAGCGCCTTCTTCCAGGGACTGGCCCGCGAGTCTTTCTTCATCAACCCGAGCTCCAGCACCGATATCGATCACGGCATCTATGGAACCGCGCCATTCGTCAATAACGCCCAGCTGTTAAAGGCATATGCGGACAATCACTGGTCGGAAGAAAACCAGAATCTCTACGCCCTCTACCCCCGCCTCTCCACCTTCGACATGATCAACAACGAACAGCAGAGCACCTGGTGGATGCGCGACGGCAGCTTCATACGCCTCAAGTCGGCCGAGTTCGGTTACTCCCTGCCTCGCAGGTGGATCAAACGGGCTTATATGGAGAACGCCCGGTTCTACCTCAGCGGGCTGAACCTGCTCACCTTTAGCTCCTTCAAGCTCTGGGACCCCGAGATGGCAGGCCAGGGCTTCGGATACCCCATCCAGCGGGTATTCAACCTCGGTCTCAACCTCAATTTTTAATTCGATCTAATCTTCATAGCAATGAAACCCTGGATAAAAATAATATTGGCTTCGGCGCTCCTGCTCCCCGTAGCATCCTGTAAGAAATACCTGGATGTTACCCCCGACAACGTCGCCACCCTCAATAGCTCTTTTGCAAACGCCAACGAAACACAATCCTATCTCGTCGGCAACTGCTACTCGATTATGCAACGCTTCGCCGACGTTGTCCGCAACCCCGGCTTTACCGCCTCCGGTGAGATCATCATCCCCACCGACCTGCCAAGCAATCAAAGCCTCCCCGGCAATGGCCAGGACGCAGGCTTCAACCTGATGCGCGGCTTCCAGAACGCACAGAATCCTATCCTCAATTACTGGGATGCTTACAACCAGGGATTGAACATCTGGCAGGCCATCCGCTTCTGCAATACTTTCCTCGACAACGTAAACACGCCTCCCGATCTGAGCAAAGACCTGAAAAGCCGCTGGATCGCCGAAGCCAAATTCCTAAAAGCCTATTATCACTACTGGCTGATCAGGATGTATGGAGCCATTCCCATCGCCGACGTAGCCATCCCCGTCAATGCCCCAACGGACCAGGTAAGACAGAAGCAACAGCCGCTCGATTCCTGCTTCAATTATGTCGTAAGACTCCTGGACGAAGCCACTCCCTATCTTCCAGCTTCCATCCAAAATACAATTACCGAGGACGGCCGTATTACACAGGTTATCGCACTCGCCGTAAAAGCGGAAGTGCTGGCGACAGCCGCAAGTCCCCTCTTCAATGGTAACCCGGACTACGCCCCCTTCAAGGATATCAACGGCACATCCCTCTATCCCGCTACCGCCGACGCTTCCAAATGGCAGAAAGCCGCCGCCGCCTGTAAGGCCGCCATCGACGCAGCCCAGGCCAATGGCGCAGCGCTCTACCAGTTCGTCCCCCAAAGCGGCATCACACACATGAGCGATTCCACAAGAAAGCTGCAGAATATACAAGGTGCCGTAGTCGACTCCTGGAACGTCGAACAGATCTGGACGCTGAACCAGGGCTTCGGCTACCAAATCCAGGCCTGCCCCCGCATCACCACCGACGCCACGACGGTGTATGCTTTCTTCTCTAATTTTTCCGTCCCGATGGGCGAAACCGAAATCTTCTATACCAAAAACGGCGTACCCATCAGCGAAGACAAAACCTGGGACTACGCCAGCCGTTATAAAGTCGTACAGGGCGACGACGCCAACCGCCTCTATGTAAAGAAGGGCTATTCGACCAACAAGGGTAACCTCGACCGCGAACAACGCTACTACGCCGACGTCGCCTTCGACGGCAGCATCTGGTTCGGCTTCGGCAACACCGACGACAACAATCCCAATTTCGTCAACGCCGTCAACGGCCCCGCCGCCCCCACAGACCCCATCGCCTATAACAGCACCGGCTACTGGCCCAAAAAGCTGGTTCCCTATCAGACCGCATCCGCTAACAGCCAGTTCAATCAGAAAGGCTACTATTGGCCCTTTATGCGGCTCCCCTCTCTCTGGCTGCTGTACGCAGAGTGTCTCAATGAAGCCAACGGACCTACCGCCGACGCCTACACCTGGATCGACAAAGTACGAGCTCGGGTCGAATTACCCGGGGTTCTCCAGGCCTGGTCCACTTATTCCAGGAACCCCGCCAAACCAACCACCAAGGACGGACTAAGGGACATCATCCACCAGGAACGCCGCATCGAGCTGGCCTTCGAAGGCCAGGCCGGCTGGGACCTGAGAAGATGGAAGGAGCTGCAGAACGTTTTCACCAATCCGTTTATCGGCTGGAACGTACAGAACCTGGCGAAGGCCACCTCTGCCTACTATAACCTGCACACCGCCTATCAACCGCAGTTCGGTCTGAAGGATTATCTGTTCCCCATTCAGAAATACGACCTGCTCATCAATCCTAACCTCGTACAAACTCCTTACTGGTAATAACATCAAACTGATTATATGACATCAAAAATATTTTCACTCCTGGCGCTCGGACTCCTGCTGATGCAGTGGGCCTGCAAAAAAAGCGACTACAACGAGATTACTTCGACGGACAAGACAAAGCCCGGCGTAGTAACCAATATCAAGGTCGTCAACTTCAACGGAGGCGCCTATCTTACTTATAACCTGCCGGACTCGAAGAATATCCTCTACGTCCAGGCGAATTATAAGATCAACGACAAGACCAGCCGCCAGACAAAGTCCTCTTATTATTCGGATAGCATCACCGTAAGCGGATTTGCCGATAGCAAAGACTACCAGGTGGTCCTCTATACCGTCTCGCGCGCAGAGGTAAAATCGGATTCCGTCGTCGTGACCGTTCACCCCAAGACTCCTCCGTATAAGCTGGTGTATGCCTCTCTCCTGCTGCAAAGCGACTTCGGTGGCGTCAATATCAAGGCGACCGATACCACGGGCACGGCAGTCGGTATCATTACCCTCCTCCCCGACCCCGTCAACAACAAATACGTAATACAAGACCAGCACTATACCGCCGACCCGGCGATCTCCTACAGCCTTCGCGGATACGACACGATCCCGAAGAAATTTGGTCTTTATGTAACCGACCAATGGGGCAACGTATCCGACACTCTCTACCAAACCGTTTCCCCCATCTTCGAAACCCAGCTGGGCAAGTCCGCCTTCCAGCCCTACGTCCTCGCAACCGACGTTCCCAATTATCAAAACGGACTGTTTAACCTGACCAATCTCTGGGATAACAACCTCGGTGAATTCTGCTACAACACCCAGCAGCCCATCCTTCCCACCGCGGCCAAACCCAATATCTGGCCCGCCTGGATGACTTTCGACATGGGACAAACGGCCAAACTCAGCCGGTACGTCGTATGGGACCGCGTCGGAGGCAGCAACGAATTCGTCTGGAACTCCGGCGCTCCCCAGACCTGGATCATGTGGGGCCGGGCCGACGTGCCGCAGGACGAGCTGATGCCCACCGACACCACACAATTACCGGCCCTGGGAGCCAAGACTCCCAATGGCTGGGTCAACCTCGGCGTCTTCAACGCACCCCCGAAACCAGCCCACAATCCGCTGACCAACGCCGATATCGCCGTATGGCAGTCCGGCTTCAGCTTCGACTTCTCGATCGACCTCCCCAAAGTCCGCTACATCCGCTTCGAATGCCTGCAGACCATGGGAGGCACCAACAATTATTTCAACATGAACGAGATGTCGGTCTACGGCAACCCTTTTTAAAACCGCAAACCGCGCAAAATTTAAAACCGCCCAAAAATTATAAATCATGAAGTACTATTCCAGGGCCATCCTAATCATACTTCTCTTCGGCAATATGCTCTCCTGTACGAGGAAGCCCACCGACTACCGGTCCTTCCTCGGCGGCAGCGAGAAAACCTATCCAGGTGCAGTGACCTCGATCTCCGCATACCCGGGCAACGCCAGGCTGATGCTCACCTGGCATCCAAGCCCCGACCCCAGCGTTTCCAGGTACGTCGTCTACTGGAACAACTACGCCGACTCCCTGGTCGTATCGGCCAGCAAGCACAATCCTTCGGATACGCTGAGCTGTCTGGTCAATAAGCTCCAGGAGTATATCTATACGTTCTTTATCTTCTCCTATGACAACGCAGGCAACAAGTCCATCTCCACCGAGATCGACAACGTCCGGGTTTACGGCAGCATCTATCAGAATAACCTGATAAACCGCCCCGTCAATACCGATACCCCCTTCATCGTACAAGCCAACCAATCCGACGTCACACTGAAATTCCTGACGCCCGACTCCATCAACATCGGCACGGTCATCAAATACACCAATAGCACAGGTACGGCCCAGCAGCTGCTGCTTTCTAAGGACAGCAGCTCCATCCTGCTTAAAGACTATAAGTTCGGAACTTCCGTAACGTATCAATCCTCCTATATCCCGAAGAGAGGAGCCATCGACACGTTCTATACTAAAGCATACGATACCTTCCCCGAAATCTTCAAGGTGGTGGAATGCGACAAGCACCTCTTCAAGGAAATCCACCTGCCGAACGACATAGGTGCCGGCTTCGGCACCTCCATGAGCCAGCTATGGGACGGTAGCACACAGCCAAAAGGATATCCCGATATCTTCCATACCGATGGTTCGCAAAATATGCCGCAGCACTTCAGCTTCGACCTGGGAGCGACATACAATCACCTCATTCGCATGCAGGAAATAGGCCGTAACTGCTGTCACAACCCAATCGACTTCGAAGTCTGGGGTATCGCCGATACCACAGGCGCAGCCACCACACTACCCGCTACCGACCCAGGATGGAAAAACGAATCCATCTCTAAAGGCTGGACTTTATTAAAAGAAGTCATTCGGTCAGACGACGGCATAGCGCCAGTCAACGCCGACCTGATCGCTAGCCCTCCACCCGTCCGCTTCATCCGTATCCGCATCATAAAGACAACCGACGACCCCAATTACGCAAACCTGAGCCAGCTCACATTCTGGAACAAAGAATAAAAGACAATCCGTAAGTTTGAAAAATATGACTCGTAAAATATTGTTCTTGTCCGCAGCCATAGCCTGTTTACTCCAAACAGGCTATGGCCAAAATCCAACCCGCCAAAGCCAGGCACGTCCCCTCCGTCTCTGGTACAATTCTCCCGCCACCCAATGGGAAGCCACCCTCCCCCTCGGCAACGGTCGTCTCGGCATGACACCCGACGGAGGCGTCAGCACAGAAACCATCGTGCTAAACGATATCACCCTATGGTCCGGCTCCCCCCAGGACGCCAACAACTACGAAGCGTACAAGAGCCTGCCGGCAATCCGTCAGCTCCTCTTCGAAGGAAAAAACGATGAAGCCCAAAAGTTGGTCGAGAAGAATTTTATCTGCATAGGTCCCGGCTCCGGCGGTCCCCGCTGGGGCTGCTTCCAGATGCTAGGAACCCTAAAGCTGGACTTCGAACAAAACAACAGCTACCAACACTACAACCGCCGCCTATCCCTCGACAGCGCCATCGCCACCTGCACCTATGAGATCGACGGCGTAAAATACAAGAAGGAATACATCACCTCCTTCGGCACCGACATCGCCATCATCCACATCACCGCCGACCACCCCGGGCACATCAGCTGCACGGTCTCCATCGATCGTCCAGAAAAACGAACCGTCTCCACCGCCGGCAACATCCTCCAGATGGAAGGACAGCTCGACAACGGTACCGACGGCAAGGGGATGAAATACCTCACCAAAATCGCCGCCGTACTAAAAGACGGAAGCCAAAAAACCGAAGACAATAAGCTCATCATCAAGGGAGCCTCGGAGCTAACCCTCTATATCTCCGCAGGCACCGACTTCAGAAACCACGACTACGCCGCAAGAACAACGAACCTGCTCACCACAGCTATCCACCAACCCTATGCAAAGGAAAAAATCCGCCACATCGCCCTTTACAAAAAGCTCTTCGACCGCGCCGCCCTGCACCTGGGCCCAAAGGACCGCGACGACCTCCCCACCGATGAACGGCTAAAAGCCTTCCAGCAATCCCCACAGGACGACAATGGGCTGGCAGCCCTCTTCTTCCAGTTTGGCCGCTATCTAACCATCAGCAGCACCCGCGTAGGTCTCCTGCCGCCAAACCTCCAGGGACTCTGGGCCAACCAGATCCACACCCCCTGGAACGGCGACTACCACCTCGACGTCAACGTAGAAATGAATCACTGGCCCTTCGACGTTAGCAATCTCTCTGAACTGGAACTTCCCCTGGCCCAGCTGGTGGAAGAAATGGTCCCCTACGGCCAGAAGACAGCCAGAGCTTACTACCAGGCCAACGGCTGGGTAGCCCACGTCATCACCAACCCCTGGCATTTTACCGAACCCGGCGAAAGCGCCTCCTGGGGCGCCTCGAAAGCAGGCTCCGGTTGGCTATGCAACAACCTCTGGCAGTACTACGCTTTTACAAATGACACGGCATACTTACGCCGCATCTACCCCGTCCTCAAAGGAGCCGCACAGTTCTACAAGGACATGCTGATAAAAGAACCCAAAACCGGATGGCTCGTAACCTCACCCTCTTCCTCACCCGAACACGGCTTCTATATGCCCAACGGGAACGGAGTCAGCATCTGCATGGGCCCGACCATCGACAACCAGATCGTCCGGGAATTGTACAACCACGTCATCACCGCCGGCAAACAGCTCCATATCGACAAAAATTTCCGCGATACCCTGCAATCCCAGCTCAGCCAAATCCCCCCGCCCGGAAGAATCGCGCCCGACGGACGAATAATGGAGTGGCTCGAAAACTACCCCGAGCTGGAAAAGACCCACCGCCACATCTCTCATCTTTACGGCCTCTATCCGGCCGATCTCATAACGCCCGAGGGCACACCCGACCTCGCCGAAGCCTGTAAGAAAACCCTTGACGTCCGCGGCGACGACGGCCCCAGCTGGTCGATCGCGTATAAAATGCTCATGTGGTCCCGGCTATACGAAGGCGACCGCTCCTACACCCTGTTCAAACACCTCATGCGACCCGTCCTTGCGACCAATATCAACTACGGAGCAGGCGGCGGCATCTACCCCAACCTCTTTTCCGCCGGCCCCCCCTTCCAAATCGACGCCAACTACGGCGGAGAAGCAGCCATCGCCGAAATGCTCATCCAAAGCCACGCCGGATTCATAAACCTCCTCCCCGCCATACCACAGGAATGGCAAGCCGAAGGAGAGGTAAAAGGATTGAAGGCGCGTGGTAATTTTGTCGTAGATTTCAAGTGGAAGAATGGTAAAGTCACCAGCTACCACATCTATTCCAAACAACATCGAACAATCAAGATAAAAGTAAATGGCAAAGTTCTCGACTATACTCCTGGCAAGTAGCCTCATCATAACATCAGCCAAAGCTCAAACACCCCCCATGGGCTGGATGAGCTGGAACGCCTTCGGCCCCAACATCAACGAAAACATCCTCAAACAAACCGCCGACGCCCTCGTCTCCTCCGGCATGAAGGACGCCGGCTATAAATATATCTTCATCGACGACGGATGGCCCATAGGACGCGACGCAAAAAACAACATCCTCCCCGACCCGAAGAAATTCCCCTCCGGCATCAAAGCCCTCGCCGACTACGTCCACTCCAAAGGACTAAAGCTCGGCATCTACTCCGACGCCGCGCCAAAAACCTGCGGAGGATACACCGGCAGCCTCGGCTTCGAAAAACAAGACGCCGCCTCCTTCGCCGCCTGGGGCGTCGACTACCTGAAATACGACTACTGCAACGCCCCGGAAGACTCCGCCACCGCAAAGACCAGATACAACACCATGTATAAAGCCCTCGCCGCATCCGGCCGCAAGATCCTCTTAGGCATCTGCGAATGGGGAGGCCGCCAGCCCTGGCGCTGGGCCGCAAAAGCCGGCGGTACAGTCTGGAGAACAACAGGCGACGTCCGGGACAAATGGAAAGCGAAACCCGGCGAGGAAGGCATGGGCATCCTCGACATCGTCGACATCAACGCCCCACTCGATAAATACGCCCACAAAGGCCACTGGAACGACCCAGACATGCTGGTCGTCGGCCTGTACGGAAGAAAAGGCCCCGCCTCCGACCTCGGCGGCATCGGCTGCAACGACCAGGAATACCAAAGCCAGTTCAGCCTCTACTGTATCATGGCCGCACCGCTCGCCGCCAGCAACGATATCCGCGACCTCAGCGAAACCGCAAAAAAAATCCTCACCAACAAAGAAGCCATCGCTATCGACCAGGACCCACTGGCCATCCAGGGTAAACGCGTCGTCAATAACGACACCTGGGAAATCTTTGTAAAACCGCTCGCCAACGGAGAGACAGCCGTCGCCATCCTGAACAAAACAAATCAACCTCAACAATCAAACGTCCACTGGTCCGACCTCGGCCTCGACGGAGACTACGAAATCCGCGATCTTTGGACCCACCAGACAATACCCCAAATAGGCACGATCAACGCCCACGAAACAAAGCTTCTTAGACTCAAACACACTCTCGCCCTCGCCCACATCTTCAGCGACAACATGGTCCTTCAACGCGACCACCCCCTAAAAATCTGGGGAACCGCCGCCAAAGGCGAAAAAGTAACGGTCACCTTCCGTAATCAATCCGCCACTACTACTACCAATGACCACAACAAATGGTCCCTCACCCTCCAGCCCGTGAAATACGGCGGCCCATTCGAAATGACCATCCACACCACAGCCCAAACCATCACCTACAAAAACATCCTCGTCGGTGACGTATGGCTCTGCAGCGGACAATCCAACATGGAATTCCCCATCTCCGGCTGGTCCCACGTCGTCAACTACCAGGACGAAATCAAAAACGCAAACTATCCCGACATCCGCCTCTTCAACACCGCCATGAGCATCAGCGGACGCCCCGAAGCAGACGTAAAAGGAGGCCAGTGGCAGCCCTGCTCGCCGGCAACCATCTCCCCCTTCTCCGCCGTAGGCTACTTCTTCGGACGAGAGCTATACCGTAACCTAAAAATCCCTATCGGCCTCGTCTCCTCCGTCTGGGGCGGCACCGACATCGAATCCTGGACCAGCAGAAACAGCCTCGACACCAGCGCCGAATATCACGACGCAGTAAAAAATCTTCCCCGCTTCGACATGGATTCCCTAAACGGCCTCCATCGCGAAAGAGTCA
>JAFDYG010000113.1 GCA_018267545.1 Bacteroidota bacterium
ATAGCTTGTCACGTGATGAGATATTCTGTGTCTGGTACCTGTTTGCTTAGAAAAGGTACTACAGTCTAAATGAACTCGTAATGTAGCAAGGAATGAAGAACAATAATCCATGAGGTAGGCTAAGCAACATCATAAAACAAAACTTAGCCAATAAATCGAAAAAGTGGCTAATTTTTGAATTTCTGTTCATACTAAAGGCATTTCCATATTGCAGGTTGCAAATCGTTGGAGAAGAGTTTCTCGTAGTTTTTCGATTGAAGCATCCTTAAGATACTTGAAAAAAGCAGATAAAATAAAAAGCTTTCAAATCCAATGACTTGAAAGCTTTTGTGAACCCAGGTGGAATGTTTTTCAAATCAGTTGAGAAAGGACATGAGGCGGGTAGACATCTTTAAACAATTGGTTTACAGGTACTAATTCGTGGAACCACGTATTCTGTTCGCTGATCGCGATTTGCAAACAGCGAACAAATGCCTATATTTGCGCTATGAAAGCCCATAATGGCATGCGCCCCCAGGATATAGTAATGTTGCTGAGAATATTGACCGTGTCGGCCCCCGACTGGCAATACAGGGATATTTCCGCATCTCTTTACGTCAGCACTTCAGAGGTGTCCGAATCCTTAAACAGAAGCCATATAGCAGGACTCATTGATGAAAGCAAGCGCAAGGTTCATCGACAGTCATTGATGGAATTTATACGTTATGGTCTGCATTACGTTTTCCCGCAAGTTCCAGGAACCATGGTCACTGGTATTTCTACTGCTCATTCACACCCTTTCTACGCCAGATTATTTAAAAGTGAAATGAACTATGTATGGCCGGACGATAATGGGAATATGAGGGGGCTAGCTATTCAGCCTTTGTACCCATCTGTCGTTAAAGCCGTCAAGCAAGACGAACTATTATATAAATTGCTTGCGAGTATCGACATAATCAGAGTCGGGCGTACCAGAGAATTAAAAGTTGCTATAGAAGAGCTGCAAAAAATTATCCTATGAGTCATCGCGAAAATATAACCAGGATCAAGGCTGTCTATCGGGCTTTAGAGGAACTTGCGCCGGAAGTCGTCTTTGTCGGCGGAGCTACCGTCTCACTTTATTCCACGAGACCTGAGACCGAAACAAGACCGACTGATGACGTGGATATCGTAGTTGAGATAATGCATTATAAAGAGTATGCCGCCATTGAGGAAAAGCTAAGAAGCAAAGGCTTTGTCAACGATGTAGAATCAGGAGTTATTTGCCGTTATACCATCCACGGAATCACGGTTGATGTCATGCCGACATCCAAGGACATATTGGGGTTTTTCAATAAATGGTATCCGGAAGCATTTGCGAATTCTATCCAGGTAAATCCTGAAGATGGGTTATTCATCCGGATATTTTCTGCGCCCTATTTCCTAGCGACAAAACTGGAGGCTTTTGTGGATCGGGGAGAAAAGGAGGGTAGGTTCAGTTCCGATTTTGACGATATTGTCCATGTTCTGAATAACCGTCAATCAATTTGGGAAGAATTGAAGAATGCCGATGCGCCGGTAAAGCAATATCTCAAAAGTGAATTTGCAAAGTTATTGGATCAGAAATATATTGAAGAATGGATAAGTGTACACCTGGACTATAATGAGCAAAGAAGGGTGGTTTTATTTTGGGAAGCCTATCCGAATTTGTTCAGGAATAAAAATTTTTCCTGAACTGGATTTTTCTCGTATATTTGCAGCCCCTTACGGGGACAGTCAACGAGTCACAAATTGGCTGCGTAGCTCAACTGAATAGAGCATCTGACTACGGATCAGAAGGTTTCAGGTTTGAATCCTGACGCGGTCACCACACTGGAATGGTCTTCATTTTTGAAGACCATTTTCTTTTAGAGATCACCGGGATTGGAGTTGACGCCTGTATATCAGTTCGCTGGCACGATTAGGTTGGATAGTTGAACTATTGGAGCATTATTTCGGCCGTTGACGATTATTCATAGATTTTCATTGCCGTTCTCTCCACCATCGTCTTTGGAAGTAACCATGCCATGGCCGCCCCCAGCTTATTGATGAATCCGGTGATAACCTCACTCTTCCCGGCTAACATGCCTTTTACGGCGATAGAAGCCACTACCTCCGGCGTCATATTGAATTTTTCCGCGGCCTTCATGCCTTTTTCGCCCAATTGCGCGCGGTTGGGGAAGTCGGTGTCCGTAGCCCCCGGGCTCACGCAAGTAACTGACACCGGTCCTCCATGCAGCTCCTGGTGCAATCCCCTGCTAAAGGCCAATACAAAGGCCTTGGTAGCGGCGTAGAGGCTTAGCTTGGGCACGGCCTGATACGCGGCCGAGCTCGCTATATTGAGGATATATGCCCTCTGCAGCTGCTGCATCTCGGGTAAAAATAACCGGACCAGTCCCACCAGGGTCTGCATGTTGAGCTGCATCATATTCCAGTGCTCGGTGAGCGAATATTTTTCGAAGGGTCCGCTCAGACCATAACCGGCATTGTTGACGAGGGCCTGGACGGTATAGTTCTTGGCCCGGCACCAATCGTAGACATTCCGGGGCGCATCCGCACCCGCGAGGTCGAGCGCCAGGTAGTCGGTCTTGACATTGTAACGGGAGGCAATTTCGGTGGCTACCTGTTGCAGGAGCTCTTCCGAACGGGCGACGAGCAATACGTTGAATCCGCGGGAAGCGAGCTCGCGGGCGATAGCCCGGCCGATGCCCTTGCTGGCGCCTGTGATGAGTGCATATTCCATAATGTGAGGCGAATATAAATGTGGGGCGAAGATAGAAAAAAAAGACCGCCTCAACGAGGCGGCCTCTTTCAATATCGGGGAGTAGCTTAGTTCTGTATCTTAGACGCGAACCGATGGTAGAACGGCGTCTTACTGTTTTGATCCTTCGGCATATATTTACCGGTAATGATCGGAACATACATTACACGACGACGGCTGGCTTCTCCATACAGAGGAGACTGCTGCGCGCGGTGCCAGATCCGGCCGTCATGAACGGTGAGGTCGCCGGCGCTGATATCGAAGCCGATTTCGCGGCGATCGGGATTATTGTCGATGAAATATTTCTTACCGAATAAAAGACGGAGAACGCCTTGCTTGTGCGTACCAGGCAATACCCGCAGACCGCCGTTTTCGAACGGGGTGTCGTCGAGGTGCAGGCCCACGTTCAGCATCGGCATAATCTTCTGACCCAGGAACAGATCCCGGGGACTATCGGTATGCCAGCCCATCTGGGTGAAATTACTTTCCGGCATCCTTACGTAGTGATTCAGGATCAGACCGTCCTTTTCGTTCTCGCTGATACGACCCTCATAGGGCGCCAGCAGCTCGATCAAAGCACGGACGCGGGGATCCTGCAGCAATTCGTGTAAGGGCTTACTGTGCAGCGAAAGGAAACACATCCGCTGGATCATCTTGTTACCGTTCTGATCCTTGCCGAATTTCAATGGAATGCCGTTGACTTTTTCACGGCCTTCATCCAGCCATTGTTTTTCAATTCTGTTCAGCTCAGATATGAATAATTGAACGGTCTCCGAATTCAGAAAATTCCTAAATATTATTACGCCGTACTTGTCGAAAAAGTTAAATTGTTCTTCCGTTATCTTATCTCCCAGGACAAAATCGGGGACTTCGAATTTTTTCATAAATGCTAGCTTTATTTAAGAAAAGGAAGGGTCATCCCTTTCCGCTCCAGAGCTTTTAAATATTGGGTTAATTGAATTTTAACAAATTGTGAATTCTTCATTAAACATCAAATGTAAGAAAATTAGATTTTTCAACGTTAATTTGCCTCCTTTTATCGACAAACATTAATAAATATAATACAACATTGCCCTCTCAATCGTTCAGAAAAGCACAATATATCTATTTTCTTGGGCTTTTCTGCCTTGTTTTTTTGACCCAGAGGGCTATAGCCCAAAACGACAGCCTAAAAACAGTCCCTGTTGAAAAGCTGCCGTTGCCGATAAAAAGTCCGGCAAATATACGGCATGTTCTTGTTCTGCCAATCATTGCCAGGTCGATTGAAACAGGCTGGTCCTTCGGTCTGGCCAGCGCCGGCACCTTTCACCTTAAAAGCCGCGACACCACTACACGAACATCGAACGCACAAGCGCTTGCCCTTTATACAACGCGCAAACAGTTTGTAGTAGCATTAAATGGATCCATTTACTTCCCGGGGGAACGATTTATCATCAACGAACAATTGTCCTATAGCTCCTTTCCGGACAATTTCTGGGGCCTTGGCAAACGCACCGCCGATAGCAGCAAAGAATCTTATAAATATAAGCAGTATTACATTTATCTCCACCCGCAACTGCTCGTAGCGCATAATCTTTTTTTGGGCCTCGTTTTCGAGCACCAACGCGTTTTTGACGTAGAATACACAAAAGGACGAATATTCGATAAGGAGAACATTCCGGGACGCTACGGCTATCATATTTCGGGTCTTGGGCTGAGTGTTACCTACGACAACCGCAACAACGCCTTTTCCCCCGACAAAGGCGGAATGATGCAGTTTTGGTTCGATCACTTTGCATCTTATTTAGGGTCTGATTATCAATACACTAACTTCGTTTTTGACCTTCGTCGCTTCATCCGGATTTACAAGGGGCAGGTCCTGGCCTTACAGGCCTTCGGCAGCTTCAACGCCGGAACGACCCCGCTTCGGAGCTTTGCCTATATCGGGGGAGCCAGTAATCTGAGAGGGTATTACGCCGGCCGCTTCCGGGATAAGGATGCGGCTATCTTCCAGGCGGAGTATCGTATACCGCTGTTCTGGCGCCTGGGTGCAACGGGTTTTGCCGGTATCGGCAACGTAGGGCCAAAGCTCAGTGATATTGATTTTCAGGATGTTAAATACTCTTATGGGGGAGGATTACGGCTTGCGCTGAACAGGAAGGAGCGGCTCAACCTCCGGTTGGACTATGGCTTTGCCAAGGGCCCGTCCCAGGGCTTTTATCTGCAGATCGGAGAAGCGTTCTAGCAAGTGCCGCTGCATTTTTCGGCTGCCTTCGGCAGTGTTTTAATCGGTATACCCGTCGAATTCCCTCACCACCGTTTTACGGGCAATCAGGTACGAAATCCAGGCGAAAACAAACCCGCCCAAGACATCCAGCGTGTAGTGCACGTGGTGCAGGAGCAGCAGGAAACCGACACAAATGGTTGCCAGCAGGGCCAGCCTTTTATCCTTCTTTCCGGGGATGGTCAGGTATAAGAGAAATACCGTGGAAGTATGGCCTGAAAAGAAGAGGTCCTTCGTCACGAATTTTTCCCCATAAAAAAAGTTGCTAAGCGGGTCTTTGAGGGCGATAAGACCCGCAGGAGGGTCCAATGGAACCAGCGTAATGGTCAGCGTCCGGAATAAAGACAGAAATATATAGGCCCAAAGGAACGTAACAAACATCGCCGGAGTCTGGGCCGCCCGGAATACGGACAGGAGGGTGATGGACCAGATGATGATAAACAGCGCCAGAGATACATCACGCGGTGGCAGCGCCTGCAGAACGATGTCGTGCAGCACGATGCCATGCCGGAGCTCGATCGCCTGGAAGAACAAAGGAAATAAAGAAAGGATGGCAATAATAATTCCCATTCCTAACATTACTTTCTTGCGGAAGCCTGTCGACTGCCAGGCGCCCTGCCATTCCTGTTTTAGTGCAATAAAAGTGGTACTCTGTGGCATAGGTGATGCCACAAAAATACAATTCTCGGCAATTAACGCAAATTTAATACGTGCCCTTAACCAGCTGTTAGTCTTTTAGTAGTGCCAGCGAACGAAAGCCTCCATGGCCGCGTACTTCGTCAATCCCAGCTGCGCATAAAGATTTGCGGTATTGGCATTTCTATCCTCCGCCCGCTGCCAGAATTCACGGCTATCGCTGCCCTGGAAGGGAACCATATCCTTCTGAGACTGGTGGATGAAGATACCGAAGCGTTTTTTCAGCACCTGGTCGGGGCTCATCGGAATCGCCATCTCGATCTCGCTGATATCCCATTCCTGCCATGCGCCTTTATACAACCACAGCCAGCAGTCTTTCAGCCATTCGTCGCCCGCAGCCTTCAGCCGGCGCAGCGATTCGAATACGACATCCAGACATACCTTGTGGGTGCCGTGCGGGTCGGCAAGGTCGCCTGCGCAGAAGATCTGCTGCGGTTTGAGAGAACGCAGCAGATCCATCGTCAGTACGACGTCTGCTTCACCCATCGGCTTTTTCTCGATGGTGCCCGTTTCGTAGAAGGGCAAATTCATGAAGTGGATATTCGAATCCTTGATGCCGACATAGCGGCAGGTCGCCTTGGCTTCTCCACGGCGGATTAGTCCCTTGATAGCCCGGATTTCGGGCGTATCGATATCGCTTGGTTTTTTGTTCTTCAGATAGTGAGTAGCCTGCTGCAGGATCTGCGAAGACTTCTTGCTGTCGATGCCGGACAATTCTTCGAAGCCTACCGCAAAGTCTAAAAACCGGGTGACGAATTCGTCGGTGACCGCAATGTTGCCGGAAGTCTGGTAAGCTACATGAACGTCGTGCCCCTGATCGTGCAAACGCATAAACGTGCCTCCCATCGAGATGATATCGTCATCCGGGTGAGGGGAGAAGATGAGCGAACGCTTGGGGAAGGGCTCTGAACGTTCGGGATGCGTCGGTAATACGGCCCCAGGTTTTCCACCCGGCCACCCGGTGATGCTGTCGCGCATCAAATAAAACACCTGCAGATTGATTTCATACGAATCGCCTTTTTCCACGAGCAGGTCGCTCAATCCATTGTCGTTGTAGTCGGCATTGGTCAGGCTCAGAATGGGCTTGCCTAGCTTAAGGGCCATATTGACGACGGCCTTGCGGATGATCTGGGGCGTCCATTCCGTCTCTCCGGTGAGCCAGGGAGACTTGAAACGGGTCAGCTCGGAAGCCGACAGCTCATCGGTGACAAAGGTGACATTGTTGTGCTGCTGAAGCAGGGAGGCCGGGATTTGTTCGGTGACATTTCCTTCTACGGCTTTCTGTAAAACCGGCGCCTTGATCTGGCCCCACGCCATCAGTACGATGCGTTTGGCCTTCATGATGGTGCTGATGCCCATCGTAATAGCCAGCCGCGGAACCTGTGAGATATTTTGAAACTCGTGCGAGTTGGCGATACGGGTTGAGTTGTCCAGGGGTACGAGACGGGTCTGCGAAAAAATGCTCGAGCCGGGTTCGTTGAAGCCAATGTGCCCGTTATTACCGATACCCAGGATTTGGAGATCGATGCCGCCGGCTTCTTCGATCATCTTTTCGTACTCGATACAGCGTTGCTTGATATCTTCTTTCTTCCACTGCCCATTGGGGATATGACAGTTGGCGGGATTGATGTCGACCTTGTTGAACAGCTGCTCCTTCATAAAGCGGTTGTAGCTCTGCAGTGCGTCATTGTCGATCGGATAGTATTCGTCCAGGTTGAAGGTGATGACATTCTTGAAGCTCAGGTTTTCTTCGCGGTGAAGTCTGGCCAGCTCGGCATAGAGAGATTTGGGGGAGGAACCCGTAGCCAGCCCCAGGACCGTCTTTTCACCCTTTGCATCTTTTTCACGGATGAGAGCCGCAATCTCTTTCCCAATGAAGCGAGAGCCTTCTCCCAATGAACTGAAGATCTTGACCGGAATTTTCTCGAAGGAGTCTACCATGCTCATAAACCTGAATATTTTAATGTTGAATAAATTGGACTCCGTCCAATTATATAAATCCAGAGCGAAATTAATGGCTATTTGCCCAATTTCTTGTGTAGATTATTAAAAAAATGTAATCATGCTACTGCAAAAATTCTTGCTAAAGGAATAGCAAGAGAAGCTCCATCGCGCTTGCCAGCAGTGTTTTGAGGGATTTGATAGCCTGGTAGAGAAGGTTGCGCGCTACCTGATAATTGATGTTCATGATCTCGCTGACTTCTTCGTAGCTGAGATTCTGGTAATACTTGAGATAGATAATTTCCCGCTGACGATTCGAAAGACGTTGAAGAGCGTCGAGGACAAGCTTCTTCTTCTCGGCGCTTTCCTGTTCGGCAATGATGAAGTTCTCGTGGCTCCACTCGAAGGCGACATCATTGTCTCCAAGAGGTATGTGCTTACTGTTCTTTCGAAAAACTTTTAAGAGCTTGTATTTGAGTGATTTAAGCAGGTAAGCCTTGACCGATAGCACCGGGGTGGTGGACTTGGCCTGCCAGAGCTCCATAAAAAGCTCCTGGATGGTGTCTTCCAGCAGCTCTGTATCGGCGGTAAATTTACTCCCGAACCTGAATAAGGCCTCATAATGGGCGCGGAACAACGCTGCAAACGCATCGCGATCCCCTTTGCGGAACGATTCCCATAGCATTATGTCCTGGTCGGCAGTATTCAAGTGGTCACCTTGTGCAGTGAAAATAATAGATTCCGGCTGTCCTTTGCAAAAAAAATTTAGCGGAATAGGAAAAAATAGGGAAAAACTGTAGTTTCGGCTCTTACACTTAATTGGGCGGAGCCCAATTGGTACTATTATGACGGAACAATATAAAGAGCCGGAAGACCTGCTGTCTGATGAGTCTTTTCTTGCCTGGTATTTTAAAGAGCCCGGAGGAATGCAAGAGAAGTGGGACCACTGGATGAGTGGCCGCCCCGATCGTATAAGGCTGGTGCAGCAAGCCGTCAGTCTACTGGAAGAAACCAGGATGCCCGAGCGACCCCTGCCCGTGCAACAGATTGCAAAAGCCGAGGAACGGCTGTTCGCACAAATCGATGCGGCAGCATCAGCTCCTGCACCATCAGCTCCCGCACCGGCATCCGCACCACCCGGCATCACCACTCCTTTATTCAATCGCCGCCGCTGGATGGTCGCCGCATCCATCCTCGCCTTACTCGGAGCAGGCATGTGGCTGACGACGATCAACAAAAAGAGTTCCGTCGAAATAATAACGGCCTATGGCCAGCAAACCCGGCAACAGCTCCCGGATGGGACCACCGTTACGCTAAATGCCAATAGCAAGCTCAGCTATAACAAGAGCTGGGCGACAGAAGCCGATCGGGAAGTATGGGTCGACGGTGAAGCCTTTTTTCACGTTACGCACACTCCCGCCAACAGCAAGTTCATCGTTCATGCCGCCCATATCTATGTCGTAGTCACCGGAACACAGTTCAATGTCATCAACCGTCCAGACGCAGAAAATGTTTTCCTGAAGGAAGGAAGGGTTATCGTCGGCAGCCGGAAGGAAAATGAAGAAGCCATGTCTCCGGGTGATTTTGTAACCTGGAAGCAGGATGCGCTGGAGAATAAAGTAGTGAAAGCGGACAGCCTGATGGCCTGGCAGGAACACCGATTGATCTTTTCACAGACTCACCTGAAAGACCTGGCGTCCATTTTGGGTAACCAGTATGGCGTAAAGGTCGATCTGGAGACGCCCGGAATAGCAGACAGCGCCATCTCGGCGATACTACCCAATAATGACCTGGATGTATTGATAAAGGCGCTCAATGCTACTTCGGAATATGAAGTTGTTCGGAAAAACGATCTCATTACGATAAGGTCCCATCCCGGACAGAAGTAAACTTTCGGCTAAAGGCCGCCAATAACTAACTGCATGATGAGTAAATCACATCTTTACTCCCGGGTGCTTGTGCTTGTTCCGGTGATGCTCCTCTGCTCCCTGGTCGGCGCAATGGCTCAATCCGAACGGCGTCCCCTGATAGACGTGCTGATCGAATTGAACAAGGTACGTGGCGTCTATTTCCTCTTCTCCCGTCAACCCCTGGCAAAGGTGCCGGTAAATGCTCCACAGCTGTCTTCCACTATTCCGGTCGAAAAAGTTTTAACCCAGGTTCTAAAAAACACCGGTCTTTATTTTAAAAAGGTAGACGACCGCACATTCGTTATCCTGGACCGGAAAGGTCCCGACGTTACACACTCCGATTTCGATACGGCGGGCGGACAAGCGTTCGCGGATGCATCACCAGCTCTCCCGCCCCCAACCATCCACTATACTACAGGACGCGTATGGTCTTCCGATGGAAAGCCCCTGCAGGGCGTCAGCGTCACCCAGCCGGACGACAGGAAAGGAACCGTTACCGACCTCGACGGCGCCTTTCGCATCGCCGCGGAAAAAAACGATTCGCTCCTCTTTTCCTTTGTAGGCTATAAAACCAAAACCCTCCCGGCCGCAGAGATCGGCCAGCAGCCTATTGTGCTGGACCCCTCCGGTCAGCCCCTTACCGAAGTGCTGGTAACGGCGCTGGGTATCCGTAAAGAGCACCGATCGATGGGATATTCCGTAGAAGAGCTGAATGGCGCCAGCCTTACACAGTCCCGGGAAATAAACTTAGGCCGGGCCCTCGTAGGACAGGTCGCCGGTCTCAGCGTAACGATGAACGCCACCGGACCCTACGGCAGCAGCCGCGTGCTTATCCGGGGAAATGCTTCCCTGAGCGGCAACAACCAGCCCCTGTATGTAGTCGACGGCGTGCCGTATGACAATACTACCCAGGCCTGGGCCGGACAGTACGGAGGGGTAGACCTGGGGGATGGGCTTTCCAATATCAACCCGGACGATATCTCTTCGGTCCTCGTTTTAAAGGGCGTCGCTGCATCTGCTCTGTATGGCTATCGCGGCGGCAATGGCGCTATCCTGATCACTACCCGGTCGGGTTTGAAAACCCGCGGCATCGGCATCCAGGTGAACAATAACTTTACGGTCAACCAGGTGATCGACACCAGGGATTATCAATACGTCTACGGACAAGGCGTCGCAGGTGCCAAACCGGTAAACGCCCAGATGGCGCTGGCCGCTCCTTACTATAGCTGGGGCGCCCGCCTCGACGGAACAAAAGCCGTCAACTACCTCGGTGACAGCTATGCCTATCAGCCCGCAAAAAATAATTTCCAGCACTTTTTTCAAACCGGTCTCACCAATCAATCTTCCGTCGCGCTGACCGGTTCCAATGCAAAGGGACAATTTCGCCTGGGACTTTCCAATCTCACTTTGCAGTCTATCGTACCCAACTCTTATCTCCAGCAACCAGGTATCACCCTGAATACTACGTATAATGTAACGAACCGGCTTCAGGCGACACTGACAGCCAATTACGTTTTCGAGCGCGTAAATAACCGCGCTACCTTATCCGATAATCCCGGGAATGTCATATCAGCGCCGATGTATCTGGCCAATTCATTCGACATCCGATGGATGAAGGAAAACCGGATTCATCCGGATGGTACCGAATGGCTGCCCGGCAATACCGATCCGTACTTCGAGAATCCCTATTATATCGCCTACGACTATCTCAACACGACGAATCGAAACCGGTTCACCGGCGGACTAACGCTAAAATACGATATCCTGCCCTGGCTGTATGCACAAGGACAGGTCACCCGCGACGGCTATACCCTCGACGTCAATAATATCGTTCCATCCGGCGTACCCTATACCCGCGGCGACGGAATCCACGGCGGCAACCTCACGCAGTACAACATCGATTTCCACGAGCTGAATACCAGCTTTATGACCGGCGTCCGCAAGAGCTGGCCTTCCGAGCTATCTTTCAACGCATACCTCGGCGTCAACCGACAGGACAATGTCACGAACATCAGCGGTATCGGGGCCGTACCCAACTCGGCCAATCGCGCCGCGGGTCCCTTTGTCGTCGCAGGGAATTATACCGCCAATAATATCCTTGTCAAACCTTACAGCACATCCACCCGCCGCTACCGGGTGAACAGCGTATATGCAAACGTCGATCTGGGATATAAAGACTATCTCTTTCTTTCCCTTACCGCCCGCAGCGACTGGTTTTCCACCCTCAGTATCAATACCAATCAATATCTCTATCCTTCCGTCTCCGGCAGCTTCCTGTTTTCCTCCGCCTGGCATCTCCCCAGCTGGATTTCGCTTGGCCGGCTCAGAGCCTCCTGGGCAGAGTCTTCCAATGGAACGGAACCTTATTTGAATACGCTTTCCTATGGCATAAGAAGCTATTCCGTCAGCGGACAGGGGCTGGGCTATATCGCCACCTCCGATGCCCAGCCATTGATCCCCAATCCCAATCTGCGGCCCATCAGCATCCGCGAAAAAGAGGCCGGCGTACAATTGCAGTTTCTCCAGGACCGGATAGGAGTGGATTTTACCTATTATAATAAGCAAACCACGGACGATATCGTAAGACTGACCGTCAGCCCGACCTCGGGATATGATCAGGCCATCCGGAATGTGGGCCGCATAAGAAATCAGGGAATAGAGCTTCTTTTGAAAGGAACGCCGATAAAGAGCCCTGATTTCTCCTGGAATACCGCCCTGAATCTTTCCCTCAACGATAACAAAGTCCTTTATATCGGCGGAGACCAGAGCGTTGTCATCGGTGGCGCCTATCCCCGCTGGGGAAGCGAGGTCAGCATCAGCAATGTGGTGGGACTGCCGTATGGGCAGATCATGGGTTTTGCCTATAAGCGGGATGAAAAAGGGAATAAGGTCTTTAGCGATGGTATAAATAATCCTGCGCCCGCGGGCGAACCCGTACCGACCGCCGTCGTCCCGCTGGGGTCTACCCTATATAAACAAACGGGAGGCTTCTCCAACGATTTTTACTACAAGGACTTTACGCTGTCGATGCTGATCGATTTCAAGTTCGGAGCAAAGATCTACTCCGGGACCAATCTACTCCTGTATTATTACGGTCTACACAAGACCACGCTGCAGGGAAGAGAAGGCGGATTCATAGGAAAAGGCGTATCCTCGGGCGGACACCCCAACACGATCGCCGTTCCGGCGCAGCAATATTTTCAGGATATCTCCGCAGGAGGGACCGACCATATCGCAGAAGAGTTTGTTTATGATGCGAGCTTTATCAAGTGGCGATCCCTTTCACTGGCTTATAGCTTTCCTCAGACGCTGTTCAGAAAGACACCCGTAAAAGGACTGACCGTATCGCTGGTTGGCCGCAACCTGGCGACGCTGTTGAAGCATACGCCCAATATCGACCCGGAATCGAGCATCAATAATACTAATGGACAGGGATTGGAGCTGACGGGATACCCACCCGTCAGGAGCCTGGGACTAAATGTGAATTGTAAATTTTAAACCATGAGGGCACTAAAAGTACTGACCTGTTTTTTCCTCCTGCTGCCAGCCGTTAGCTGCCGGAAGGGTTTTGTCGGTATCAATACCAACCCCTCCCTGATCAGCGCCGGTCAGGTCAACTACAATAACTTGTTCACCAACGCACAGCTGCAAACCTCCGGTAATACGGATGGGAATGGATACGAAGACTGGCGGAATAATCTCATCTACTCCGGATGCCTGATTCAGCATTTCGCTTCTATCCAGCCCTATTGGAATGGCGATAAATATCTATATAATCCCCTCTACAACTCGGCCTACTGGGATGAAAATTATACCAATGCCATCGCCAATATCACGGAGGTTCTCAAGCACACGAAGACCGATACCGCCCAGTTCAATCTCTATCAGATAACCCGGATCTTCCGGGTCTTTATGTTCCAGCGGCTGACGGATATGTATGGCGACTGCCCTTATTCCGAAGCAGGGCTGGGATATATATCGGGTATCACCACGCCCAAATACGACAGGCAGCAGGATATCTATTCGAATATGCTGCAGGAGCTGCAGGACGCCGCCGGTAAACTAACCGACGCCCGTCCCAACACGATCGGCGATGCCGATTTGCTCTATAGCGGCAGGATAGCCGGCTGGAAAAAATTCGCCTTTTCGGAAATGGTGCGTCTGGCCATGCGGATGAGCAAGGTTGCTTCCGACAGTGCCAGGCGTTGGGTCAATATCGCCGTATCGGGCGGTGTGATGAGCGATTATACAGACAACGCAGTTTTGCTGCACCAGGCGGTGACGGGTACACCGGTGGCCAATGGCTCAGGCCTGATTCTTATCGGCAACGACCCCAACGGCTATCGCCTGAGCCGCACTTTCATAAACTTTCTCAAGAGCTCCGGCGACCCGCGACTATCTTATTTGGCGACGGTCTGCGCAAATCCATCCGTGCCTTCGGATAAGGGCGATACTACTTCAAAGCTGCAGCTGGGACAACCCAACGGCTACGACCCTCCGAATAGCGGCACGCCCTATGACCTGATCCTGGCGCCTGGCTGGTCAGGAAATATCAATAGTTATTCTGTTGTCAACAGGTATACCTTTTCCCGGCTGGATGCGCCTTCCTTCTTCCTGACGGCCGGACAGACCCAGCTGCTGCTGGCGGAGGCGGCTCAGCGGGGCTGGATCAGCACAGATGCCGGGACATACTTTAGAACAGGTGTGAAAGCGGCGATGCAGCAGCTGACCAGGCAGGCAGGGGCAGGCCCATCCGATGAGGCGATTACTTCATGGATGGATTCGAATCCCTATAACGGTACGCTGGAGCAGATCAATACACAATACTGGGTCGCAGGGTTCATGGACGAGAACGAATGCTTCGCCAATTGGCGTCGCAGCGGGTTCCCCCTTCTCACTCCGGTCAATTATCCCGGCAACGTCACCGGCGGCTCAATCCCGCGCCGGTTCACCTATCCACAGACCGAAGCATCGGTCAACGCCGTCAATTATCAGTCCGCCGTTTCCCGCCTTGCCAGCGGCGATAAGATGACGTCCCGCGTCTGGTGGGACCGGCCGTAAATATTTTTTCACTTTCCCCATTACAAAGCTCAAAGTCCCGGCACTCTTCCTATAAGTATGCCAGACAAGAAAGACGGGATAGCAGGGTTAAAAGAGCGGCCTATCAGCGAAGAGCAGATAACGGCAGCAACTAACCGGCTATTGGCGGCATTGGACCGGTTGAAAAAGCCGTCCCAGATCCCAACGATCGGAAAATGGATAGCCGCTGCTTGCGTGCTGGCATTGGTAGCCGGCGTGTACAGCCAATACCATCGTCCCGTTCTCAAGGGCAGCTGGTCGACGCCCTATGGCGAGATCAGAAAAGCGAAGCTGCCGGATGGAACCACCATCATCGCCAACGCGAATACGCGTCTTACCTATCCGGTCGAATGGCAGGAGGGCGGGGACCGCGAAGTATGGCTGGAGGGAGAAGCCTTCTTCCACGTGCAAAAGACACCCTCAAAAAGCCGTTTTATCGTACACATGGGCCGTTTCGATATCGTCGTAACCGGTACACAATTCAATGCCGTCAATCGTATCGACAGGGCCAGCATCCTATTGCAGGAAGGCAGCGTCATTTTGAAAAGCCCGGACCTGGAAGAGATGGCCCTTCGGCCCGGCGACTTCGCCGAATTTCTCAACGGCCGGCTGACGAAACGGTCGGTCAAGGCTGATAGCTGTGTCGCCTGGAAAGATCGCAGGCTGTTCCTGGACAACACGCCGTTATCCCAGCTCATCCAGATCATTAAGGAACAATACGGAACAGAAGTGCACAGGCCCGAAGGATCGACCGAGAAGACGGTGTCCGGTATCCTGCCCAACGATAACCTGGACGTGCTATTAAGAGCCCTCGAGCTGACGGGAGATTTCAAGATCATTCACGAAAACGACAAGATCATCATAAAGGATCCCTAAGTCTTTACAGACCATTTCAAAACTACAATTCACGGTATCAATTTTTATTAATCAAACGCTGCAAAAAAAATGAGAAAATCAAGCCTCCATTATGGCGTGCTCGGCTGCATGCTGAGCATACAGCTATTTTCTTTCGTAGCGGCCCGGGCGCATACACTCGATGCGTATAACGGGGGCCACGACGAAAAAGGAACTATGTTCAAAGGGAGCCCTACCGCAACCATTGGCGGTAAGGTGCTGGCCGCCGATGGCAAGCCCCTGGTCGGAGCCACGATCATGGTAAAAGGTACAAGAAAAGGCGTCTCCACCAATGCCGATGGCGTATTCGCCATCGAGGCCAAGTCTGGAGACGTGCTGGTCATTTCCGCGATCGGCTTTGCCCCCAAAGAAGTAACGGTAAGAGACGAGGCCGTAGCCCTCAGCGTCGTGCTCGACGCGAAGGACGCCCAGCTGTCCGAAGTCGTCGTAACGGCGCTCGGTGTCCGCAAAGAAAGAAAGGCGTTGGGTTATTCCGTTACCGAAGTGAAGGGTGAAGAGTTGACCAAGGCCAGAGAGGTCAACGTCCTCAATTCTCTCGAAGGAAAGGTGGCCGGTCTGAACGTATCCGGCGTACCCGGCGGCCCCGGCGCTTCTTCCAACGTGATCATCCGCGGCGTGAGCAGCCTCACCCAGACCAATCAGCCCTTGTATGTCATCAATGGCGTTCCGGTCGAAAATACTCCCAGCGGCACGGGCAATAACGGCACGGGTAATATGGGCGGACAATATGATAACGGTCCCGACCTCGGAGACGCGATGGGCAATATCAACCCGGACGATATCGAGACGATCTCCGTCCTCAAAGGCGCCGCCGCTTCGGCGCTGTATGGCTACCGCGCCAAGGCCGGTGTCATCCTCATCACGACAAAGTCCGCAAAAACAAACAGCATCGACGTCAATTCCAACGCCGTTGCCGAACGCGTTTTTGACCCGACCGACTGGCAATACGTATATGGCCAGGGTTCCAACAATATCAAACCGACCGATCAGACGGTTGCTTTCCAGTCCGGTCAGTCCAGCTATGGCGCCAAGCTGGATGGCTCTCCCGTCGTTCAGTTCGACGGCGTCAGCCGTCCTTATGTCGCGCATAAGAACAACCTGAATAACTTCTACCGTACTGGCGCTACCTATACCAATACGATCGCCTTTAATAAGACCTTCGAAGGCGGTTCGGTCCGCTTCTCGGCCAATAGCGTGTCGAATGCCGGTGTCGTTCCCAACTCGGGTCTTAACCGGGAAAATTTCAACCTGACCGGGAATTATGGCTTTAACAAGCACCTGACTCTTGACGCACGCATGAACTATATCGTAGAGTCGGTACACAACCGTCCCTTCCTCTCCGATGGACCCGGCAATGCGAACTTCAACGTCATGTTCCTGCCTACCAGCGTAGACGTAAAGGACCTGAAAAAAGCGTCGAACGCAGACGGCTCCGAATTCGCCTATACGAATAACGTGTATGCGACCAATCCATGGTTTGCCGCAAACAACTTCATCAATAATACTTCCCGTAACCGCCTCATCTCGACCGGTACGCTGCGGTATACATTCGATAATGGATTGTTCTTCCAGGGACGCGCCGGCCGCGATTATTATACCGATAATTACCTCGCCGTCGTGCCCAATGGAACGGCTTATCGCTCCTATGGTTCCATGTCGCTGCAAACCACCAGCTTCTCCGATATCAACATAGATGGATTGGCGGGTATGGCCGTCAAAGTCGGCGAAGACCTGATCATCACCCCCAATGTAGGGGCCAGCTACCGCAGGACGAATTACACGATCACCACTAATAGCGGAGATCACTTTGCCGTTCCTTATAACTATAATATCCTGAACGCAACGCAAAACAAAACGGTCAACTACGTACCCAGCGCCCTGGAGGTACAGTCGGTCTATGGTAACCTGGAACTGGACTATAAGGGATTGCTTTATCTGAATGGTTCCTTACGCAGCGACTGGTTTTCGTCTCTGGCTACGCCCGGAACGAAGAACAAGCTATCCGTTCTTTATCCGTCGGTCAGCGGTTCGTTTGTCTTCTCCGATCTGCTCCAGGCTTCCTGGCTGAACTTCGGTAAATTGAGAGCGGGCTATGCAGTAGTCGGACAAGCGACGGCTCCCTATCAGACCCAGCTGAGCTATACCTTCAGCACCGCCACGCTGAACGGTCTGCCGCTTGGCTCGATCCTGAATACCAGCATCCCCAATACCAGCCTGCTCGCATCCAAGGCAAAGGAATTTGAGATCGGAACGGAGCTGCGTTTCCTGAAGAACCGTCTGAGCGTCGATCTGACCTATTATACAAAGAAGTCGACCAACGAAATCCTCACCGCTCCTGCTTCTATCACTTCCGGCTACCAGGGCGCCGTGCTGAACATCGGCGAATTGCAGAACAAAGGAGTCGAAATGCTGATAACGGGTAATATCGTCAAAGGTGCAGGCTTCAACTGGACCAGCAGCGTCAATGCATCGATCAACAACAACAAGGTGGTCAAGCTTGCCGACAGCACGACATCCCTTGCCGTGGGAACGTCCCGCACCGGCAATGGATTTACCCAAAATATCGTAGGAAAGGCGGCTGGCCAGATCATGGCTTTCGATTACAAATATGCTGCCGGTACCAAGAACATCGTCGTAGACCCGGCAACGAATATTCCCGTACAGGGCGACCTGACGGCTTTTGGCTCTGCCTATGCCAAATACCTGGTGGGATGGAACAACGAATTTACCTATAAGAAATTCGGTCTTTCCTTCCTCATCGATGGAAAGTTCGGCGGCAAGATTTTCTCTGCTACCGACTTCTATGGCTATGTATTCGGTCTGCACAAGGCTACCCTGGTCAACCGCGAAGGAAACTTCGGCACCACCGGCAATCCGATCAATGCCGCTACCTATTACAGCCAGCTTGCATCCAACGTATCCAGGCTGTTTGTCGAAGACGCCAGCTTTATCAAGTTCCGTCAGCTGGCCTTCAGCTATTCGATCCCGGCAAAAACCTTTAACAACAGGATCCAGGGTTTGACCGTGAGCCTCGTGGCCCGCAACCTTTTCTACCTGATGCGCAAGACGCAGAATATCGACCCCGAAGCCAGCTATACGGTAAATGCGCCAGGTCTTGAACTCGGCGGTGTACCTCCGACCAGGACCTATGGCCTTAACCTGAGCTTTAAACTTTGATCTGTTCACGCAAACGTTTATTACAATGAAAAAATCATTTATAAGATGTACGGGATTGCTGGTGCTGGCAGGCATGCTTGGAACCGGCTGTACCAAGAGATTTGCAGAAGTTA
This sequence comes from Bacteroidota bacterium, assembly GCA_018267545.1. Lineage (GTDB taxonomy): Bacteria > Bacteroidota > Bacteroidia > Chitinophagales > Chitinophagaceae > Puia. The sequence goes on from JAFDYG010000113.1 coordinate 18,853, forward strand.
ATACCAATCCTGCCTCCTATAACCAGCAAATATTCGACCCCAATTACCTGCTTACCTCGGCCGAGCTGGCTTACACCGGCAGCTCCGATTTTGCCTACGAGACCTGGCGGGGAAACCTGATCTATGCGTCCACGCTGACACAGGGCCTGTCTTCTGTCATCAGCTACTGGGCTGGCGACAAGTACCTGCTCAACTCGGGTTACACGGCTGCCTATTGGGGCTTTCCCAATGACGCTGCTTATCCGGAGCAGATCAAGCCGATCGTCGACGTCGTTCAATCTACAGCCGACAAGGCACAGTATAAGAACCTTCACCAGATCGCGCGTATCCTGCGGGCGCTGATGCTCGAACGGGTCACCGACCTGTACGGAGACTGCCCCTATTTCCAGGCCGGCATGGGTGTTTATGGCAAGGCTTATTTTCCTGCCTACGATGCCCAGTCCGCTATTTACGCGGACCTGCTGAAGGAAGTAGACGCAGCGACCAATGCGCTGGACGCCGCCGGGGACAAACCCTCGGGAGACGTTATCTATAAAGGAGATATTACCAAGTGGAAGAAGTTCGGTAATACCCTGATGCTGCGTATCGGTATGAGATTGGTAAAAGTAGACGCTGCAACGGCACAGGCTACTGTAAACAAAGTGGTCGGCAAAACCTTTACCAGCAACGACGATAACGCCTTTGTCATGGGAGATGCAACCGGAGGCCGTGCTACACAGAATAGAAACAGCCAGGTGCTTTTAGGAGATGGTGGACAGGAGAATTTCTACACCCGCTGGTCGAATACCTTTATCGATATGCTGAAGACAGCGGGCGACCCACGCCTTGGAAAAGTAGCGGTGACGAACCTGTATGTCACCGATGGGACAAAGACACAGAACCCTTCTTTCAACGCAAGCCCGGCTGCCCAAAAGGGTATGCCTAATGGTAAAGATCTGAGCGGTATTGCCGCACAGGACATCAAGTTCGCTCCCGGTTATACCACGTTCACCGATTATTCCTCTCCACATCCGGGGATGATTAAACGCGACGGTCCTACGTTTATCCTGACCTTTGCGGAATCAGAATTGCTGCTGGCCGACGCAGGCGCACGCTTCGGCATCGGCGGCAATATCGCCCAGCACTATCACGACGGGGTGAAAGCCGCTATTACCTATCTCAGCCAGTATGACGCGGCAATGGCAGTAAGCGACGCGGATGCTGAGACCTTTGTGACGGCGCATCCCTATGTGCCCGCAAGCGGACTACAGCAGATCAACAACCAATACTGGCTGCACACCATCACCATGCTGGATTTTTACGAAACCTGGTGTAACTGGAGAAGAAGCGGATTCCCGGCTCTGACGCCGGTGGTCTATCCAAACAATGCTACCAATGGAACCATCCCGCGCAGGTTTCCTTATCCGCTGGATGAAGCGAATAATAACCCTGTCAATTACAAGAAAGCTCATGACGCCGTTCCGGGCGGAGACCTCCTGACCGGACGAGTGTGGTGGGATAAATAATCTCGTAAAAATAAAGGGCGCCAACAGCGCCCTTTATTTTTAACTTATCTTGAAGGCTACTGCATGTTCGCCTATCTGTTTTCCCTGTAATGCAGGAGGCACGCTGATGAGCAGCTTTCGGCCGTCCTGCCGCCATTTGATATTTCCTTTTGCTCCCAGCAAAGTTATTTTACTTCCCGTTTTTGCTTTATAACGATCGATGACGATCTCCGCGGGTAATACCACTTCCTTGTTCTCCGGAAGGAAGAAGGCATATACATTCGAGCTATCTTTCGATTGAGTCAGATAGACATTCCCGGAAGAGTAGGGGGCGATCGGCCGGCTGTTATAGATCCCTTCTCCATTGGTCTTCAGCCACGCGCCTATTTCCTTTAGCCGCAGGTAGGCCGTATCGGCGAAATCGCCGTCGGGTGAAGGCCCGATATTCAGCAGAAAGTTACCCCCGCGGGAAACGATCTTTACCAGCAGCTGCACCAGCCGGGTGGTAGACTTATAATGATCGTTGGGGACATAGCTCCAGGAGTCTCCCATCGTCATACAGGTCTCCCAGGGATCATCCATGGGATGTTCCGGAATCTGCTGCTCGGGAGTCGTATAGTTCTCGTATTCACCCGGCACGCTGCGGTCGACGACGATCAGACCGGGCTGATGACTACGGGCCATAGCGGCGATCTTCGGCATGTCTACGTCTTGGTCATAACGAATCCCCCGCTGCCAGTCGATTGAAGGATTGACGGTCGAAAGCGGGCGGACCCAGCCTCCGTCGAGCCAGAGCACGTCCACCTTGCCATAGCCCGTCATCAGCTCTTCGATCTGTTTATACGTATAGTCTTTAAAGGCCTTCCAACGATCGGGATAGCGGGCCGGGTCATAATTTACGTTCCGGTCTTTCGGCGGAAAATAGGGCCACCAGTAATCCGTATTGTGCCAGTCGGGTTTGGAGAAATAAGCGCCGATCATAAAGTCTTTTTGACGAAAGGCGTCGAAGACCTCTTTGACGACATTGCTCCGCGGATTGGAAGAAAAAGGCGTAGCGGAAGAGGTGATCTTATAATCGGTTTGCTTGGTATCGAACATGCTGAAGCCGTCGTGGTGCTTGGTCGTAAATACCACGTACTTCATACCGGCGTCCCTGGCCGCCGCTGCCCACTTGGCCGGGTCGAACCGGGTCGGATTGAACGTCGTCTGCAGCTTCTCATAAGCCTGCACATAGCCGGTATAGGTGGCGGCATAAGGCCCACGCCGCTGTGTCCATCCCTCATCCTCCGGGCAGATGCTCCAGCTTTCCACGATACCCCATTGGCTGTAGGTGCCCCAGTGCATCATGAGCCCGAACTTATAGTCCTGCCATTTGGCGATCTTCTTTTGAACCAACGTATCCGCCGGGCGGAAGTAGGTCTGATAGTAGTTGGTATGCCAGAGCGCGTAGCGTTGATACTGTGTAGCGAGCCGGTGCTGGAAGTCGTCCCAGTTGCGCGTGCCCTTGGGACTCCACAAGACTTCGGATAGTGCGCTTGCGCGGGGGAAAAGCATATACTCCACCTTCTTTGGATTGGCCATGTATTCCGACCAGAGATTGGCCTGCGCGCCCAATACGTATTGGGCTTCGTCGCCGGACAGCGCCGCCGGTACCGGCTCGTATCGATAGACGCGCTCCAGCGGCAGGTAGCCGCCGATGGTGAGCGAGTCATCATTGCGGGTCTGGGAGTGATCGAAGTAGACGTATTCACCCGGCGTCATGATGACGTTGTGGTGCTGCTTGGCGGCCTCGATGCCTCCTTTTTCTCCCCGCCAGCTCATGACGGTGGCATTGGGTGCTACACCGCCTTCGAGGATCTCATCCCAGCCGACGATCTGCTTGCCCTTTGAGTTGATATACTTTTCCATCCGGCCGATGAAATAGCTCTGGAGCTCTTCTTCATTCTTCAATCCGAGGGCCTTCATCCGGGCCTGGCATTTTGGACAGGCTTTCCAGGAATCCTTGGGACATTCGTCGCCGCCGATATGGATGTATCTGGCTGGGAACAACGGCATCACTTCGTCGAGCACGTCCTGCAGAAAGTTGAAGACGCTGTCGTTGCCCGCGCAGAAAACCTCCTTATGGACACCGAAATTATGTTTTACCATATAGGGCCCGCCGGTGCAGCCCAGCCAGGGATAGGACGCCAGCGCCGCCGACGCATGTCCGGGCATTTCGATTTCGGGAAGGATGGTGATATAGCGGTCGGCTGCATATTGAACCACTTCTTTTATCTGGTCTTGCGTATAATAACCGCCGTGGCGGGTGCTGTCGTCGCCCGTGCCAGGGTGGTGCCCGATAATGGTGCCGCTTCTCCAGGCACCGACCTCGGTGAGGCGAGGATATTTCTTTATCTCGATGCGCCAGCCCTGGTCTTCCGTAAGGTGCCAGTGGAAGTAGTTCATCTTGTGCAGGGCGAGATAGTCGATATATCTTTTGACAAAATCTACGGGAAAGAAGTGACGGCCGACGTCCAGGTGCAGGCCGCGATAGTTGAAGCGGGGATAGTCTTCGATCGAGACGGCCGGAATGGCCAGGCCGCTGGCTGGTGTCTTGATGACTAGTCCGTTATCTCCCATAGCGAAGGGTGTAGTAGGCAGCAGCTGGATCAGCGTCTGCATACCATAGAACGTGCCTTCGTGCGTGTCGCCGGTGATGACGATGGCGGAGGAAGACGCATTCAACGTATAGCGGCCCTCTTTTGGAGAGGAAGGCGCTTTTGTCTCAAAACGAATGGCGTTTGCGGCATCACCGGAGTTTTGGACGCGCAGACGTATACCATAGATGCGTTCGACGTACTCCTTAAAGAAGTCGACAGAGGGCTTCTCCGATGCATCGGCGAGAATGACTGTATTGGCATTGATCGTGTAGTTCCCATTGCCCCATTTTGTACTGACGGGCTGTGGGATGATGGCGGCCGGCTGCGCCATGGTCCGCGCTGCTATGAAGATCAGCAGGACGGAGAGTCGTAGGTGGTTGCTCATACGACGAATATAAGCGAAAGTTGGCGGGGGCCGCTTCCGGGCCCCGCTAAACTTTTGGAATTTATTGTAGCACCGCCGAGCCCGGGGTCAGCACTGGCAGTGTCAGGCCGCTCGGATGAATCGCATCGTGATAAATACGAATCGTCGCCTTTTGAAAATCCGACTCGCTGCAGGTCGGAATATTAACAAACGTCTGCGGATTGCGGTCCACCAGCGGAAACCAGCTGCTTTGAATTTGTACCATTATTCGATGTCCCGGCTTGAAGGTATGCGCGATCTCGTTCAGGTCGAACTGGACTTCGGTAATCTGACCCGGCTTCAATGGCGTAGGCTTCTCCCAGCTGTTACGAAACTTACAGCGGAATACGTCCGCACGTACCAGGCGTTGATAGCCGGCAGGGTCCTGCGGTGTGCTGATACCTTCTTCTTTCCCCGGAATGACGTCGATGAGCTTTACGACAAGGTCGGCGTCGGTGCCCGTAGACGACAAAAAGATATCCGCCTTGAGCCGTCCCGTGACAGTAATGGGTGTTTCCAGCGGCGGCGTCTGATACGTGAGGACGTCGGCTCGCTGGGACGCGAATCGCTGGTCTGTGACGACATAACTATTATCGCGTCCGCTCCGCACCCCATCGATATAGGGAACGGGGCTTGCGGGGTCGCTGACGTATTCGTCGAAGCTGACCGTTGTCGATCCCTTCATGGGCGCGAGCTCTCCGTTGGGCTGCAGGAGGAATCTCGCCGCCCTGGCTTCCTTCGGAGGCCAGGTAGCATATTCCTTCCATTGATTGGTCCCCGTCTCGAAGACGGTCGCCTCCGCAAGCGGTGCCGCCGCCGAATCTTTCAGGTAGTGATTGAAGAAGGCCGTTTCGATCTGCTTGTATCTTTCGTTGACGTTTAAGCCGAAATCCAGCGGACCAAATTTATTCCAGCTTCTTCCCGACCAGGCCCCGTGCGTCCAGGGGCCCATGACCAGGTGGTTGTCGTTACCCGGCGTCTGCTTTTCGATCGCTTCGTAGGTGCGAAGGGCCCCAAACATATCTTCCGCATCGAACCACCCGCCGACGACCAGCACCGCGGGCTTTACACTTTTCAGGTGCGTCCGGATGTTGCGCGCCTTCCAGTAGGAGTCGTAGGTCGAATGCCCGAGGTACTCGTCCCATATCTTCCCCTGGTGATTGAAATATTCGGGATTGTTGGTGTTCTTGATCGGGCCCAGCTCTAAGAAAAATTTGTAGGCGTCGTCGATCCTGGCGCGGAAGATCGTCCCTCCATAGTTCTTGACCGGCTGGGGTCTTTTGACGTCGAAGAAATTGTCGAAGCCGAAATTGTCCAGTAAGAAAAAGGCCCCGTTATGATTGGCGTCGTCTCCGATAAACTCATCCGTCACCGGCGCCTGCGGCGAAACGGCCTTGATGGCCGGATGTGCGTCGGGTAGAGAAGCCGATGCATAAAAGCCCGGATAGGAGATCCCCCAAAGCCCTACGCGCCCGTTGTTATTGGTTACGTTCTTCAGAAGCCAGTCGATGGTATCCCAGGTGTCCGAGCTTTCGTCGGTTTCGGTTCCTTTCTTCTTGTCGATGGCGGGCGTCATCTCCTGGAAGTCCCCCTCGCTCATATAGCGGCCGCGTACGTCCTGGTAGACAAAGATATATTTGCTCTGCATCAGGTCCGAATTGGGTCCGAGTGAGCGGCGATAAAGTGTATCACCATATGGAGCTACCGAATACGGAGTCCTTTCCATGAGAAAAGGATAGGGATGGCTGTGGTCCTTTGGCGCATAGATAGCCGTGTGCAGCTTCTTGCCGTCCCGCATCGGAATGTCGACCTCCAGCTTGTCATAGTTGGTCTTTACGTAGTCGGGGTCGGCCGGGCGGCGATCCTGACAGCAGCACCACAGCGGAGCAAGCAGCGCAAGCAATAGAATAGGCTTCATATAAGTTATTTTATAATCGGCAGCGTGATCCTGGAAGGATGCTCGCTATCGTGATAGAGGCGAATCGTCTCCTTCTGAAAATCGCTGTCTTCTGCGGTGTAAATATCGACGAACTTCTGCGGGTTGCGATCGACCAATGGGAACCAGCTGCTCTGCACCTGGATCATGAGCCGGTGGCCTTTCTTGAAAGTATGCGCGACATCTGCGACAGCGAATTTGACGGCTTCTACCTTGCCTGGCTTGAAAGGAACAGGCTTTTCAAAGCTTTCGCGGAAACGGCCCCGCATGACTTCGCCATGCACGAGCATCTGGTAGCCGCCCATCGGATAGCCGGCGGGTATCTCGCGGCCGCGTCCTGCAGCGGCAGGCTCTGCCGGATTGTAGGTGAAATTGTCGGGGAAGACGTCGATGATCTTGACGACGAAGTCGGCGTCGGTGCTGCTCAGACTTACCTGCAGGTCGGCAACGACATTCCCGGCGAGGGTCAGGTCTTCTGTCAGCTCAGGCGTCTGAAAGGTCAGCACGTCGGGGCGGCGGGACGCGAACCGCTGGTCATCGGTCATGTACTCGCGGGTGCGGCGGAAGTGTACGTCCTCGGTGTAGGGCACCGGATGCGCCGGGTCGCTGATGTACTCGGAGAAGTCGCTTTTCTTCGTGGGCGCTTCCCAGGTCAGCGCACCGCCCGGCTGGAAGTAGATGGGCTTGTCTTGCTTGTCCGCTGGCGGCCATTGCTGGAATTCCTTCCATTCGTTTGCGCCGCTAAAGAAGATGGTGGCGGTGGCAAGCTTGGGCTCGGCGCCTTTACCCTTCAGGTAATAGTTGAAGAAAGGAATTTCGATATTGTTTTGGTACCAGAAAGAAGTGTTGGAGCCGAACTGTACGTTGCCCAGGTGGGTGCCGTCGTTGGAAGCCCATTCCCCGTGATACCAGGGACCCATGACGATATGGCTATTGGTCGCGGGGCTCTGGGTCTTGATGGCCTTGTAGAGGTTCCATGCGCCGTAGTTGTCTTCGGCGTCGAAATTGCCACCGACTACGAGCATGACGGGCTTTACGTCATACATGGAGACGCGGGCGTTGCGCGCCTGCCACCATGCATCG
>JAFDYG010000114.1 GCA_018267545.1 Bacteroidota bacterium
CAGGGGTAGGGCAGCGGCTTCTTCGAAAGACAGGTGCCCCGGCTTTTCGACCAGATTAGCGAGCGGAACCTTTACATACTCGGCCAGCGTACCATCATCGGGTAATCCCAATATCTTGAAATCCTTCGGGTCCTGGTAAGCAGTCGACCCGCCCCAGCCCAAAGCAGGGTTGATGATCACTTCCTTCCCAACCCAGCCCCCTCCCTCGACTACAACCCCCGACCCATCCGAACCCGGCACAATCGGATACCGAAGACCCGCATACTGCCCACGCTGTATCCACACATCCCGGTGATTCAACGCCGCCGCATGCACCCGTACTATCGCCTCCGAAGGCCCCGCTTTCAAATCCGCTACGTCCTGCAAAACCAGCGGACTGTTCTTATCCGTAATTACCAATGCTTTCATGTGCAGCCTAGTATTTGAAAACCTTTCCTCCTGCCATTACTTCCTGCGTCTTTTCATCGAAAGTAACCTTGCTTCCCGTCCGGTAAGCCGCATTGGCCATGATGACGGCAATCGAATGGTGATAGCCCGCTTCGATAGGCGCATTCGGCTGCTTCCTGCTGCGTACGCATTCCATCCAGTTACGCACGTGCGCCGTAGTCAGCGGATCTCCGCCGGTGCTCGCATCGGTCGAAATCTTTTCGCCCAGCTCTTTCAGCGAAATCTCCGGCAGCTGGTTCGCCTTCATCCCCATCGCCTCGGCATACTTGGCGGTGAGTCCACCAACGGACGAAATCTTATTGGTATCCAGATTGAGCGTACCGCCATTGGAATAATAAATCTCTTTTGTCTCACCGTCGGAATTGGTCTGCCGCGAAGAGAAGGTTACCTGGAATCCGGTGGACATGTCATCCAGTGGACCATAGTCGAAAACAGCCGTCATCGTATCGGCATTCTTGCGACCGTCCTTCCAGGCGTAAATACCGCCGTTGGCAGATACCGAACGGGGATGCGGCAGCTTCGAAAACCAGTGAACTGTATCGATCTGGTGACTCATCCATTGCCCTGGAAGACCGGAAGAGTACGGCCAGAAAAGCCGGAACTCCAGGTGCTTGCGGGCATCGAACGCCTCATGCGGGCGGTTGATCAAAAAGCGCTTCCAGTCGGTGTCTTCTTCTTTCATCTGGGCCACCAGCGCAGGGCGACGCCAGCGTCCGGGCTGGTTGACGTTCCAGGTGAGCTCGACCATGACGATCGGACCAAATTTCCCCGACTGTATAAACTCCGCCGCGGCCATATAATTCGCTCCGCTGCGACGCTGCGAACCTATTTGTACGATTTTGCCGGAATCCTTTACCGCCTTCAGCACGGCACGCGCGTCTTCCATTGTCTCCGCCAGCGGCTTTTCCGTATAGGTGTCCCTCCCCGCCTTTACCGCCTCGACCGTATGCCAGGCGTGCTGGAAGTCCGCCGTGCTGATCATCACCGCATCGACCTCTTTGATATTGTAAAGCTCTTCGTTATTGGCACAGGCCTGGATAGTATGACCAAACTTCTGGGCCAGAAAATCCTTCCCTTCCTCGCGCCTTTTCTTCCAGATGTCCGAAACCGCGATAATGTCGAAATTCATCTCCTGGTAAGACTTTAGAAAAGCAGGAATATGATCGTTCCGGTGACGGTCGGAAAATCCTACCACCCCTACGCGCACCCGGTCGTTAGCCCCGATAATTCTACGATAGCTGGCAGCGCTGAGGCCCAGCGTGCCCATATAAGTGGCCATCCCGGCCATTGAACTCTTGCGGATGAAATCCCTGCGGGTTGTTGTCATATGGAAGTGTGTTTAAGTACGATAAATGTACTAATTTAGGATATCTTACTACGAAAATGCCTGTTATATGACCAGCTTAAGGCCTTATTATCTACGAAAACGTTACCGGACATTGTGCGTCGTCCTCCTGACAACCTTGCATTCATTCGCCCAACCCTTACCCATCAACGTCACTGCCGACCCCGCTCGCCGTATCGTAACCATTACGGCCGGCGGCAGCCCCTTTACCACCTTTCTTTATCCCGATACGCTCGAGAAGCCGGTTTTATATCCCATCTATGCACCCGATGGTCAGCTGATCACCCGCGGCTTTCCGGTAGCTCCCCGGCAGGGCGAGCCCGTCGACCACCCCCATCACCTGGGCCTTTGGTTCAACTACGAAAACGTCAATGGTCTCGACTTCTGGAACAACTCCTACGCCATTGCCCCGGCTAAAAAAAGTCAGTACGGTTGGATCCGCACGGACAGCATCCTCCTCGCGGGCCCCGTCAGCCAGCTATCTCAAAAAGCCGGCGCCCGGTCCCCCGTTTCTTCCGGAACAGCCTATCCCTCCGGCGGCCGCGCCACTGACCGCGGCATCCTTCAATATTCCGCCCGCTGGACCGACCAGCAGCAAAACGTCCTGATGACCGAGCTGACCACTTTTATCTTTAGCGCCAGCAAAACAGAACGCATCATCGACCGCTACACAACCCTCCAGGCCAATATCGACGTCAATTTCCCCGACGCAAAGGACGGCATGCTTGGACTTCGCGTTACTAAAGAACTGCAAATACCCTCCAACACCCCCGGCGAATTTGTCGACGACAAAGGGATTATCACCAAGGTGGCGGCTGGGAACACGCCGGATATTAATGGGACTTATCTGACGAGCGCGGGCAAAAAGGGAGACAGTGCCTGGGGGACCCGGGGAAACTGGTGCCTCCTTTATGGAAAGAAGCAAAGTGATACCCTTAGCGTAGCCATCATCGACCATCCCGGTAACCCCGGATACCCCACCTACTGGCACGCCCGCGGCTATGGCCTGTTTGCCGCCAACCCGCTGGGACAGAAGGTGTTCAGCAACGGGAAACAGACCCTGAACTACAAGCTGCAGAAGGGGCAGTCGGTTACCTTCCGCTACCGCATCGTCATAGCTGCCGGTAACCAGCGCCTTTCCACCGGCCGGATCGGGCAGCTCGCCGACGCTTTTGCCCATATCAAGTAATAAAGAGGACCTATCGGCCTAAAATTGGTTTTTACGGGTGGCCAAAAATGCTAATTTTACCCCGTTAACCTAAAATCTAAAATAATGAGTACTAGTAAATTGACCTTGATTGTGATATTGGCTTTCGTTCTGTTACTGGGAGGCTGTGGCTGTAGCAGCTACAATGGCCTGGTGAAAGTCGACCAAAACGTCAAGACGGCCTGGAGTAACGTAGAAACCAACTATCAGCGCCGGACAGACCTGTACAACAGCGTCATTAAGGTCATCGAAGGTTCCGCGAATTTTGAAAAATCTACCTTGAAGGAAGTCATCAATGCCCGCGCCAATGCAACCAAGGTGCAGGTGGACGTGAACGACTCTGCTTCTCTCGCCCGCTATCAACAAGCGCAGGGACAATTGCAAGGTTCTTTCAGCCGGCTGATGGCTGTTGCAGAAGCCTATCCCGATCTGAAGACGACGCAGCAGTTCCAGAACTTCCAAACCGATATCAGCGGAACGGAGAACAGGATCAATGTTGCACGCAGGGATTTCAACTCCGCGGTCCAGGAATATAACCTAAAGGTGAAGTCTTTCCCGAATAACATCTTCGCCGGAATCTTCAACTACCATGAAAGAGGCTATTACAAGGCCGACCCCGGTAGTGAAAACGCCCCCGAGATAAATTTCAACATTAAATAACTCCCGGCGGCCGGCTTCACAAAAGTCGGCCGCTGTCTTTTAGCCAACGTATTTACAAAACCGGGGATGCCCCAATAGCCATCATGCATATTCCATTTCTATCCCAAAAGCCTTTGCTCAGTCAGGCCGACCAGCAGCGTGTCGTAGCAGCCATAAAAGCTGCCGAACAGCGGACCAGCGGTGAGGTCAGGGTCTTTGTGGAAAGCCACTGCCGCTACGTCGAACCGCTCGATAGAGCGACTCAAGTATTTACCGGTCTGAAAATGGAACAGACTTCGGCCCGCAACGGCGTGCTCGTATACGTAGCCCTGCGTGACCGCCAACTGGCCATCTTCGGCGACAAGGGCATCCATGAAAAGGTAGGGCCCTCCTTCTGGAAACAGCAGGTCGGTACCATCCTTTCTCATTTTAACAAGGCCGACTACGCCGGCGGGATAGCAGACGTAGTCACCGCTATCGGGGAAGCCTTGCACCAACATTTTCCCTACGACCGTGAAAACGACGAAAATGAATTACCTGACGATATTGTATTCGGAAAATAAAGCAATGAAGAAGCTCCTGACCATCTTGGCCCTTTTTTTCCTGCTGCCGGCGACGCTTCTCCGTGCCCAGCAGGTTCCCGCGCCGCCCAATCCCCCCCGCCTGGTCAATGACCTTGCCCACGTCATGACAGCGGACCAGGTCAGTGCGCTGGAGCACAAGCTCGTCGACTATGACGATAGCACCTCCGTTCAGATTGCAATCGTGACGGTCCCTTCTATCGGCGATAATGCGCTCGAAGACTACGCGCTGCAAATCTTCCGGACATGGGGCATCGGTAATAAGAAGACGAATAATGGCGTGCTCGTCCTCGCCGCCATCCAGGAAAGAAAGGTCTATATTCAAACGGGTCTTGGCCTGGAAGGCGCCATCCCCGATATCACGGCGAAGTCCATTATCGACAACGAAATCGTTCCCAACTTCAAAGGTCAGGACCAGGATAACTATTACAGGGGCTTCAACCATGCCGCCGATGCGCTGATCAAAGCCGCAGCAGGCGAATACAAAGCGCCCGAAGGCTATTCGAAACGCGGACGGAAAGGAAGCGGCGCAGGCAATATCATCGGTCTGTTCTTTTTTATCTTTATCATCCTCATCGTCTTTATCGGCCGTAACCGCGGCGGTGGGGGAGGAGGCGGCGGACTCTTCGGCGGCAGCGGAATCCTTCCTTTTATCATCGGAAATATGGTTGGCCGTGGTTTCCGTGGCGGAGGCGGCGACTGGGGAGGCGGCGGTGGAGACAGCGGCGGCGGTGGTTTCGGCGGCTTCGGCGGTGGAAATAGCGGCGGAGGCGGAGCAAGCGGAAGCTGGTAAAATATTAAATAAAAAAGGCCCGACTGTAAAAGCCGGGCCTTTTTTTATTTCTTTCCAATTAGAACGCTTTCTTGCTCGCGGTCACTTTTGACTGGATATAATCCGCCTGATCCTTCAGACCAGCGGCCAGCTTCTGCGTAGCTACCCCATTCAACGCATTGTCGAAATAAGGGTCGGTTTGCTTACGATAAGCCTGAGGTATCGCTTCTTTGAACTGAATCAGCAGATCCACTCCACGCTTGACCTTTTCAGTGCTCTTTACTTTCGTCAGCATGCTCGTAAAAGGCATGACCATCTCGAATTTATTTTGCGTAGTAGGCATCTTCTCGAAATTGTCCGCCACCACGTCGAAATCGGCTTCGCTGCCCGACTTGATCAGAACCCCCGAAATAGCCGCCGACAGCTCTCCCTTCGCAGGAGACTTCTGCATCTTTTTGGCCAGGGTCAGCGCTTCTGCGCTGTCCAGCTCGGATAATGCTTCCAGGGCATAGCCGGCTACGGAATAAGAAGAATCCGAAGTGGCCTTCACAAACAGGCTCTTATAAGAAGGATTGCGGAAGTTGCCCAGCAGGTCGATCGCCTTGGCCTTTACCAGCCTGTTGTCATCATGCTCGGCAAGTCCCGCAAGCAGCGGTTCGAAGGCCGTCTTGATGGCGTCCTTTTTGAAGTCGAGCCTTTGCAGGGTATAAGTGCGAATCTTGTAAAACTTATCCTTTAACGCCAGCTTCATCAGGTCCACTGCCTTCGGATCGTCCTGGTGCTTGGAGCAGAACTCGACGGCTTCTCTCCTGTCGACGTAACCACCCGCGTATTTGTATTTGTGCAAATAGTTTTCCAGGGTCTTGTTATCCTTCTTCTCGCAAAGTAAAATCTTGTCGCCGTCGACATTTACAAGATCGGGGCGGCTGCCGTTGTAGGCAATCGTAAACGTATCCGTCTTATTCTCGATCCAAACCTTGCTGCGCGTTTTTGTAGCGCCATTATATACGTCGATCGCAATCGGCAGACGGAACACCTTGCCCGTTTCCTGCGTCTGGTTGACGATAACCTTGACCTGCTTTGCCGCATCGTCGTATGCATAATCGATCGTCAGCTTGGGATGCCCGCTGCCATAATACCACTGGTTCCAGTACCAGTTCAGGTCCTGTCCCGTTACTTCTTCAAAAGCCAATCGCAGGTTCTGGGCCTCGGCCGATTTGAATTTATTGGTCGTGAGATAGTTGTTCAGGGATTTAAAGAAGGCGCTGTCTCCGACATAATTGCGCAGCATATTTAAAATACGGCCGCCCTTGGGATAGCTTACCTGGTCGAATACGTCTTCCTTGTCGGCATAATAAAAACGGACCAAATTCTTCTCGGCACTCTCGGGCTGCTGCAGGTAGCTCAGAATGCCCTGGAAGTTGATAGCATCACCGGCGTCCTTCCCATATTTGTACTCATTCCACAGCGTCTCGCTATAATCGGCAAAGGATTCGTTTACTGTTATATTGCTCCAGCTTTCGGTCGTTACGAGGTCACCAAACCATTGGTGAAACAGCTCGTGCGCGATCACGTCTTCCCAGCCATTGCCGTCGGACAATTCACGGGCGTCCTGCTGAGCGCCGTCGCCATGCAAGGTAGACGTGGTATTTTCCATCGCGCCGCTTACATAATCACGGCCGACCATCTGCGCATATTTTGCCCAGGGATAATCCACCCCCGTGATTCGGGAATAGAAAGCGATCATCTCCGGAGTATTTCCAAAAATGCGGCGCGCTACAGGTGCATACGCTTTCTCGACATAATAGCTGACTTCCTTGCCTTTATAAGAGTCCTTGATAACGGCGAAGTCGCCCACGCCCATAAAGAAAAGATAGGGAGCATGCGGCAGGTCCATCTTCCAATAGTCAGTTCTCGTGCCGTCTCCATTTGTCTTCTGGCTGATCAGCAGGCCATTGGATAAAGTCACGTACTTGGCCGGCACCGTCATGGTGATCTCTTCCGTTGTCTTTTGGTTCGGCTTGTCGATCGTGGGGAACCAAACGGAATTGGCCTCGGTCTCACCCTGGGTCCAGATTTCGGTTGGCTTATCCTTATCTTCTCCCTTGGGATTGATAAAGTACAGCCCCTTTGCGTCGGTGATTGCAGCGCTGCCCTTTACCTTCAGCTCATTGGGCTTTGCCGTATAATCTATATATATGGTATACTTCTCGGTATTCTTGTACTTTTTGTCCAGGTGCACCCGGAGAACCATTCCGTCATAGTCGTACTTCAACGGAACATTCTTGCCGTCCTTTACGATGGCTACCGTATGCAGGTCCATACCCTTGGCATCCAGGGAAAGAGAATCGCTGGGATAGAAGTGGGGCTTGATAGTTACCCATTCCTTGCCGTACATATACGACTTGTCGTAATCGAATTTGACATCGAGCTTTGTGTGGATCAGATCACTGAACTTGGTGGCGGTAGCCCGGTACTGGTTTTTCCAGGCGTCTTCGCCTCCAGCCTTGTCTTGGGCGTGCAGGGAAAGTCCGCAGGAAACGAAACCCGAAAGTAACAATAGCAAGGTCTTGCCGCGCTTTCGAAGCACCGGTCTTTGGATAGGAGTTGTGAGTTTTGATGGGATCACATTCATATTAATATTTTTCAGGGGATAAAGATAATTGTTGACCGGATTAGGCAGCGATAAAAATGGATAAAAGGTAGTTAAGTATCTAACCAACCGTCCCCATTGTTGTATGGCAACTAATCGATAAATGTATCCTTCGCTGAATCTGTACACTAGAGTTTTTCCTTATTTTGCAGTAGGTTTACAGCCTGGGCCCCTGGGGACTTCCTGTATTAATACTACTAATCCATGTCGAAAATCGGTTGGGTACTCATTTTGATTTTAATGACGGGCAGCGCTTATGCACAGGACTATTTTGTGTTTATCCAGGCTGAAAACCGGCAACCCTTCTATATTAAGATTGGTAATCAGGTACATAGTTCGACGGCAGGCGGGCATCTCATCCTCGCGCCATTGAAGGACAGTACTTATGACCTGACCCTGGGTATGCCCGGTCAGGGTTTCCAGGAGCAGCGCTACCTGCTGAACATCCGCCAGAAAGATTATGAATTCACGCTCAAAGACCAGGGAGACAAAGGGTGGGGGCTCTATGACGAACAGGCGAAGGAAGTGAAAACGCCTGAACGCCCCTTGAGCGGAAACGAAGAAATACACCCGCTCGGCATCAAAAAGGACGACGCCTTCTCCCGGCTGATGGCCGGGGTCGTGCACGATACCGCCGTCTTATATAATACCTATGCAATGGAACAGGTGCTCCACGATACTC
>JAFDYG010000115.1 GCA_018267545.1 Bacteroidota bacterium
AACAGTCTTGTAATTGATTAACCCTGCATATGTCCGGGAATGTCGTTACCATTTCCGGATTTTTTTTGGGGTTGACCGGCTTTCTTTCAGGTCGTGTTTAGACCGGAAAAGGAGGGAGCATTGGCATAGCGATCGTTTGTTTTACTGGTTAACAATAATTCTTTTATTGTCGATCTTGAAATCCACCTTGCCGGTTAGCGATAGTGCTTTCAACGCGTCAGAAAGCCTGGTGTTTCGGGGGATTTCCGCATAGAAAAGGTCGTTGGTCTTTCGGCCGCTGTAGACGATGTCTACGTCATACCAGCGGGATAGCTGCTTCATTACCGTTTCTATATCTGCTCCTTCGAAGTGAAAGAGCCCGTTCTTCCAGGCCATCACGGTGGAGATGTCTACCTGGCTGTTGAGGTTGAGATCGCCGGCTTTTGTCAGCTGCGACTGCTGGCCGGGACTCAGGACCATCGACTCCTTGCCGCTGACGAAACGGACAGCGCCCTGGATCAGGGTTGTCTTCAGCAAAGATTCATCGGTATATGCATTGACATTGAAGTGGGTACCCAGCACCTGTATCTCCGAAGAACCGCCGGCAGTAGGGAGCGCCACGGTAAATGGCATGGCCGCATTCCTGGCGATCTCGAAATAGGCTTCACCCGTGACTTCGACCCGTCTTTCCTTCCCGGTGAAGGCCGTTGGGAAACGCAGCGAGCTGGCTGCATTCAGCCATACCTGGCTGCCATCGGGGAGTATGATCTGGTATTGTCCGCCGCGGGGAGTGGCGATGGTATTGTAGGCTACTTCCGCAGGCGTAGTTCCCGCTTTGCCAGTATTATAGGATAGCTTGCCGTTTAGCTTTAAAATCTTTGTATTGCCCTGCTGCGTCAGCATGCCGTTCTGGGCGTCATCCAGCGCGACCTTTGTTCCATCGGCCAGTGTAAGAATGGCCTGGTCTTTCCCGGGGAGGACGTCATTTTTTATTACAGGATGGGATTGCTGCTGTGCGATGGAGATCTCTTTCTGCTTGTGCTGCAGGGCCAGGTAGGTTATCGTGCCGATAAGAACGGCTGCAGCGACCCACCTTATATATAAACGTATGATGGAAGGTTTTTTCACCGGGTCTATTTCCTGGTGAATAGAATGAAGCATCTGCTCGGAAAGAATGGGGTCCAGCTCCTGTTGATCTTCATGGAGCTTTTGCAGCAGCAGGGTTTTTAGCTCACTGCCGTCGGAGCTGTTAAGGTATTGGAGCAGCCATTTCCGGTCCTCTTCGGTCCATTCATTGGACTCGACCAGCTGCCGTAATTTGTCTTCCCTTTCTTCCATTTAGAGGGGGCTTTGTAATGAATACTGGCCAGGCTGAAAAACGGGGGGGTGGGGGAGGAAAAAATATTCCGGCTTATTATGGCTTATTGCGGGTTATTGCAATTTATCGCGGGTTATTGCGCCAGCAGGAAGATGATCAGGCAGCCGGTATAGTAATCCGGGTGCTGCTGGACGTATCCTTTTATGGAGACAAGGGCGCCGGAGAGGTATTCTTTGACCGTATGTTTGGAGATATGCATCTCTTCCGCCGTTTCTTCATAGCTTTTGCCCTGCAGCTTGCAGAGTACAAAAACCTTTCTTTTCTGGGGAGACAGGCGCCGGATGGCTTCTTCCAAAAGCTGTAGCTGTGCTTCTTTCAGCTCGGCTTCGCCCGGCAGGACCTGCGCCAGTCCCTGCGTTTCATAGACAAGGGCCGATTCGGCCGAGGTACGCTTCAGGTAATCGACAGACTTATTATAGCTCACAACAAAGAGCCAGGGCAGGATGGACTGTTGCGGGTCCAGGGTCATCCGCTGTTTCCACAGCGTAATGAAAACGTCCTGGAGGATGTCCCGGGCGGCCTCGGCATCCTTTGTCAGTTTGAGAATATTGAAATAAAGGGGGTTATGATACTTATGATAGAGAGTATCGAATGCAGCAGTTTCGCTCAGGAGGAGACGCCTGACAAGCTCATATTCGTTAGCATTAATCAATCAGCAATCAATTAGTGCTATAAATGTAATATAAAAATTTAGCATTCCCCGCATATCTGCATCAGGAAATTTCTTCGTTTTAGTCACCAATTAAATCCTTAGTATGTAAAATGAACCTTATGGCTTCCGGGCCACCATAATCATCCGGGGAGAAGAAAGGGTCCTGTATTTTGCTAAAGAATAGTCTCCATACACCTCCAGAAGGGACAACCCGTTTTCGCTAAAGAGGTGCTCGAAGTCGTGCAGATAGAGCTTTTCGACTCGTTCGCAAAAGTGGAAATTGGCCTTGGTTTTCTGGTCGTCGATGGCGATCTGTTTGAAGAAATGTTTTTCGTCCGCCCATCTCGTAATATGGTAGTAGGTGAAATCGATCTCCCTTTCTTCTTCGGGGATGAGATAGGCCGCAGAATAACCGACGTTTAAATAATCGATTATGGCGATGCCGCCAGGCTTCAGGGCGCTGTGAATATTTTTGATTACTTGGTGGTTTTCGTCGTCGTTTTTGAAATAGCCAAAGCTCGTGAAGAAGTTGAAGACAAAGTCATAGTATTGACAGCCGAAGGGCAGGCGCATGTCGTGCTGATAAAATCGAAGTCTGTGTGTTTCAAACTGCTTAGCCCGCTGGATGCTGAGAGAGGACAGGTCGGCGCCGATGACTTCGAACCCTTTTGCTGCAAGGTATTTGGCATGACGGCCTGTACCGCAGCCCAGGTCCATCATACGGGAACCCAATCGCGGTTGTAGCTTTATCAGCAGGATATCCAGGAACGTTGCGGCCTCGGCTTCGTTCCGGTATCCATAAAGCTGGTGATAGAAGGGCGAGTCGAACCAGGATTTAAACCACGCAGGGTGCTGCTTAAATTCGAGGTTTAATGGATTGAAACAATCTTGGGAATGGTGGTGGTAGTTCACGCTGTCAAAAGTAGACAGATTTTATATGCACCTGCTTCCCCAATATCAGGGATAGACTAGGGCGTCAGCGGCCGTGGGGGCGCAGTTATCTCATAAAACCCCATTAGCTTCCCCAGGTTATTAGCAGAATCGAGGTGTTTTTGGAGAATAGGTAAGGTATTGCTGGCGAAGTTTGAAATTCGCGGGTCGGTACCTGTCCTGGCCTGTTTTTCATATTCTTTGATATCGTTCTTGTGATCGGAAACCATCAGGCGCATATAGGCCCGATTGAAATCGTTACCGGTCTTTTTCTTCAGGCTTTCTATTTCCTTTTTTTGATCGTTCGACATAGAATCCGGGAGGACCAGCTTCTTGGCCATCCCCAGTTCTTTTAGCTTTTTACCCGTTTCTCCGTGGTCTTCCACCATCATGGCGCCGAAGGCCTTGACACGGGAATTATTGGAATGGGCCTGGGCCAGCGTGCCGAGTTCTACCTCCATCATGTTGCCGCTGATTGCGCTGACGAGGAAATCGGCGTCGTCTTTTGTCAGCACGGTAGCCGTATCGGTCTTTTCGGTCGTTTTTTGACTGTCGATTTTGGCGTCGTTGGAGTCTTTGGCATTTTTTACACTATCCGGGGAGCCGCCTCCACAGCTGAGAAGGAGGAAAAGAGCCAGACCCGGAATTAGGTTAGATAATTTTTTCATGGCTGCTTTTCCTGTAATTGTGTTCAAAACCTATGCCACCGCTTAGTGATTATTTCATACTTTTACAGTACAATCTTGCAGTATAAGGCTTTCATATTATTAGTTTGTCTTCTTTCCTATTTCGGAGAGTGGCTGCGTATGCCTGGAATGATGGCGGCGCCCGCCCCCGTTGCGGTTTCCAGGACTTGTTGTGCAGAGACGGGCAAGGGCACTTGTCCAAAACACGAGAAAGAAGATAAGCAGGATGATAGCTGCTGTTTTAGCTGCCCGATGTGCTATACGATGATCCTGCCGGTTGCCAGTGAAATGACCGGAGTGGTCACGGTTTTTAAGAAGTTTTACCCCGCCTATCTCTCCGCATGTGCATACGGATACTATGCTGAAAACTGGAAACCGCCTAACCAGGCCTGATGTATTTCCCCGACAAGACAGTTTTCCATTTTTAACTTACTTTATTTTCAGTATATGAAAAAGGCATTTTTATTGGCCCTGACGGCCGTTTTATTGGCTGGCCCCGTTGTATTTGCGGGCGGCAAACAGAAGGATTGTTCTCATTGCACCAAGCAGAATTGCACCGGAGCGAAATGTGCTCAGTGCTGTGCGCATGGGAAATGTGTTAAATAAAAAAAGGAAAGCCCCTCACATCGAGGGGCTTTCCTTTTTTATCGTGTATAACTTATAAAAGTTTGATCTTGATATTTCTCCACTGGCTGGAGCCGGGGTGCTGCTGTAGGGCTATCTTTCCTTTAGTAACTTTGGCGAAGTCGGCGAAGGCCTTGTTGGCAAACTTGCTGCCTGCGACCATTTTGTTCCATTCTTCGCTGCCGATCTGCCCATCGTAAGTTTGGATTCCGTTGAGATAAAAGGTGATGTGCCCTTTGTTTTGAATAAGACGAACCTGGTTCCATTCTCCCGGAGGGCGGGGCTTTGAAACGGTCGAATCACCCGACATGTCGTAGAGACAGCCGGCAAGGTGGTTTTGTTTCTTGTTGTCCGCAGCATCCTTATTATCCAGCACTTGCATTTCGGGGCCGGTCAGATAGGTGTCTTTGTATTTGGGATTTTCCTGTATATCGAAGATGATGCCGCTGTTTCCGCCCTTGGAGATATTCCATTCCAGGTTGAGCTCGTAGTTCTCGTATTCTTCGTTGGTGACGATATCGCCGCCGCCGCTTGCGGGCTGGCTGGGGTCAAAAACCAGCACGCCATCCCTGACCTGCCATTTGGAGCCTACGGTATCACGGAGGTAGGTGTGCCAGCCTTTGGTGGAGGTTCCATCGAAGAGCAGCTTCCAGCCTTCTTTCTTTTCTTTTTTTGTGAGGGTGTTGGGCTTTTGAGCGATCGTTATAAGACCAGCGAGAGCAAATACTGTGAGGAACAGCGCTTTTTTCATTCGTTGAAAATTTGAGGGCTAAGTTAGGTAAATATTCAAGTAAATGACACTAACTAAATGCGTAGAGAATGCATTAGCAAGAGTTTAGCGTTTAGCAAACTAGGCCGCCTTTTTAGCAAGCCAGTCCATGAAGTCGGTTTCCTGGCGGGGAAGGAAAAAGCCCTGTATGCAGTTGGGGTTGCGGATACAGATTTGAATATGAGTTTTTTCGAAGATGCCGGCTCCTTCGAAGGCGGGGCCGCCTTCTATAAAGACGCCGCGGGTGGAGTCGAAGATTTTATGAGGGCTGTAGCCTTTTAAGACAAGATCGGATTGGACTTGTTGTTGGATTTTTTCATGCATGTACTCGATGACTGAACAATCCAGGTTTCTGAGCAGCTTATTTTTATAAGCATCATCCTTTACGTCTTTATTTTTTGGAAGCTCTTTTTGCAGTTTGCTGGAATAATCTTTCATTTTGTTGAAATAACCAGCTAACAGTTTGATGTATCTTTTGTCTAGGAGATCACAGCAATATCCCAGGTATAGAACAGCCCCGATGACTGAAGGTTCTTTTATGATGCCCCGCTCTTGCTTTTCCGTTGCCCACTGTAGGGCACGGTCATAATTATTTTCCCAGAAATAAAAGCCATGCCCTAACCAATCGTATGGTTTTTGACTGATTATATAGTCATTTGGATTCATGAGCAATTTGTCTCGAACTTGACGTTCACAGCCATGAAACCCAATAATTAAATTAGGCCTTGTATCATACATATTACCGTCACTTATTGACGGGAGTCAAACGGGGAAGGAATCTTTGACGTTAAATAAGGTTCTAGCTCGGGAGTAACAAGATATCCCTCTTCATTTAAAAGACCACATTTTACCAATAAGCGAAATTCTTCCTCTATGGGAAGTTCTTTACTCGCTAACTCCAACAGGAGCTGATAGTCTTTTTCGCTCATGGCACAAAGATAATATTCTTATTTATTTCGACCGGACAAAATATTTTGATCGAATACCTGATCGATCTCCTTCGCAGACATCCCGGTTTTGATTGGATCGGCATAGTGCAGCTTTAAAATCTGAAGGTCCGTATTGTTGATGTCCTGACGCCAGTAGCTCAGGTTGGAGGCGGTAGATGGATCATTCTTCAGGAGGCCCCTGCGATCCTTTTGATTGAAGACAAAATCCCCAAGAGACTGTAGAAAATAATGAGAAATACGGGCGGTCTGCTCATCACCATTAAAGACAAGCCCGGTATTCAACAGCAGCCGGCAGCGATAGATGTTGAACCGGCTGTCCCAGGTTAGAAAGAATCCGCTGCGCCCCCTGGAGTCCAGGTTGACCAGGTAATTGGCTAATTTTTTATGACTGGTAAAGGAGATTTTGATCTTATTATCCAATGAAGGTGTGATGAGGTCGATGGTGCTTCTTAGTTTATTGGTGACCTCTTTTTTAATGCTCCTGTCGCATCCCTGTACATAGATCACTATATCCCTGTCCCATCTCTTCACTACTGAATCGTGGATTCGACCCGAGCCATTTCTATAATAGGGGTGCAGCGCGGCGGCTTTATATAAAGTTTTGAAAGAAGGGTCGTAGGCCTGACCCTGACCAAAGGCGGCTCCGATGAATAAAATGCAGCCGAAAAGCAGGAGTAGATTTTTCATCAATAAGGGTTTAAGCAACTACAACTTAATAAAAATCCTGTTGAAAATTACTGGCTTAACGGTGCATTAACAGAAGGAGAAAAAAAGACATGATTGAAATTTACAAGTAATGGATTGATACGCACAAATGAAAGAAATTTATTCTTTCCAACTTTGCATTATAAATCTAGCAAAATGGAAAACAAAAGTAAAATTGCCCTGGTGACTGGCGGCAGCCGCGGTCTGGGCAGGGATATGGCTATCCGGCTGGCGGAAAAAGGAATCGATATTATTCTGACTTATAACAGCCGGGATAAGGAAGCGATGGAAGTGGTCGGACTCGTCCAGCAGGCCGGGCGAAAAGCCGTTGCTTTACAATTGAATACGGGTAATATCGGGAGCTTCGATGCCTTTGTCGGCCAGGTAAGGGAAGTCTTAAAGAACACCTTCCAGGATGAATTCTTAAATGTCCACTTCAAAGGGGTGTACTTTTTGACCCAAAAATCCCTGGGCTTGCTTAATGATGGGGGAGGGATTATCAATATTTCCTCGGGACAGACCCGGATGACACTCCCCAGGTATTCGATTTATGCGTCTATGAAGACAGCGGTAGAGACCTTTACAAGGTTTTTGGCGGTGGAGCTGGGGCCAAGGCGCATCAGGGCCAACGTTGTTGCTCCCGGCGCTATCCAGACGGATTTTTCCGGCGGCATCGTCCGGGACAATCCTGAAGTAAACAAGCATATCAGCGAAATAACCGCCCTGGGACGCCCGGGTGTGGCGGAAGATATCGGAGGGGTCGTAGCCTTCCTGTGTACGGAAGACGCCCGGTGGGTCAACGCTCAGCGTATAGAAGTCTCCGGGGGACAACACCTGTAAAAAATCGTAACTTAGAGCGGCTATGATCGACAATGCTTCCATCGATGACTTTTATGAGCGGGCTACGGCCACTCTACCGGCTGGGATCACCAAGGAGATCGGTCATTTCAACGTATTCGAGATCGAGACACTGTTCGACAAAAAGACCGGTACGCGAATCATGCCGTATAGCAGAAGGTCTTATTATAAAATAAGCCTGATTAGGGGAAAGAACAGAGCGGAATATGCGGATAAGGTCATCGATATCCGCGAAAGCGCCCTGCTCTTTGCTACCCCTAAGATACCGTATCACTGGCTGCCCCAGGACGATGACCAGTCCGGTCTGTTCTGCATTTTTACCGAAGACTTCCTCTCCCGGAACAAGGCTGGTGTAAACCTCGACGAGCTGCCGATCTTCCGGCCGGGCGAGCTGCCCGTATTCCAGCTTTCTCCCGAAGAGACCCAGGAGCTGGAATACATCTTCCGGAAGATGCTAAAGGAGCTGGGTACCGATTATATTTATAAGTATGACCTGCTCCGGAACCTGGTCCTGGAAGTCATTCACTATGGTCAGAAGCTGCAGCCGATGTCGGCGCTCAAATCGGTCCAGAATGCATCGGAGAGAATATCTTCACTTTTTATAGAGCTATTGGAACGGCAGTTTCCGGTTGAAATGCCGCAGCAGCGGCTGAGCCTGAGGACCGCCAAGGACTACGCAGATCGGCTCGCCGTTCATGTCAACCACCTCAATAAAGTGCTGAAAGAGGTAACGGGCAGCACTACCTCGGACATCATCAGCAAACGTATCGTACAGGAAGCAAAAATCCTGCTGCGACAGACGAGCTGGAGCGTTTCCGAAATAGCTTTTACCCTGGGCTTTGAAGACCAGTCTCATTTCTCCAATTTCTTTAAGAAGCAAACGGCCTTTACGCCGATGGGATTCCGCTCATAAACCGGCGCTCGTAGTAACGGTGGCTTGTGATTCTTGTCCGTGTCCCCGTCCCAATACTTTCAGGAGCTGCTCGGTCTGCGGTAGAATGGTGATCCGGTTACGGCGATTGGCTGCGCGGCCGGCTGCCGTCATCCTGGAGGGGTCGATGTGATAGTCGTGCTGGAGCACCCGGGCGATGGAGGTCGCCCGTTTGGCGCTGAGCTCCCAATTGTCGGCCACAAAAACGGGAGTCGGAACGGTGCTGTCGGGGCTTTTGGCCGTGCTATCCGTTAGAAGCCGTGCTGCGCTGTCTATCAGGAGCCTGGCTGTACTATCCGTAAAGGCCGGCGTGGCTGCGCTCGCCGTCGGCGGCGCTTGAACGCTATCCGCATGTCCTTCGATCGATATTTCGATGTCGGACCGGCTATTCAATACCCTCGCCAGCCTGCCTAGCAGTGTCCTTCCTTTATCGGTGAGGATAGAGCTGGCGCTATCACCGGTAAATAACAATTTATCCGAAAGCTCGACATAAACCACGCCCTTGTCGAGGTTGATCTCGGCATCCTGGCTTCCGATCCCGCTAAAGGCAGCCTTCAAATTTAACAATGTATTTAGGTTGAGAGAGTCCCGGCGGGCTATGGCGGTCTGCAGATCCATGATATAGCTGTCCTTTGCGCCGATATTATCCAGTGACTTCTTGATGCTCTCGGCCTGGGCGCTGGTGAGCGCCGAAAGGCTCTTGAGCTGACTCTTCAGCTGCGTATTGCTTTCCTTGGTGGCGTTCAGATACATATTCGTCTCGGCAACCTGGTTCTGAAGGTTGGTCCTTTGCTTTGTCAGGTCGGCATTGGCGTCCTGGCAGCTTTTCAGCGTGCGCATCGAATAGGTATAGAGAGTATCGTATTTCTGAGCCTCCAGCTCCATGGCCTTATATTTTCCGGTGCTGACGCAGCCGGTGAGGGATAGGAGGGCGGACGAGATTAGGGCTAAATGGGTATAAACAGGTCGCATAAAAAGGGTTAAAAAGTAGCAAAATAAAGGTTTTCCTGGAACATGCCTTTACTGCCGTAAAAACAACGTATGCGGCCAGTCGTTATTGTACGTCCTTGCGTGGATAAACCATTACCTGCCCTGACCCGGCTCAGCCGTGTATGGCCCGTCCCGGACTAGTTTTGCGACCTAAACTCCCTGGGCGACTTTCCCGTTTGGGATTTGAATAGCCTGGTGAAGTGGGAGGGATGCTCGAAACCGAGCTCGTAAGCTATTTCGCTGATCGGTTTTTCCGTCCCCCATAGCAGGCTTTTGGCCTTGTCGGCTATTTGCAGATGGATATGTTCAAGGGTAGTCTTACCCGTGTATTTACTTAAAAGATCGGATAGATAATGTGGTGTCAGATGCAGATGTGACGCAAAATATCTCACCGTAGGGAGACCCTTTTCGGGTGCAGCGGAAGCAAAATAATCGCGCAGGAGCCTTTCGAATTGCTGTACAAGGTCATTGCTGACCTTTGACCGGGTGAAGAATTGCCGGTCGTAGAAACGATTACAATAGTTCAGCATCAGCTGTAGATTATCCACGATAAGGCCGTGGGTATGCTTGTCGATATTCTGCGC
This sequence comes from Bacteroidota bacterium, assembly GCA_018267545.1. Classification (GTDB taxonomy): domain Bacteria; phylum Bacteroidota; class Bacteroidia; order Chitinophagales; family Chitinophagaceae; genus Puia. The sequence continues at coordinate 10,037 of JAFDYG010000115.1, forward strand.
ATATTCTCCTCTTATCTTCCCGAGACAATCCTGCAGAATTTCCTTTTCCTTATCCGAAATGTGCAGCGCCTCGTCGGCATCATAATGAAAAAAGGAATAGTCGTGAATCTTCCTGCCCAGCTCGGTCGAATTCAACAGGTCGGGGTGAAAAAACAAGCCCCAGCCTTCAGTTACCTGAAGATCGGAGCTTGTAGAAATGACTTGCTGGGGGGCAGTAAACATGAGAGTGCCTTCCGCAAAATCATAATATGACCTGCCGTACCGCATCACTCCGTCGAAGCGCTTGCACATAATAGTATAGAAGCTCGTTCGGTAATAAGCCTCACCCTCGGGCCGAACCGGATTGGTTCGGGTAAGATCGACGATGGTGATCAGGGGATGCCTGGGTTTTTCGATGCCGTAAAACCGGTGCACATCCCCAATGGATTTGATATCAATGATTTTCTTTTCCACGGCTTAATTTATGAAAAAGTCCCTAATCTGCTGTACAAACACCTGTTCGGAATTTTTCATCTTTGCGTCGATGTAAAATTTTGCATCGGCGCCCACGACGTATCGCAGCCTGGGACTGTTATCGGTAACAGCCAGATAGATCGCGCCGGCGACGTCTTCTGCCGCGGCCCTGGGAAGCATTTCGGTTGGCTTTGCGTAACGCTGAAAGAAACCGGCCATTATCGGATTGTATTCCTCGATCTCGTTTTTGACAATATCCAGGCTGTTCCGGAAATTGGTGGGTATGCCGCCCGGCTCGATGACCTTGACGGCGATGTTCAGCGCTGCCAGCTCGTGTGACAGGGCTTCGGAAAAGCCTTCGACCGCAAACTTGGAGCTGTTGTACAGGCTGCCGAAGGGTAAGGCGACGATACCTCCGAAGGATGAAATATTGATGATGCTTCCGCCGCCGTTTTGTCGAAGATAGGGTAGGACTGCCTGGGTTACTTCCATCATGCCAAAGACATTGACTGCAAATTGATTTTGAATCTGCTCCCGGCTGGCGGATTCGAAGACGCCCATCAGGCCATAGCCGGCGTTGTTGACCAGCGCATCGATGGAACCGAACCGCTCGATACCGGCTTTTACGGCGTCCCGGATAGAAGCAGCGTCTTGTACGTCGAGACGGATGACCAGGACATTTTCCAGGTCCCGGAGCTCTTCCTCTTTTTCAGGGCTGCGCATCGTGGCGATGACGTTCCAGCCTTTTTCCTGAAATAATAGGGCGGTTTTTTTGCCAAAACCCGAAGAAGCGCCGGTAATAAGGATTGTTTTTTTCATTTTTCGTTTTTTGATACGGCAAAGCTACCCCGGGCTAAATCGGCGCACTTATACGCCAGGGGGAAAGACTTATACATTTTGCGGTTTGTCAAGCCTTCCCTGCCATAGGTGTAAATGCCGGCCGTGGGCAGACCGATTGGCGTAACTTTAGGTAAATAAACATCATGAAGCCGTTTCAGCTGATAATCATTTTGGTGATGAGCTGCTGGGGTTCGCAGGACCCGGCTGTCTTCGTGGGCAGCACACCTTGTAGTGAAAGGAGCAGGCCTCTGCCGGGAATGGCAGCGGAAATGCCTTGTGAGTTCATGAAATGGCGACTGACCCTTTACCCGAAAACTTTTGAATTGCACTGCGCGTATGGTATGACAAAACCCGGGACGAAGGATTTTGCCGACGGGGGAAGGACGATCGATTTGAAAGGAGAATGGATGGCTACGGAGACCTCGGGTATCCCGGTCGTCCGGCTGACCGATGTTGCAACCAATCGGGTGATTTCTTTTCGGAAGCTCAATGATGACGTATTGCATCTGCTGGACAGTGGAGGACACCTTATGATCGGCAGCGCCGCCTGGAGCTATACCCTCAATCGTATTAAATAGACAGCATATGAAGACTCTTCTATGTTTTATAACCCTCCTGCTTAGTCATACCATCATGGCCCAGACCTCTGCGGCGGATAACAAGCCCTTTGAAACGATCACCTTCAGGGACATTCCGAATGGGCCTGCTGTATTTGGCGTTTTCGAAGGAAGGTCACCATGTCCCGTGCTGGCTGAGCAGCTGCATTTTTCCATCAGCGCCGAATGCGAGAAGCTGAAGCTGGAAATAGACCTGTATCATGACCCGGCCAGCCACGCTCCGACCAATTATGTTTTATCTGTTATTGGCGGCGGCGATGTGGTCCGGCAGCAAGGCGGGGCGTATCGCATGTATCGGGTCCAGGGACAATGGGCTATATTAAAAAACGTCGCGTCTTATCCCGGGATGGAGGTCGTCCGGCTGGCGATCGATGATAAAGGAACTGAACTCTTTTTATTAAAAGGAGACGACAACGTCCTGTTTATCCTGGATAAGAACAAAGGCATCCTGGCTGGTAATGAAGACTTCAGCTATACGCTCAACCGGGTGGCGCTGGTAGCGGGTAAGAAATGACGCGGCACAGAATTTTCTGTGATTCCGTAAAAAGTATATGGAAAAGCTCATTATATCCAGCCCGGAATTTATCGAAGGTGGACTTATACCCGAAAAATATAGTTGTAAAGGAGAGGGCTTAAACCCGACCCTGGTGATCGATCAGATTCCCGAAGGCACCCAAAGTATGGTGCTGATCATGGAAGACCCGGACGCACCCAAGGGCCTCTTTACCCATTGGGTGCTATTCGACATCCAGCCTGCCGGAAGTATCGAAGAAGATAGCCACCAGGGAGTCAGCGGCGTCAACAGCCGCGGCGAGACAGGTTATACTCCGCCTTGTCCGCCATCGGGGACGCACCGTTATTTCTTTCACGTGTTTGCGCTGGACCGTGGTTTGAACCTTCGGCCGGGTTCTAACCGGAAGGCAGTAGAAGAAGCTATGCGTCCGTATGTCACGGCCAGCGGCACGCTGATGGGCAGGTATGGGGAAGGAATGTCGCAGGGCTCACGACAGGAAGGACATGGGGGCGCCGATCGGACCACGGTGGACGAGACCGGAGCTGGCGCATGGGCGGCGGATAAAAAGGTGGAGCACTGATAGGGGAACTGTTTAAATTTGTCCATATTCAATTACCATGGACATCCGGTCTTTTTCTTTATCGATATCTCCCGTCATCGGCGCCGTCACCGGCGAATACATCCTTCCGGCAAATCCCCGATGCATCATGACGCTTGCGCATGGCGCAGGAGCGGATATGAACCACTCGTTTATGACAACCCTATCCGCCTCGCTGGCGGAAATCGGCATCGCTACCCTCCGGTTCAACTTTCCATTCACCGAGCAAAAGAAAAAGAGAGTCGATTCACCGGCCGTCGCGCACGAAACGATTGCCGCGGCCCTGACCCACGCGCATGCCGCGTATCCATCCCTCCCGTTATTTGCCTCGGGTAAATCTTTTGGCGGACGAATGACATCTCAATACCTTGCCGCCCATTCCCGGCCGGAGGTCAGCGGGATTGTATTCTTTGGCTTCCCCCTGCACCCCGCGGGTAAACCTTCCATCGACCGCGCCGATCACCTCCGCGATATCAAAATCCCCAAGCTCTTTCTGCAAGGCACAAAGGATGACCTGGCGAACTGGGAGCTGATCTTTTCGGTTTGCTCGAAGCTGCGCAAGACCCGGCTGGTAAAGATCGAGGGGGCGAATCACGGCTTCAAGGCCGGGAAGAAGGACGTGATGGCGATACTAGTGGAAAAGACGGGAGAATGGATAGACGGTATCTGAGGACCGGACAAGATGCTCGCTTAGCTTTTTAAAATCGGGATAGTCTTTTCTGAGTAATAGCTCGAGATTGTAATAATCCGTTTGGACGGTTCCTACATATTTATAATCATTCATCCTCGCATCTGTCATCCAGCTGGAAAAATCTCCTAGCTTCCCATGGCCAAAATTGATCCAGTTTCCATCGACCGAAGCACCGATCAATAGTGTGGGCTTTGAACCGAATAGGTAGTTCAGCGCCTTATCTTTTGTCGATTTTGCGATCGTGTTATTGTTTAGTCCGCTCAGGTCTATAAAGCTGGCGCCGGTATAATAGGGGATTACTCCCGCGTCGCCGAATGCAATGGAGATATTTTTGATATCGTCATATTTACCAAGCTGGATGGCGAATTGCTTTTCCCGGGTCATCAGCTCATGGCTGTCATAGGTTGGATGACCCCTGTAAGGGAGCGCCACCGGGATAAGCAGGAATAAAAAGACCAGCGCTGCGACAACCTGATTACCCTGCAGTACCCATTTGACCAGCGGCGCGGTCAATAGGAGAGGGATGATTAAAAACGGGAAGAAGAAGCGGTTATAAATATTCATGAGCAGGTCTGCGGTGCTGAGGTAGACGCCGAACAGCAGGAAGATGATGATCAGCATAAGCGTCCAGTTCCAGCCCTCCTTTTTCCGTAATGAAAGCCAGCTGCCAAGGGCGGCGCAGACGAATAATAGCTTATGGCTGGCGATGGTGTATAGGAATGCTTCTATCCCCGAATGGGTTGTAGCGTTCAAAACCTTGACATAAAAGGGTAGGGGTAGAATGCTGCCATAATAGTAGAGTTCCCAGCAGAGAAAAGCAATGACAGGCAGCAGCCAGAAAAGCAAAATCGCTTTAGCGGCGGATTTTAATGGCAGCCCCTTTCTTCCCTGGAAGGCAAGCAGACACAAAGGGATAATCAGCAGTCCATTTTCCGGTCGGGTTAAAAACGATAAAAATGAAATCAGGCACAAGCGGACCAGAATCCTGTATTCAGGTTCTTGCTGAAATTGGGTTAGCAATAATATAAACCAGGCAATCAGCGCGCCCGATAAAATACTCTCCATGCCGGTATTGGCCAGAGGAATGGCCTGCGAGAAGAAAATGAATAGGATAAACAAAAGAATGCTTACCCTCGGGGGGAATCTCCATCTTAACCAGAGGCATCTATAGAAGGCGTACCCGATGGCCAGCAGACTCATATAGCTTACGACTCTTGCAACCACCAATGGATTAGCCGAGAGCCGGATTCCCGCAGCCATAATGATTACCAGCAGGAAGTTGGAATAACCCTGTGTAAGCTCACCGTCTATATTCCAGGTAAGCTGTCCATGGGTCGCAAGATTATGGGCGTAACGAAACGAGATATAGGCGTCGTCGAAGATAACCCGAGACGTTTGATGACCGATTGAGATAAAGGCGGCAATTGCCAATATCGAAATCAGGCAGGCAAAGACGATAGTGATAAGTTTATCGATTTTGCAAGGTACTAAACTTATCCTACCGCCTTTATTTAATTTGAGAATCGTCCAGGGATGTTCCGGTCAGCTTGATCTGATAGGGCCATTGCTCATCGTTGTCCGGTTTTCCGTCCGAGAGATGCTCCCAGTGTTCTTTGGGCGCGCCGCTGACCACTAACCATAAATAAGCCGTCTTTTCCGGCACCGTAAATTTGGCGGTACCCTTATCTTTTGAAAATGTCTTGCTATAAACCCGGGTGCCGTCTTCTTTTACCGCTACGAATCCATAACGCCAGCCGGCTTTTTCGGTATTGATCTTACGGAAGCCCTCCGCCCCCGCTACACCCTTGAAGCTCAGCTTTACTTTTGCGCCGGCTGAAGGGGCTTTCAGCTTGATGCCATTGTAGCCGTAATTCTGCGGACAATTGCTATCGGCAATCTGGTACCATCCGTCTCCGACCGAATGGAGGTTGCTGCTATGCTGGTTGGCGTATGGCGCGGCTACGTCCCTTATGCGGGGCATATCCCAGGTGATGAATTTCCTTGCCGCGTCGAAGATTTCGTCGTTGAACGCTGCCTGATCGATACCGGTCAATCTCTTATACGTCATGACGGGGTCTTCTCCCTTTATCGCCTGACGCCATAGCTTTCCTATGAAGTCGATTCCATGCTTTTCGGACCAGTATTCCAGGACATAGGGAGAATGGTATTGATTGTCTTCGTGAAGAAACGCCAGATGCGTCAGCTTCATGAAGGCCTTTAGATGATAATTTTCGAATGTCATCCACTCGGGATACACCTGCCATAGCATGTACTGGGAGGTCATCTCGTGGATTGTCTGACCCCTGCTGCCTTGGGGAGCCGACGTATAACCCCATCCACCATCGGCGTGTACGAGGTATTGGAACGAGTGTCCCAGCTCGTGCGCCAAAGCGCCATAGGGCGCCTTATTCATTCTTGCCGCGGGCGTCCACAGATTCCCGATCTTATTCTCCGTTCCGCCGCCGAACGCAGTCCCGCCCTTGCCACCAATGACATAAAACAGGACCTTATATTTATCGGTGACCGAATGGCCCTTCTCCACAAATTTGAGGTCGTTTACATAGAAATTATAGAACCGCTCGCATTCTTTCATGGCTTCATTGATCGTAAAACGTTTGGTCGCATCAGGATTGGTCGTAGGGTCCGCGCCGAATTCCTTTGACCAGAATACGATGATATTCTCCGTCTCGACCTTTCGTTGGTTGCTGTATTCGCTTTCGTTGTTGTTGTAGTCGTTGCCCTCGGGGACCCGGTAGACTTTTGCGGGTATATAGGCCTCTTTGGTTCCCTGCGCGGGTACTTCATGGATGGCTAGAAAGGCTGCTGATGCGGCAACGAGATACTTGGTGAACGGGTCATTGAGCATGGGAGTCAGGAATTTCAGGCAGGTAAATTAGAGAATGCCCAAAAGACCCTATTGGCCGTTTTTAACTGAAATTGATCGGATATTGTTAGAAATGGATGCGATGTTTCCTTTCATGCTTTAACGACAATCGTAATGTGTCCAGCTTTCTTTCGTGCAAATCCAGCTGCTGCCGGGCCCGCATATAATCTGGTGGCTTGAGCCTCCGCTCATACTCTTCGTCATTTGTTATTTTGCGTGTATTACCGGGCAATTGAAATTGCAGCGGGTATCCGATTTGTGAGAAAATCGTTTCGGCAGTAAACTCAGGCCCCAAGCTGGAACCGGTTATAGCGACTTTTTTACTGAAGTCAGTGAACGCCAGCTCATGTATCAGCCCCCGTTTATTCATAAAAGGATTAATCACAATTGAATCTCTTCCAAGAGACTGAGACAGCGATGATAAGCTATCGAATTTTCCAATTAACGCTAACCGTAGATATAACCGAAGATGGTTTAGGTTTTCACCGCGCTTTTGCTGATTTTCAATAAACAGCTTGTCCAGAAAATCCCGTCCAGGCTTGGACGGCAGCCGATGTGCAGGAACACGCCCTCCCTTGAGCCGGCCGTCGGCATCATAAAACTGGTAAGCGAGCCCTCTGTTATTGTAAGTCAGACTACCTGGCCGACCTATATCCGCATAAATATTATACTGCAAAAGGATGGAATTCAGCTCGTCCATGTTGGTGAAGTTATAATTGGGGAGCACATAGGATAAGATATTTTGTATGGTCTGTGTTGTAGGCGATTTACCATAATCCTGTCTACAAGGCTCATTTTTTAAAGTGCCTAATTCATTTGGCATTCGGATTGCATGTGTTCTATCAAGCTGGTATTTATCCACTATCTGTTCGATAGCATTTTTCGATAGAGTAGAAGGTTTATGATCGAAATCCAAATGCTTTCCCGTATGATCGATTCTGGAAACGACACAATGAAGATGAAGCTGATTCGTGTCCTGATGCAAATAGATAACATAAGGCTGTCTGCCCAGTCGCATTCTGGATATATACTCATTTCCGATGGCTTTATATTTTTCAATGGAAAGCTGATCCGAATTGGAAAAGCTAATAGGGATATGAAAAGCCTTTTGATGACTTCTCTGATTCAATTTTTCTAAATTGGAAAAGCGGCGGACGATGTCGTGTAGGTTCAAATCCTCGGTTTTTTCCAAAAAGTTCCCGGCATCCAGGCGAATAGCAAAACCTTCGGACACCTTTCTTTCATTGTACCACGTGGGATAGTATGCAGTGGGGTAATAGCCTATTCTTGCGTACATGTCTTATAAATTTTGCGCATTAATTCAAGGAGGTTTTCTATCTTCTCTTTTATTTCGGGTTCATCTATGAACTCCAAGGCATCACGTAAATCGTTCTTGATATCTACTGCTGTTTCAAGGAAAATGTCCATCGACACATTTCTTGTCTTGACGATGATCGGTCCTTTCATGAGGATGTTTCGGACATATTCCGAAAGGCTTCGGCAGTCTGTCTGCTCATACTCCTGGCAGAGCTGATCATACTCGCTAATCAGAAAATTAACATTAACGACCTTACGCATTCTTTCCTGCTTTTTCTTTCTTGTCATAACCGTTTGATTTTTAATCGTCTATCTTGGCTGCAATATTGCATTTGAGTAGACAAAACAAAAATGACAAAATCATGGAAATAAATTTCCATAGTCGGGACGACTATGTGGAAATTTATAATGTTAAAATCGGCAATGAGTCTTAACTTGAACACTCAACTATATCAATATCATTACTATATGAAAAACATCGTCTTCCTGAATGCTGCAATCGTCATAGGTCTGCTTTTTTCGTCAAAAATGACTTTTGCCCAAAGCCCCGACCTGCGCGTCGTATTGCTCCGCCACGCGGAGAAACCCAAAAAAGGCGATGACCTGAGCTGCCAGGGTATCAACAGGAGCATTCTGCTGGTACCCGTGCTTCATTCGCGTTTTGGAACCCCTTCCGCCATCTATGTCCCTTCGGTCGGAGGCAAAGGAAAGCACGCCCGGATGCAGCAGACGATCTCACCATTTGCGGACAAGTATAATGTGGCGGTCAATTCCGACTTCGGTGTCGACGATATCAAACCCCTGGCACAGGCTATCCGAAAAGAAAAGGGAACCGTGTTTGTCGTTTGGGAACACAATGGCATACCGGCCATTGCCCGGCGGCTGGGGGTAAAGGGCGCATCATTGGACTGGTCCGGTGATGACTTCGACTCCCTATGGATCGTCCAGTATGTCAACGGCGCAGCCGTGATAAAAAAAGATAAAGAAGGCCTACATCCAAAGAAGAACTGTCCGAACTAGATCGGCTATATTATCTCTTCGTACCGCATCGATCTCCTCCAATCTTCCGGGTAGAAAAGCGATATTGGTGGAAGATCGTAGAAGCTCGCTGGGAATATTGCCGGCTATTATTTGGTGGTGCTTGCTCTCATCGGGATTGGGGGCGCATACGATAAAAAAGAACAGCTTTTTATGCTTAAGCAGGTGCTCATTCTCTTGCAGCCAGTCTTTTAGCAGCAGCTCTCCATTATATACAGAGGTCCCGATGAGAAGAAAATTACAGGTCGCCAATAACCGCATATCGATCATTTCGGGATCGATGACGGGTAATTGGAGATCATCTCCTATCCATTCCGCATATTGTTTCGTTGCGCCATACCTGCTTCGATAAAGCATAATGCCATTCATGGACAAAAATTTTACAAGGATATCACTTTATGCCGCGCCCGGTTTGACGGTTGTCAGGCAAAGGATTGATCTTTATCACCCCGGCAAGACAAAGTTTTATAAAAAGTCGTTATAGCGTAAAGTTTATGCATTTTTGCGTATAAACAAGTCCTTATATGGTCATTTTTGATTACCTACATTTGTGTCGATCGCAAGCAGCCCCATCGATCACTTCCTTCACGCCTTAACCTAAGCCTTTCCTATCAACAAGGTATTTAAATCAAAATTGATTGCCATTATGAGAAAGCCTTTGCTCTTTCTGTTTCAGATTTTACTTCTCCTGGGAGGGACCCAATTTATCTTCTCCCCGGTTTTCGCTCAGCAGGGCGCAGCGCCTCCAAAAGAAATTACGGGAAACATCACCAGTGAAAAAGGAGAACCTTTGGAAGGCGTCAGCGTCAACGAAAAGGGGACCCGCAATTATTCGGTGACGGATGCCCACGGGGATTTCAAGATGAAAGTTTCCAGGGATAGACCTATCCTGGTCATCTCGAGCGTCAATTATGCGGCTAAAGAGGTGTCCGTTTCCGTGGGAACGCCGGTAAAAGCATCTTTACAGCTAAAATCGAAGGACCTCGACGACGTCGTGATCGTCGGATACGCTACGCAGCGGAGGAGGGATCTCACCGGCGCCGTATCTTCGGTCAGCGCCGCGCAAATAAAAGACATCCCCGTCAATTCAGCATTACAGGCATTGGAAGGAAGGCTGGCTGGCGTGAATATCTCGACAACAGAAGGTGGCCCCGGTGCTGCCGTAACCATCAAGGTCCGGGGCGGCGGTTCCATTACCCAGGACAATACTCCTCTTTATGTCGTGGATGGTATCCAGATGGAAGACGCCCTTTCCAATCTCTCCCCTCAGGATATCGCTTCGGTCGACGTGTTGAAAGACGCGGCTGCTACCGCCATTTATGGCGCCCGCGGAGCCAACGGGGTGGTGATCATCACGACGAAAAGCGGTAAAGCGATGAAAACCGTCGTCGCCTATAACTACTTCTATGGAGTCAACAAGGTCGCCAAAGACTTTGACGTCATGAACCCCAAAGAATTTATCGAATACAACTGGGAAAAGACGAGGAATACCACTGCCGACAGCGTGGCCTTTGCTTCGCAATACGGCAACAGCTGGGTAGGGCTGGATTCTATCCGGAACAAACCCAATGTCGACTGGCAGCACCTTACCTTCGGCCGCAGCGCACCCACCCAGACGCATAATGTCAGCGTCACCGGGGGAGACAGGGCGACGACTTTCAACATCAGCTATACCAACAACAATGAGCAAAGCGTAATGATCGGCTCCAGCTTCCAGCGTAACCTGCTGAGCATGCGATTCGATCATACGGTTTCCGATCAATTCAAGGTAGGTCTCAATATCGCGTTGAATGACCAGATAATCAACGGGGCGGGCACCAGCGCTAACGGGAACGTGACCAACAACCGCTTGCGCAATTCGGTAAAATACCGGCCGTTCCTGGTGAATTCTACCGATCCTAATGAGGCCAATGACGCGGCTTATTTCGCTTACACGAACTCCACGGGTTACTACCTGATCGACCCTATCCAGTTCGCCAACGCCACCTACCGGCGGAATCATACCGATAATGCCACGGTCAGCGCCTATATGAATTACGCCTTCACCAAATTCCTTTCGCTGCGTGTCACCGGCGGGGTGAATACCAATATGGGCAAGCTGAATACTTTCGATGACGCCATTACCTGGAATGCTATCACCAATAGCAATGGCCAGCCGATCGTCAATATCACCAGCGCGAATACGACTTCCATAACCGAGAATGCCGTGCTGACCTTTTCGAACAGCTCCTTTACCTCGAATTTCCACCGGAATAATTCGATCAACGCGCTGATCGGCCAGGAAACTTACCAGCTGTCCGCCAATTCACAGACCGACCAGGTACGCTATTTCCCCGTCGGCATCACTCCGAGCAAGGCTTTTTCGCAGCTGAGCCTCGGGACGCCCACACCGCTGTATCCCACCGCCAACGACGCCAAAAGCAGGATCACCTCGGCGTTTACCCGGATCAATTATGGGTATAAGAACAGGTACCTTGCAACTTTTAACATGAGGGCGGACGGGTCTTCCAAGTTTGCACCAGGACACCAATGGGGCTTCTTCCCCTCGGGGTCTGTTGCCTGGCGGGTATCGAACGAGAATTTCTTCCCGCAGAACAAGGTCGCCTCGGACGTAAAGCTCCGCTTTAGCTATGGCCTTGCGGGTAACAACCGTATCAGCGACTTCTTATACACTTCGCTATACCGGTCCAACAGCTCTCCCTATACCCTGAACAATACGCTCCTTCCCGGCTACGCCATCGCCAGCCTTGCCAACCCGGACCTCAAATGGGAGTCTACGCTTTCCCGTAACATAGGACTGGACCTGGGCCTTTTCAACAATAAGATCCAGCTGACGCTCGACGCCTATATGAATGATACGCGTGACCTGCTGATCAACGTGCCGATTGCCGCCAATTCAGGGTATACCACTCAATTGCAGAATGTGGGCAGCGTTCGCAACAAAGGCCTGGAGCTGCAGCTGAGCACCGTAGCGGTGGCTACCAAAAACTTCAAGTGGAGCATCAACTTCAATATCTCTACCAATCACAATGAGGTGACGAAGCTCTCCAACGTACAGGATCATTACTTCGCCAGCTCGGGCTGGGGGGCGGGTAACGAGTACCTGGTGAAAGTAGGGCAGCCGGTAGGCACCATCTGGGGATATAAGGCGGATGGTATGTACACCCTGGATGACTTCGACTATAATGCCACTAACAGCACCTATGTCCTGAAGAAAGGCGTAGCGGATAACACCGCCTCTGTCGGAATGCCCGCACCGGGAACAAAGAAATTGAAAGATATCACCGGGGACGGGCTCGTGAATATCAACGACCAGACCATCATTGGGAATGCACAGCCTAAATTCACCGGTGGTCTGAACAACCAGTTTACCTACAAGCGTTTCGACCTGAGCATCTTCGTCAACTTCGTATATGGCAACAAGATCCTCAACGGCGATAAGGTAGAGTTCAGCAACGCTTACGCCGGCAGCGCCTCGAATCTGACGGCTAATATGAACAATCGATGGAAGACGATCGACCAAAATGGCGTGGCGGTACAATGGGCCGTTACCTCGGGCGGCAAGACCCTGCCTGCCGGAGCTTCCCCCGCCGTTCTTGCCGCGATCAATAAAGACGCCAAAATATGGCAGCCCATCAAGGGTGGCAATTATCTCGAGCTGGATTCCTGGGGCGTAGAGGATGGTTCTTTCCTGCGCGTCAACAATATCACCTTCGGATACAGCCTGCCGGTGGAAGGTCTGCTGAAAGCAAGGATCAAAACGCTTCGCGTCTATGCTACCGTTAATAATCTTGCCGTTCTGACGCATTATACCGGAATGGACCCGGAAGTGAGCACAAAGAATTCCAGCTATGTAACTCCTGGCGTGGATTCTTCGCCCTATCCCCGTAGCAGGTCCTTTATCGCCGGCATAAATGTTAATTTCTAAATCAGTCTCGTATGTCAACCAAAAATATTCGTCTTCTTTTCCTGACTGTAGGCTTGCTTTCGATAGCGGTCCTTGTCAATTCCTGTAAGAAATATCTTGCGCTCAGCCCTAACTCGGCCTTCGATGAAGCCTATGTTTTCGGCAGCGTAAACGACGCTTATAAAGCCGTTCTGGGTACTTATGCTTCCCTCACCGGCGACCGCGGATACGGCGGAAGAATCCAGTATTACTTTTCCAACGACTGCGACGAGTCTTATTGCAATGCGAGCAATACGAACGTCATCGGCGGGGACAATGGCGCAAAGGCGCTGTGCCGGTACAACGCAATTGCGACCAATACCGAGCTGGACGCAGAATGGAACATCTATTATGCCGGTATCGACAGGGCCAACCATTGTATCAAGAGCATTCCTGCAATGGGCCTGTATACCAATGGGTCGGCCAGCGACAAGGCGAGCCTGCAGCGTCTTTATGGCGAAGCCCTGACCATCCGGGCGCAGCTTTTCTTCGACCTGATCAAATTCTGGGGCGACGTTCCGGCGCCCTATATTCCCTCTACCGACCAGCCCAATCTCAACCTGCCCGCGACAAACCGGGACGCCATTTACGATCATATCCTGGATGATCTCCGGCTGGCCGATTCTTTATTGCCCTGGAAGGGAGACCCCGGCATCACCGCAGACGAGCGGATCACGAAAGGCGCATCGAAGGCCTTACGCGCCAGGATCGCCTTGTTTAGAGGAGGATATTCGCTCCGCGCGGCTTCCAAACAAATGGAACGGTCCGCAGACTATCTGAAGTACTATCAGATTGCGCGGGACGAATGCAACGACGTCATCAATTCCGGCCGCCACAAGCTAAACCCCAGCTTTATCGCCGTATTCAAGAATGCCTTCGACGCCCACGTGATCGAACCAAACGGCGAAGCGATCTGGTCGATAGGTCTCTCCGGCGGTAACGGCGTGTCGGATGGCCGCATCGGCTTTATCGACGGCACCAGGGTCAACGGAAATGGCTCCGGTCAGGACTGGGCTCTTCCTACCTATTTCTATAAATTCGACAGCATGGACTCCCGCCGTGACGTCACCATCGCCTCCTATGCCATCAACGGAACTGGCGCGTATATCGGTCAGCAGACGGCCTATGGTCCCTTTAGCATGGCCAAGTTCCGCCGCGACTGGGTCACCAACCCGAGTATTCCCGCCACCAGCGCCGGCACCTATAACGGCATTAGCTGGCCGATGATCCGCTATTCGGACGTGCTGCTGATGTTCGCCGAAGCAGAGAACGAGATCAACCACGGCCCTACGCCCGCTGCCACCGACGCCCTTAAACAGGTGCGTGTAAGAGGCTTCAACGGCAATGCCGCGAATATAGGAACCATCCCCGCCGATTACTCCGGGTTCTTTACGGCCCTCACCAATGAACGGATGTTCGAGCTGGGCGGAGAGGGTATCCGGAAATGGGATCTCATCCGGTGGAATCTCATCAACACTGTCATTACCAGTACGCGCGCCGATCTGGCGAAGTTCAGACTGGGACAGGCGCCTTATGACAACGTACCGACGCGGATGTATTACCTGAATAATTCCACCACCGGACTGGTCTATTCTTCCGGCTATTATCAGAAAAGCGCGGCCAATCCTCCATCAGGATATACTACCCTCAACTGGACGGCGGCTTATTCGGCAGCTTTCGTGACAGACTGGGCGGGAAGTTATGTTCCCAATCAGCGCGAAATCCTGCCTTATGGTCCTTCCACCCTTACCAGTAACCCAAGTCTTCATCAGGGATATGGATATTAAAGCTCTTTTTCTGGTCATGGCTGTCGCTGGATTCTGGACGGGCAATCGTGATTTCGATATAACCCGGTTCGGGGCCGTCAGCGATACGACGAAGCTGAGCACCGTCGCAATCAATAAGGCTATAGAAGCCTGTTCGAAGTCCGGCGGCGGACGAGTAATCGTTCCGGCCGGTCATTATAAAAGCGGCACCATCACCTTGCTGGATAATGTCGAATTATACCTGGAGCGTGGCGCCGTCTTATACGGCAGCACGCAGCATATAGACTATCCCCGCCAGCGGCAGCCGCGCTACCGCTCACAGAAAGATGCCGGCGGATGGTATGCGCTGATCTATGCCGAAGGCGCACATCATATCGGTATTTCAGGGCCGGGCATTATCGACGGACAGGGAGCCGGACAGCTGCCGCGCGATGTTCAGCGAGGGCAGGGCGTCGACGACCGGGATGGCAGACCCCGAAACATTCTTCTGATCTCGTGCAAGGACATCTCCATACAGGAGATCACCTTACAGAACTCCGGCATCTGGAATCAGCACTACCTGGACTGCGAGAACCTGTTTGTAAATAATATCCGCGTTTATAACCACAGCAACCGGAACAACGACGGCATCGATCTCGATGGATGCCGGCATGTTGTACTATCGAACAGTATCCTGGATTCGGATGACGACTGCATCACGTTAAAAAGTACGGGACCTGCCGCCTGCGAAGACGTGGTCATTACGGGCTGCATCGCCAGCAGCTTCTGCAATGCCATCAAATGCGGCACCGAGTCCACTGGTGGGTTTAAGAATATCCTGATCAGCAATTGTATCGTCAGGCCATCTTCCTGTCCGACGGAGCCCGTTTTTAAAACGCCTAGGGCGGGACAGGCCGGCATTGCGCTCGAGATAGTCGACGGAGGTATCATGGACGGCGTCATTGTCAGCAATATTCTTATCGAAGGAACGGAATGCCCCATTTTTGTCCGCCTTGGCAACAGGGCGCGCAAATATATTCCCGAAGCCCCGGCGCCTCCTTTTGGAAAAATGCGAAATATCTCTATCTCCAATATCATCGCCGATAATACCGGCAACTCGTCTTGTTCGATCACGGGCGTACCGGGAGCCGCTATCGAAAATATTTCACTCGAACATATCCGTATCACCAATAAAGGAGGATTGAGAGAGGGACAATATACCCAGGACCTTTCGCAAGTTCCCGAGCTCGAAACAGCCTATCCTGAACCCGCCAAGTGGGGCAACCTGCCCAGCTATGGATTCTTTATCCGCCATGTGAAGGAGATCAGCCTGAACGATATCCGGCTAAGCTCCCGCGAAAAAGAAACTAGAATCGCCCTGCTTGCCGACGATGTCGATGAGCTTACCGTCGGCCGGTTGAAGACGGATACCGCAGAACAGACCAGCGTGAAAACTAATAATGTCAGAAGCTATAAGAAGATATGATGCGATTTCTTTTTTTCGTACACCTGATTATTCTAACCGTCTGCGAATTAAAAGCGCAGCAGCCTAACCTGATCACCAATCCCGGCTTCGAAACAGGGCAGGACCCCTGGCAGCTGGACAACTGGATGAAAAACGAGGTGGCGTGCGAGCGGGACGGGAAAAATCCGCACAGCGGCTCCTGGTCTATGCGCGTAGCGCTGAATAAAGTAATCAACGGACCGCAGGTCTCGCTGGCCTTTCCTCATCTGCCTCTGCGTCCATCGACCGCCATCCGGCTGCGTTTCTGGGCAAGAGGCGTCAGCAACGGAGCCAACCTGACGGTCATGCTCCGCCGTGAGGTTGAACCTCGCATCACATGGTTAAGGACGGAGATGAATCTTACCGACGAATGGCAGCAGCACGAGTATACGGTTCAGCTGCCCCGGGACCTGATCTCCTTTACCCCATCCCTTCGTTTCGTATTGAACCAGCCCGGTGTTTTCTGGGTAGACGACATATCCATTACGGAGCTGCCGGCGATGGACGAAGGGCCTGTGCCAACAATCAACCCCATCCGTAATGCTTCCTTCGAAACAGGACGTGATGGCTGGACGGCGACTTTTCGCAAGCGCGAATTCGGTTCCGTGCCGCAGGAATCGGGTAATGGGATACCCGCGCCCGAAGATGCGGCTTTGTTGACGATGGTGGGCGCCCCTGCCGGGCATCGGTATCTTCGGATGAAAATCGACTCCGGCTGCCGTTCCGTATTGACCAGCGCCTATTTTCCGGCTCGTTATGGGCGTAACGGTCATCTTTCCTTTTTTCTTCGCAGCGACAGCGCGCGTACTTTCGAAGCGGGCATGGGCAGCGGTATCAATTCCAGCAGCGCCATACAAACACAAACCGCAACAAGTTCCGGTCAGTGGCAGCGTTTTTCTCTGCCCTTTACGTTGAAGCCCGCACAGGACGGTCTCTACTTTGTTTGTCTCCGTCTGAACAAAGCCGGCATATACGATATCGACGGTGTTGTATGGACCGAAGACGACCACGCCGATGTCCCCCTCTATCCGTCGGCTGTAGCCATCCAGCCGGAGAAGAGTACACCTGTCGCTAATCTTTACGCCCGACACGACTCCGCAAAATTTATACTTACTGTAGCCGGAGAAGCACCGAATTTTTCACAGACGTACAAGATCTCCGTGTTGAATTATCTCGACCAGGCAATCGCTGAAACTACGAGTCTTGTGTCCGGAAACGCCAGCGGTTATGGCGAATCGACCATCTCCGTACCCACGGAAGCCTTTGGCGCTTTTCGTATCGAAGCCCGCCCCGCCGGCAGCTCCGTCCTGCTGGCAGAACAGATTTATAGCGTGCTGCCGCCCCTCCCTCCTCCGGGCGAGCGACCGGACTCCTATTTTGGCGGGCACGTCGACCTAACCCCCTATAACCTGGAGATCGCCCGAAAAGGCGGTTTTCGCTGGCTGCGTATGTGGCCTCCCCTGGTTACCACCTGGATAGCGGGGGAGCCGCAGCCAGGCGTATGGAACTTTCCTACGACGGCAGTAGCAAACGCATATCGGCAAGGATTTCGTCTGACGGGCATCCTTGGAACGGCCCCGGACTTTGCCGCAGACATCGATACAAAAAGCCCGGTCGGCAACCGATGGTCGCATAGCTATCCACCCGCCCGTCTCGATGAGTGGAAGGAATATGTGTTACGATGCACACAGGCGCTGTCACCTTATATCAACACCTGGGAGGTCTGGAATGAACCGGATGGTGGTTTTCTCCAGGTGAAACCGGGACTGAAAAAATCTGACATATATGTATCCCTCGTGAAAGCCGCCCGGGAAGTGCTCGACTCGATCGGCAAACCGGTGACCCTGATGGGACCGACCCTTGCCGGTCTCAATGCTCCCCTCGGCTGGGAGGTATTGCAGCAGGGCGGGGGCAATTACTTAGACGCTTTTTCTTTTCATTTTTACAGCCTCGCTGCCGGAGGGGCTAACCCCGATGACGCCTTTGTACTACCCGTGCTTGAAAAGATCCGGAGCTATAAGAACCGGAAGGGCGAATCGATGCCTTTGTGGCATACCGAAGGAGGCATGTATCTCCAGGGCGCGCAGAGCTGGCTATCCACCTATCGGATACCCGTATCCTCGCCGGCTAAAAAGCCCAGCGCCGCCGCGTCGATGGTTCGCGCGGCTCTGCTCCTGAAAGCGATGGGGGTGAAACACTATTTCGATTTTCAGCTGGGCGCCACCGCTGCAGGTAACGGGATCAACGAAGACATGACTTCCGGGTTTATCGAGGCAACCGGTATTCCCGGTCCGGGTATCGCCGCACATGCTGCAATGGTAGCTATTACGGAAGATGCGTCACCTGCTGGCTTTGATCATTCTGGACCGGTAAAAATAGCCCATTTCAAAAAGGACAAGGAGACGATCGACGTATACTGGTCAGACAAAGCCGTAGCGTTAAAAGATATCATCAAGGGCGGCGCACCTGACCGCGTACTCGACATGATGGGCAACGCCGTAGCACTGTCGACAGCACAGACCGGCGAATTTCCGTTATATGTCATCCGGGGTAAAGAACCAGTCGATTACGTCGACAACTTTATCGGCGTCCTCGACGGCCGCGACGCTTCCAATTGCGTCGTCGGGCCGCAGCTGCCCTTCGGCTCCGTGAACCCAAGCCCGCAAACCATCAATGGCGGTAACGACGGCTATAGCCCCGACGAGCCCATCCGGGGCTTCGGCCAGCTGCACGTCAGCGGAACGGGCTGGGGCACCAACGGCCAGGTATTTCTGTCACCGCAAATCGGCCTTACAGTAGGGGAGACCAGTCACGATTCGCCAAAATCGGACGAGCTCGCCACGCCATATGAATATGCGGTGACCCTGCAACGATACGCGATAACCACTCGACTTACGCCGGCCCGTCACAGCGTCATTTATCAATTTACCTTTCCCAAATCAGACAGCGCCCATATTCTGCTGGACATCACCCATAACCTCCCAATGGACATCCGGCCGGTCATCGGCGGCGAGGTGTCGCAAGGCAGCGTTGCGACGGACCCGCAAGGCAATATCACCGGCTATGGTGTCTACCGCGGTGGTTTTGGCGGAGGAACTTATCCCATTTATTTTGCCGCAGCGGTAAGCAAGCGACCCGCTGGGACGGGTACCTGGCTGAATGGAGTCGTTTCTATGGGGACCGGATCGGAAAGCTTACGGCAAAAGAACGACAGGGTGGGGGCTATCCTGCGCTTTTCCACCACGGAAAAGGAAACCGTCTATCTGAAAATAGCCGTTTCGTATAAAAGCATTGAACAGGCTAAGACCTGGCTGGCGGCAGAAATAAAAGAGTTCGACTATGACGCCGTAAAAGAACGCGCACGATCGGAATGGAATACGCTGCTGCGAAAGATCGAAGTCGACGGCGGCACGGAAAAAGACAAGACCCTCTTTTATACGGCGCTCTACCACGCGCACCTGATGCCGCGCGACCGTACCAACGACCATAAGGATTTTGGAAAGAACGTTCCTGTCTGGGACGATCATTTTGCGGTCTGGGATACCTGGCGTACGGCCTATCCCTTGCATATTCTTCTTACCCCTGACATGGTCAGCAGCACGGTCAATTCCTTTATCGCCCGGTTTAAAAAATACGGTGTGGTACGCGATGCATTTGTCAACGGCGTCGATATGAATAATGAGCAGGGCGGGAACAATATCGACAATATTATCGCAGACGCATACGGTAAGCGGCTGCCTGGAGTAGACTGGCGTTCCGCATACCGCATCATGAAATATGATGCCGACAGCCAGCGCCTGGGAAGCTTTGCCTGGAGAAAAGAAGACAGCGCGCTGAATACCTATAAGACCAAAGGCTGGATCCCGGCGGGCATAATGAATTGCTCCATGACACTCGAATATTCCTATAATGATTTTTGCGCAGCGCTCATGGCCAGGGACCTTGGGAAAGGGAACGACTATCGGGACTATCTTGACCGGAGCCGTCAATGGACAAATTTATGGAACAAAGACGCTGTCAGCGATGGCTTTAAAGGGTTTATCGCTCCTCGCGGGCTTGACGGAGGATTTATCGCCACGGACCTGAAGAAGTATCCCGGCTCCTGGAAGAACTATTTCTACGAAGGTTCCAGCTGGACCTATTCCTGGTTTATGCCGCACGACTTTCCCCGGCTGGTGGAGCTCGATGGAGGCCCGGAGGCCTTCCTCCGCAAGCTGGATTATGGTTTTGCCAATAACCTGATCGACTATGGCAATGAGCCCGCCTTCCTGGCCGTCCAGGGATTTCATTATGCCGGGCGGCCCGACCGGAGCAGCTACTGGGTACGAAAACTGATGCGGGAACGGTTTACCGAAAAAGGCGTTCCGGGGAATGACGACAGTGGAGCGATGAGCGCCTGGTATATTTTTTCCGCCATGGGCTTCTTCCCCAATGCCGGCCAGGATATCTATTATCTGACGGGACCACTGTTCAAAAAGGTTGTTCTTCACATGGGGAATGGCCATACGCTTACCCTGGAAGCGCCGGATGCCTCCGATAAAGATATCTACGTTCGTTCGGTATCCATCAATGGACAGAAAATTACGGGTTCGATCATTCATTATACCGATATTGAAAAGGGAGGAGTGATTAAATTTGAGATGAGCGAAACGCCTTTTTAATTCAAAATGTGGTCATGGACATTCAACGTTTTCATTTGCGCGATTTCATCCGGGACGACGAGGTAATGCACCTGGCGAGGGTCACCATTTATTCCAGGCGGGATATCTCCCTGCACCAGCACGACTTTGCGGAGATCTTCTGGGTGGAAGCCGGCAGCGGCACCCACCTGGTGAACGGCCAGGAGATCAGGCTGGAACCCGGTGACCTGGTGATGATCAGACCGGACGACAAACATACTTTTACTTCTTCCCGAAGGGGCCGGGGCTTGACCATCATGAACCTCGCCTTTTCGTCGGCTACGCTCAAGCACCTGCGGAAACGATACTTTCCTAACCTGAACCATTATTTCTGGACGGACGATTTTCTCCCGTATACTATCTCGGTCAGTCCGACCCTCATCCGGCAGATTTCCCGGAGGGCGGAAGAGAATTTCAAATTCAGAAATTCGCTGATCCACCTGGACAGCCTGCTGCTGTTCATCTTCCGGTCGATCGCCGACAGCGACGATGGCGCCGTCGACAAACAGATTCCCGTATGGCTGCACGACGCCATCCAGGATTTTTCCACGCCGGAGCTATTCAAAAAGGGATATGCCGGTTTTGTAGACGCCTGCAAAAAAAACATTCACCACGTGAATCGAACCGTTCAAAAAGTGCTCGACAAGTCGCTGTCCGACCTGATTGCGGAACTGCGCATGAATTTCGCTGCCAAACAGCTGGTGATCACCAATGTGCCCATCAAGATTATCAGCAGCGACTGCGGCTTTAGCAGCCTGGCGCACTTTTACAAGACTTTCAAAAAGATCTATCATCTCACCCCCTCCGATTTCCGGAAGATAAATCAAAATGTCGCATGAGAAAACAATGCCTTATCGTCATTTTGTTGACAGTTATTTCCACCGGGCTATCGGCTCAGGCTCATCCACGCTGGCAGCTAAGCGATTTTGCTATCGATCTGAATAAATTGCTGACACCTCAAGCCCAGCTATGGGTGGGCAGCGGTTACAGTACGGCGAGTCCCGTCCTGGGTTCGGTGCTGGGAGTCGGAGACTTTATGTCCCCGCCCATCTCCGGGAGGAACCTTTCCCTCGAGGCATCGTTCGTTGCAAACGGCGATACTATCCGCGACCGATTTGTCTGGGGCAGCAAAGTCGATAATATTCTTTATACCGGCGGCAGCTGGCAGCCGGACAGGATTGTCCGCAGAGGGGTGTATCATCGTATGCATTCCCGGGGACCTATTTCATTCGAAATCGTTTCCCACCTGATCCCGCTGGCCGACCGATCGGGTTTTATGATCCGGTATGAAGTAAAGAATTGGGAGATGGTGCCGCTGGAGCTGAAGATGATCCCTACGCTCCGTCCCGGAAAGTCTGCGCAAATCCCCCTGAACCAGTGGGGATTTATCGCACCCTCGGCGGATTCCAGCCAGCTGGCTCCACAGCTTTATAAAACCGGCGATTACACAACAATCAGTCCGGGCGCTTCAAAGACCGGCTATCTCGCTGTTGTTTATGTACCGATTGCAGGAACCGTCGACTTTTCCGCCCTGGAAAAAAAGACAGAAGAGATTTGGGCGCGTCGCTTACAATGGGCGCTGTCGAATATCCCTACACTACAGACAGCTAACAAAGCCCTGGAAGATTATTATAAACGGTCCATCGTTTCCGGACTCGTATGTATCTGGGAGAAACCCGACTTCAAGCTGAATCCTTCCCTGGTCACCAGCGGACTCGACGGCGGCTCCATGAGCACCTACCTCTGGGATGTAGGCGGTTACGCGCCTCATCTGGTAAGCCTGATGATGGGTGACAAGCTCCTGGATATTACGCGCAATATGGTGGCCATCGATCTTGAAAAATACAACGCGTATACGCCCGATGGGGCGGGCTCCGGCGTCCGCTATGCATACAGCACGGTTGCTTTTACTAACCTGGTTTATGCCCTTGCGTGTCAAAAGAAAATTGAGCCCGAACTCCTGGCGCAGGTGAAAAGACTTGTGCTGGAGGATGAACAGCGGCCGATGATCAGGGGTATCGTCGACTATGGCGAACAAAAGAACCTCCTGGAGATGCGGGGCATGGGATGGGAGCATGGAGTGCCGAGCCCCAATGCCGAGCGGGTATGGTGTCTGCGGCGATTGGCCGAAATGGGAGAGCGAGCGGGATATGACGCTTCGGAGACTTCCGTGTGGAAGAAAAAATCCGACTCCATTGCTGCCGCCATCCGAAGAGAGCTTTGGGACCAGAAGGCCGGATGGTTTGTCTGCTTATACCCGGACGGACACAAGGAATGGGTGTATTCTATCCAGGTCTTCGACATGCTCCGTTCCGGGGTATGCACTCCCGCCATGAAAAAGAAGATCCTCGAGCAACTGGTCGAGAATAAATTCCTTTTTCCGTTTGGGGTAAGCAGCATCTCCAAAGCGGATTCGGTGCACTACGAGGAGACGGACACCGACTGGGGCGGGGGAGGAGCCTATACCGGAGACGTGGCGCAGCTGGCGCTCGACCTGTATCATGAACGCCTGCCGGCCAAAGCATGGGACGTGCTGAGCCGCCAGTTCTGGCTGGGACAGCAGTGGCCTTATTTTCCGCAGGAACATTTTTGCGACCGTCCCGCTTCCCCGGTTTTCAAACGGGCCAATATCATCGCGGGCCTTACCGGCGCCGAAGCCATCTTATTCGGACTAATCGGACTGGAGCCCCGGCTGGACGGGAGCTTGTGGGTCGCGCCTCAGTCGACAATCGAAGAAAGCATAACCATCAAAGGATTGGGATACAGGGGGCGCGTCATCGACCTGACGGTTTCCAGGACGAGCTGTACGATTATAAAGGACGGTAAGCAAATTTATCAGGGAAAGCCTGCTTTATTCAAAATATTATGATCAATTACTATTATCCTTTCTGGGGAATGGAATACATGCCGATGGAAGAATTTTTGAGACTGGTGAAATCCTCCGGGTTCGATGGCGTCGAGATTGCCCTGGATCCTGATAAGGACGATCTCCATCGGGTACAGAAGCTGGTCCAGGCCTACGAATTGGAGCTGCTGATTCAGCATCCCTTTTCCAAAGGGAATACGCCGGACGAGCTGCTGCTCGATTATAGTGGTAAGCTGGAAAAGCTCATGCAGCTGCAACCTCTGCTGATCAATTGTCACACCGGTAAGGATTATTACCCGGTAGACGTCAACCTGGAATTTATCCATCAGGCCAATATACTTTCCGAAGAATATGGCGTACCCGTAGCGCACGAAATTCATCGGGGTCGTTTCTCTTTTTGCACGGCCCTGATAGGGGACTATCTCTCCGCGTTTCCCGGCCTTTTGCTGACGGCGGACTTCTCGCATTGGTGTGTAGTGTCGGAATCGCTGCTGGAAGACCAGCAGACGACGATGGAAAAGGTAATCCCTCACTGCGCCCATATCCATGCCCGGGTTGGATATGCACAGGGGCCGCAGGTATCGCATCCCGAAGACCCCGCATTTGCCCGGGAACTGGACGCACACCTGCAATGGTGGAAAAAGATCCTGGCCTGTCATCGGCAGCGTAGCAGCAAGCCGCTGACCATTACCTGTGAGTTCGGCCCACCGCCTTATCTCCATACACTTCCCTTTAGTCACACTCCCGTTGCTTCGCAGCACGAGATAAATATGTCCATGAGAAAATACTTAACAGAAAATTTAATACTATGCTAAACGTAGTTGCCAACGCCCCCGATGAAAAAGAAGTGAGCTTTTATGAAGAGAACGGCTACCTGCTTACCGGACGTCCCCTGTTCTCCGCTGATAAATTTGCCGAGCTGTTTTCGATCTTCGAGGAACACCTGGCGGGCCGGGGCGATTTAAAACCGGACGAGCTGGACGTTCCGCATATGAAGGACCCCCGGCTATTCGATTTCCTGATGGCCGGTGAAGTGCTGGACGTGGTAGAACGTCTCATCGGTCCCGATATCGGCTTGTGGAGCAGCCATTTTATCAGCAAGGAACCCAAAACCGGCAACCCTACTCCCTGGCATGAGGACAGCGCTTACTGGAAAGGCCGTTTCAACCGTTTCGACAAGATTGTCACCGTATGGCTGGCCATCGACGAAGCCGATATCGCCAACGGTTGTATGGGCGTTATTCCAGGCTCACACCACAATGGATTTTCAGAATACGAAAAGTTGGATACAGACAACCGGATTTTCGACAAAAAGATCAAGGACTCACAGGTAGATGAGTCGAAAGTGGTTTGGTTCGAGCTAAAAAAGAACTTCTACTCCCTGCATGATTGCCGGATCATCCACGGCGCGAAAGCGAATACGAGCGACAGGCGCCGGACTGGCTATACGATGCGCTATTTTTCGAATGAGCTGATTTTCGATAGGAATCATCCCGATAATCTCCGGCATAGAATCTATCATTGCAGAGGAGAGAACAAGGCGGGTAATCCATTGATTTACCTCTAGGCCATTACCGCTTATTATTCGCCGTCCTGGCGGCATAGCTGCTCGGCGTCATACCGTAATGTTTTGAGAAATTCCGGCCAAAATGTGTGGCGGAAGCAAATCCGACCATGATCGAAATCTCATTGATGCTGTATTTTTCCAGGGCCAGGAGCTCTGCCGCTTTCTTGAGCCGGGTGAGATTGATAAGCTCATTGGGGGTGAGGTCGGAAATGGTCTTGATTTTCCTGTAGAGGGTAGGGCGGCTCATGTGCATTTCATCGGCGAGGGTGTCGACGCTCAGGTCGGGATTGTCTATAAACTGGAGGATCAGGGAAGTTAATTTGGCCAGCAAAATTTCATCCGCCGATGAATGAGCCGTAGTTTTTATACTGGCGTAAGGATACGACGAAAAAAAATCTCTCATCCTGTTCCGGTTAGCCAGAAGATTGGAGATCTGGACTCGTACATAAGCTGGGGAGAACGGCTTCTCGATGTAGGCGTCCGCACCCTTTTCCAATCCTTCGATCTTGGCGTGAAGGGTGTTTTTAGCCGTCAGCAATATGAAAGGAATATGGCTGTATTCTATATTCGACTTGATCATATTGCAGAAAGTATACCCATCGATATCCGGCATGA
This sequence comes from Bacteroidota bacterium, assembly GCA_018267545.1. Classification (GTDB taxonomy): domain Bacteria; phylum Bacteroidota; class Bacteroidia; order Chitinophagales; family Chitinophagaceae; genus Puia. Next base: position 35,911 of record JAFDYG010000115.1, read on the forward strand.
TGATATCGCTGATGATCAAGTGGACCATGTGCTTTTCCAGCAGGGAAAATGCCGTTTTTACGTTTGCTGCGCTTAACACGACGTACTTGTCCTCCAGGTCTTCTGCCAGGAATTCCAGGATTTCCTGATTGTCGTCGACAATTAGAATAACAGGCTGTTGAATTTCCTCATCATGCATAGAAACGGACGTTTAGGCTTTGCGGGTTACGGAATCGGATACGGGTAAAGTTAGCACAAAAATGTTATAGAGGGGCGAGGATGAGTCCAGCTGCAGGGAACCATTATGCAGGATGGCGAGTGACCTTGCAAGAGCCAGACCCAGACCGGCTCCCGGTTGTGCTTTTGCCGTCGCCAGCCGGAAGAATGGCTCGAATATCTTCTCGCGCATGTCACTGGGTATGAGCGGTCCGTCATTTTTGAACACGATAGAGACATTATCTGTGCCGTAGGATACTTCTATTATCACATGACCGTCGGCATATTTGATCGCATTATTCAGGAGGTTGCTGATGATCTTGGTGACTGCCTCCTTGTCTATGTTTGTATGGATGGGCTGTACGGGAAACGATGTTTCGATGTTTATCTTTTTAGCAGCCGCCGCATCTTCAAAATTAGCAGCAATCTCTTTTATCAGCTTTACGAGGTCCACAGCCACAAAATTCAATTTGAATCCATTTACCTCCGCCTTTTGAAAATTGAGCAGCTCTTCGCTCAGGGTGATCATCCTTTCCGTGTTCCGCTGCATCGTCAATAGATGCTTGCGGATGTTCGGCAGGCTGTCGATCTGCTGGGTTATCTTTTCCAGCGGCGCTTTGATCAACGTCAAAGGCGTTCTTATTTCATGAGCTACGGTGGTAAGGAAATCCATTTTGACCTTATACATTTCCTTTTCCTTTTCGTGCTCGACATGTTCTACCCTTCGCCTGTTTTTCTCCGTCATCATGGTATGATAATTCCTGATCAGCGTAAAGACTACTCCGACAGCAATGAGTACATATAATGCCTTGGCAGGCATACTCTCCCAAAATACCGGCAGGATTTCGATGGCTATCTGTGCCGTGTTTCCATCCTCCTTGCCGTTGACCGCCTGGACCTTGAATGTATAGTTGCCGGGCGGCAGATTGGTGAAATACACTTTCTGGTTAGTGGGAATGGTCGACCATTTGTTGTCCAGTCCTTCCATAACATACCTGTATCCGGTCATTTCCGGTGATACATAGCTCAATGCCGCGAATTCTATGCTGAATGAAGACTGTCGATGGTTCAGGCTTACCTTTGAAGCATAGAGCAGCGATCTGTTCTCCTGGCCCGCCGGGCTTATTTTTACGCCGTCTGCTATGATCGATGTGATATAAACCGGCGGTGAGAAACTCGATGTCGTCAGGTCTTTAGGATTAAAGCTGATCATACCTTTGACCGAACCGAAGTACATTCTGCCCGAACTATCCTTGTATCCCGAATTATAATTGAACTGATCGCTCAAAAGACCATTGGCCGTAGTGTAAATATTGACAATGCTTTTCGTCGCGGGACTGAAGTTCACCAACCCCTTTGGCGTGGAGATCCATAAGGTACGCTTATCATCCTCCAGTATTTTATAGATCGTGTTACCCGGAAAGCCATATTTTATGGAATAGTTGGAAAAAATGTTTTTTTCCGGGTCGAAACGAAAGAGGCCATTCCCTTCCGTGCCTACCCAGATATTGGCTTCCGTATCCTGGAAAATGGTGGTAATCCACAGAGTACCGGCATCTTGCCGTGAATCGAACCCACTACCCACGGCTTCCAGTTTCTTTTTCTGCTGATCATACTTATATAGTCCATTGCCGGTCGTACCTATCCATAAGGTGCCGGAGGCATCCTCCAGCATGCAGTGGATATAGCAGTTGGCCAGCAAGGGGCTTGCGAGGTGAAACGTGCGGGTGTCGAGATCGAAAATGTACAATCCCAGCCGGGTGCCGGCATAAATGGTCCCGTTTTTGGTGCGGTAAAGCACAACGAAAAAGTCACTGCGAAGCGAGTCGGTTCTGTTGCCGGAGGGATAATGTGCAATGATCTTATTGCTTTTTAGATCCATTACATCGAGGCCGTGCTCGAAAGTGCCGATCAGCAGTTTGTTCCCTACCGTCAGCAGACCATGGATATTCGGATAGGCGATGTCCTTATTGGAATAAAACGAGATGGTGTTGCTTTTTACGTCCAGCTTGTTCAATCCTGCATCTTCCGTACCTATCCATAGATTACCCTGATTGTCGGGGCATATTTCCCTGACTACGTTTCCGGATAGGGATGCTTTGCCGTGATTGGGGAAGAATTTTTCGAACGTCGCATACTGCGGATGAAAATAATTGACGCCTCCCGAATAGGTTCCGGCCCAGATGCCTCCTTCCTTGTCCAGGCAGAGCGTATAGACGGCATTGTCGCTCAGCGAATAGGGATCGCTGTATTGCTGCAGCAGGTTGATCGTTAGGCCTGTGATATTGTTGTAGATGTATATGCCGGACTCTGTTGCGATCCAGGTCTCGCCATCGGATTTTTGGATAAAGTCGCGGACATATATGCCGTTATTCTCCTTATTTTTCGTAATGATGTTTTTGTAATTGCCGCTTTCGGGGTCGAACAGCTTTACGCCTGAATTGGCAGTCCCGACCAGTATCTTTCCATCCTTTGCAGCAAACGCCTTTTCGATCCATTTGAACGGTCCCGGGGCGTCGTTTTTGAAAAGATCATACGCTATGAACGAATGAGAACCCTCCTGCCATTTTGCAATATAGCCGTCGGTTGTGGCGACCCATATGGACCGCCCCGGTCCGATGCAGATGGATGTCGAGGTAGGGTGACCCACTATCTCATAATTCCGGAGCGTTTTTAATCGTTCCTCGTAGAGGAGCAGTCTTTTATTCGATATGGCCCAAAGCCTGCCCTCCGCATCTTTTTTAATGTCCGTTACCTCGCTGTTCGTCTTTACTATCCGGACGAAGGTCTCGGTCACCGGCTGGTATTTATAGATGCCTATCCTCGTACCGACATACAAGGAATCGTTCTCGTCGATATATAAGCTGCGGATATAGCTGTCGCCAAGACCCAGGCTGTCCTGCGTGCTCCTGAATACATCGAAGCTGTAGCCATTGAACCGGCTGAGGCCGTCTTTGGTACCCAGCCATATAAAACCCTTTTTGTCCTGGACGCAGCAAAAAACGGTGTTGTTGGAAAGCCCGCTTTCCACCTGGTAATGACGGAAATAATACGACTGGCTTTTAGCAGGAACAGCCGACGCCATCGATAGAAGGACGGCGATAATAAGGAAAATGCCTTTGGTTTTCAACACTCTTTGCCGATTTTCCATCGCACAAATTAATGCATTTGTCTGCTAAAATGTGGCGATAAAAAATTTTAATAAAATTAATTTTTTATCGCCAAACCACAATGTCGGTACTTTCGGCCTTAGGCCTCAGTACAATCGGGCTCCGCCCGATAAATGAGAAAATATGTAGAATAATTGAGCGGATTTAGAGATCGGATGTTGAGTTTAAAATAGAATTTTATCGCCAAATAAAACGATCACTGCCAAATGAGAAAATCCCATCTAATCATCGCCTTCTTTCTTTTTTTCATTGGTTTTTCATCGAATGTTCTACGCGCTCAGTCTTCCGGGCACACCGTTACGGGTAAAATAACGGATGAAACAGGAAGCCCGTTAGGCGGGGTAGACGTTTCTTTGAAAACAGGTACAGCCCACGTTCTTACGAACAATGCCGGTGTTTATACCATCACTGCGGGAGAGAGCGACTCTCTCGTGTTTGAAAATGTAGGTTATATAAAAGAGGTCGTAGCGGTAAGCGGCCGGTCAGCCGTCGATCTGTCGCTCCGTCCGGACAAGACCCAGCTGAATGAAGCCGTCGTTATCGGTTATCAGACGGTAAAACGCAAGGACCTCACCGGGGCTACGGGTATTGTCAATGTAGGCAATTCCTCGAAGCTGTCTGCTGGAACAGCGGCCGAATCCATGCAAGGCCTGGTGCCTGGCGTAACGGTACGGAACGGCGGGGCTCCCGGACAAAACTCCGTCATCGAGATCAGAGGCGTCGGTAGCTTCGGAAATGCCAATCCTCTCTATGTGATCGACGGAATGATCTCCGACGCGAATGTCACGATCAATCCCGATGATATCGCTTCCATCCAGGTGCTCAAAGATGCCTCCGCTTCCGCCATCTATGGTTCGCGCGCGGGTAATGGCGTAGTAATCATCACCACAAAAAAAGGCCGTAACGGCGAACCCATCATATCCGCAAACGGAAAGTACGGCGTACAGCAGATGCCAAAAAAATGGGACGTAATGGACGCCTCCCAGTTCCTGAAGACGGTACAGCAGGAATACACCAATTCCGGGGTAGCGTTACCGACCGGGGTTGCAGCCCAGCTTGCCAACAATACCATCAATACCGACTGGCAAAAAGCATCCTATCGTTCGGGCGCTTACCAGGATTACAATATCGGGGTTTCCGGCGGCTCCAATACCGCTTCTTATTATATCGCAGGTGGATATAACAGCAACGACGGGTCTGTAATAGCCAATACCTTCAACCGCGCCAGTCTTCGGATCAATACGGAGATAAAAAAAGGCATTCTGACGTTCGGAGAGAATATGATGCTCAGCTCCACCAACGTCAATAACCCCGGCGGCGGCGTAAATGTATTCTATAATTCGGCCCAGTTCTCGCCGATCATCAAGGTGCAGGGCGATGAGTATAAAAATCCCATCAACTATCCTTCCAACCCGCAAGGCTGGGGGCTCGGGTCTTCCGACAATCCGACCTATGCCAACAACTATATGGCCAATGCGGCATTGGATAAAATTCACAACGCTTACGGGAAAATGGTCGGAAACGCATATGCCCAGGTTAAATTTACCAACTGGCTTTCCTACCGCTTCAACGCCGGTCTGGAAGTGAGCTACGACTATGTGAAAGAGACGCGTGACACGGGGGTATGGCGCTATACCAACCAGCCTTCTCCGACTTTCGTGGCCGAGACCCGCAGACGATTTACCAATCTGCTGCTGGAACATACCTTGAACTTTTCAAAATCCTTTGGTCTGCATAGTATCAATGGTGTTGTCGGCTTCTCCCGCACGCAGCAGCAAACCGAAAACACGATCGCTTCCAAGACCAACCTGCAACAGCTGAATGGAACGATCTACACGACTATCGGCTCCGCGCTGGGTACTTCGTCCGCAGACGGTAACCTCAGCCTATGGCGAAACCATGGATGGCTGGGACGGGTCAACTACGGATACGATGACAGGTACCTGCTTACGCTGACAGGACGGATAGACCAGGATTCCCGTTTCGGCTCCAATTACAGGACGGGTTATTTCCCATCCGCGGCAGTCGGGTGGAGGCTAAGCCGGGAAAAATTCTTCAAGGTCGATTGGGTGAACGAGCTCAAGCTCAGGGCATCTTATGGACAACTGGGTTTCAGCGACGTGCTTTCACCCTGGGGATACATCGGAAATCTGAACAGCTCGTCAAGGGGTGTTTATGGCGACCCGTCGACTACCCATATCGGCCAGTACTCGTCTACCGTCAGCAATCCCGATCTTCACTGGGAGAAGAGAGAGCAAAAGAACATCGGATTCGACGCCAACATCCTGAACAATGCAGTGACCATAGGTTTCGACGTATATAATTCTACCTCGAAAGATGCGCTGCTGGTCGTCAATCTTCCCGCTTACTCCGGCGCTTCGAGCAGTCCTTACGTAAACTCCGGCTCTATCCGGAACACGGGGGTCGAATTGAGCCTGGGGTACAAAAACAATTCCCACCCATTCAAGTGGGAGATCGCAGGCAACCTGACAACGATCAAGAACAAGGTATTGTCTGTCGGCAACCAGGGGTCTACGGCTGGCATTCCCATCAATTATCTGCAGCCGGCAAACTATACCCGGACCCAGGTCGGACATGCCATGGGAGAATGGTTCGTGATACAATCGAACGGCCTGTTCCATACCCAGGATGAGGTGAATAATTATAAGAACAAGGACGGAAAGATCATCCAGCCGAATGCAAAACCCGGTGACGTAAAATATGTAGACGCAAATGGCGATGGCAGCATCACCGACGATGACAGAAGGTTCCGTGGCTCTCCCTGGCCGACCCTTCAGACCGGTCTGCAGTTCAACGGCTATTACAAAGGTTTTAATATCAATGTACAGTTGATAGGTGTTTTTGGCAACAAGATTTATGACGACGTTCGCCGGGCGCTGGACAGCTACCAGCTGACAAATTTCCGGAAGGCGATCAATCCCTGGAGCGCTTCCAATCCGGGTGGCACCGACCCCCGCCTCGCCGTGGACAATGGCTCCGACCCTTCGGTCTCGCAGAACAATATCGGACAGAGCGATCGCTGGCTGGAGAATGGCTCCTATGTGCGGCTGCGTAACCTGGAAATCGGGTACAGCTTCTCACCCAGCCTGTTGAAACAAGCCGGCATCAAAACAATGAGGGCTTATGTCAGCGGACAAAATCTCCTGACGATCACAAAATACAAAGGATTGGATCCGGATGTAGCGAACGGGAATTTGATCATGCGTGGTATGGACTCAGGTTTCTGGCCTGCCAGCAGGATTTTCTCCGGAGGTATCAGCCTGGAATTTTAGTCTATATCCCAAAACTCATTACAATGAAAAATGCACTTATCATAGTTTCTATATTGTTTCTTTGCTCTTGTAAAAAGGACCTCGAGATCAAGAACCCGAATACGCCCTCGATCGATAATTTTTGGAAATCCGGCACGGATGCGCAGAATGGCGTCAATGCCATCTATAGCACCTTCCATCGGGTAGGACTTGCCCGGAATCAATTCTTTATCACGATCGTCCGTTCCGACGAGGCATTCAGCACCAGCCCGAATGCGGTGCTCATCAATAACTTCGACGTATTCAATGTCACGGATTATAATCTTTGGGAAACCACGACCGTCTGGCAGGACTGCTATATCGGGATAAATCGTTGTAACCAGGTGCTGGACAACGTCCCGGGCATCGATATGGATGCTGCGGCAAAAGCTAAGCTGATAGCAGAAGCAAAATTCTTTCGCGGGTATTTTTACTATTACCTGGCTACGTATTGGGGCAATGTTCCGGTGATGCTCAAAACATACCTGGCGACCGACAAACCTTCAACCGTACAGCAGCCCGATGTATATGCACAATGTATAAAGGATTTTACGGAGGCCTCGCAGGGACTTCCTGCAAGCTACACAGCAGCCGACAAAGGCCGTGCTACTCAGGGCGCTGCTTACGGCATGCTGGGTAAAACCTATATGCAGCTGCGAAAATACGATCTTGCCGCCACGGCTTTCGCATGGCTGACAACAGGGCCCGGCGCGTCGAACTATAGCCTTGTCTCAAATTACAGGGATAACTTCACAAAGGCTGCCGAGAACAATTCCGAGTCCGTCTTCGAAATCCAGAATTTGACAAACCTGTCCGATAACCATGACGACGACGCCAGCGGCAATCCGGATAACCTGAATGTCGGAAGCTCTATCCCCCCGTTCTTTGCTCCGCGGCCTATCGGCTTTACCGACGGACAGGCGAGAAGGTGGTGCGTTTGGGAATTTCTGAAGGAAAAGACTACTTCCGGAGGCCGCGACCCCCGGCTGGCGGCAAGCTTCCTGTACGATTCGACGGACGAAAGAGGGCCGAACTTCACCCTGGTCTATGGACAGACATTCGCTTCCCGCAACTATACTGTAACGTCTGACGATCCTATCGGAGTCGCTACGACACATACCGTTTACCTGAGGAAGTTCCTTAACGATGCATCTCAGAATGCGGAAGATTTCCATTCCGGGAATAACTACCGTTACCTGCGTTATGCCGATGTGCTGCTGTTATATGCAGAGGCGTTGAATGCGCAAGGTAAGACCACGGATGCCTATGCTTTTGTCAACCAGGTAAGACACAGAGCAGGTCTGGCCGACCTTCCTTCCGGCCTGTCGCAATCGCAATTCCTGGATCAGCTGAAACACGAACGCGTGACGGAGCTGTCCGGAGAAGGACACCGCTGGGAAGACCTGGCAAGATGGAATGACCTGGGCACAGGATTAGCTTCCCGTGATGCAGGCTTTGCTCATTATACCAGCAGATATTTGTTCCTTAATATCCCGCAGTATGACCTGGATGTGAATCCCAATTTGAAGCAGAATCCGGGTTGGTAGTAGCATTAAATGTCGAATATGAAAACGTTTTATATCAGTTGTATTGCGCTGAGTCTTGCATTGACCAGCTGCTCGAGATCCAAGGATGACAATGGCGGCGGGGGTGGGGGAGGTACCACGCCTCCGCCCACGACCACCAAATTCGTGAACCCGCTTCTGGCCTCCGGCCCAGATCCCTGGGTGCTGAAACAGGGTAGCTTTTATTACTATACCCATACTTCGGGCTCGAAGGTCGCCATCTGGAAAACGCAGTATATGAGCGACCTCGGCAAGGCAACACCGGTAACCGTCTGGCAGCCCCCATCGGACCCTAATTCGGAATATGGCAGGGACATTTGGGCGCCGGAGATCCACTACCTGGATAATAAGTGGTACATCTATGTTTCTGCGGACAAAGGCGGGGACAATGCAACCCATCGCGTGTTTGTCCTGGAGAACACGGGTTCCGATCCCACCGACCCGTCCGCCTGGACATTCAAAGGCAAGCTGCACGATACCGATGACAAATGGGCTATCGACGCTACTATTTTTACCTATAACGGAGTAAACTATGCCGCCTGGAGCGGATGGCCGGGGAACGTGAATGTCGAACAGGACATCTATATCGCCAAGCTATCCAATCCATATACCATCGAAGGAACGAGGGTGATGATCGCCAAGCCGACCTATGGCTGGGAAGGCACCATCAACGAAGGCCCCGAAGCGCTGATCAATGCCAGCGGGCAACTATTTTTGACCTACTCGGGCAATGGCTGCTGGTCGGATGATTATAGCCTTGGGCTGCTGACACTGAAGCCGGGCGGTAATCCGTTGTCGCCTGCAGACTGGACGAAAAGTCCCACTCCTGTTTTTACCAAAAATACTGCGGGCGGCGCTTTCGGACCGGGACACAATGGCTTCTTCCTGTCGCCGGATGGCAAAGAAAATTGGATCCTTTACCACGCGAATACCCTCGCGGGTGTAGGCTGCGGAGACGCGCGATGCCCGCGGATCCAAAAATTCACCTGGAATGCGGATGGAACACCGAATTTTGGAACGCCCGTAGCCATCAATGCACCGATAGATAAACCTTCGGGAGAATAAAATATCTTATAGGATGAATTTTAAAGCTGCTGCTCGTTGTGCCGGAATTATCGCAAGCCTTCTCGCCTTGAATGGCGCGGCTGCTTTTGCGCAGGTTTTCCAGGCCGATCCTACCATATTCCATTACAAGGGCAGGTATTACTTGTATGGAACGGACGGCGCTGCGCCCGATGCCGGGACCAGGGTGTTGGTTTCTTCAGACGGCCAATCCTTTAAATCGGGTGAGCCTGCTTTAAAAAAAGGAGACGCGTACGGTACGAAGGGCTTTTGGGCGCCGCAGGTTTGGAGGTACGGCCGGAAGTTCTATATGGCCTATACTGCGAACGAACATATTGCGATAGCTACTTCCGATGCGCCAACCGGTCCGTTCAAAGGCGATAGCGTCTCCATCATACCCGAGCAGAAAACGATCGACCCTTACGTCTTTATAGATGATGACGGCAAGAAGTATTTATTCCACGTCGAATTTAAAGGCGGCAATAAAATATACGCGGCGGAAATGAAGAATGATTTTTCAGGGATAATCCCTTCGACCGATGTCCTGTGCGTCGAGGCGCAAGCGCTCTGGGAAACGGTGATGGCGAGTGTCGTAGAAGGACCTACCGTTATCAAGCATAACGGCTGGTACTACCTGATTTATTCGGCCAATCATTACCTGAGCAAGAGCTATGCCGTTGGATATGCCGTAAGCAAAAGCCCGCTGGGCCCCTGGGAGAAAAGTACGCACAACCCCATCTTGAATACGGCTAGTACGGGTCTGCCAGGGGTTGGCCATGGCGATCTGTTCTTTGACGATAACGGCAAGATGTATTATGTCTGCCATACACACAATTCCGATTCGGTCGTTTCCCCCAGAAAAACCGGTGTTGTCAGCGCTTATTTTGAAAAGGATAAGAACGGCGGCGCAGACGAGCTGGTCATGGATGGAAAGACTTTTAGTTACTTAAAATTGACACGATAAACGGTACTCAGATGAAAAAGATGTATTTCGGTGTTTTAGCGCTGGCAGGTCTCCTTGTTCAATTGAATGTCAGGGCCCAGATGTGGACGAAAGAGAAAGCCAATGCATGGTATGCGACGCATAAATGGCTGACGGGCGCGAATTATATCCCCAACAATGCCATCAACCAATTGGAGATGTGGCAGGCTGCGACCTTCAGCCCGGACCTGATCGATAAAGAGCTAACCCTGGCGCAGGGTATCGGTTTCAACACGATGCGTGTGTTTCTTCATCACCTGGCCTGGGAGACGGACAAAAAAGGATTTAAAGACCGCATGGATAAGTTCCTTTCTATCGCTGAAAAGCACGGCATCCAACCACTTTTCGTCTTCTTCGACGATTGCTGGAACAAAGAAGGGAAACCCGGCAAGCAGCCCGAACCAAAGCCGGGCGTCCACAATTCGGGATGGGTTCAGGACCCCGGACAGCCTTTCTCCGAGGACAGCACTATTTTCCCTGGTCTGGAGAAATACGTGAAGGATATCCTGACAACCTTTGGACATGATAAGCGAATACTTGGCTGGGACCTGTACAATGAGCCCGGCAACAGCAATAAGGGAGACAAGTCCCTGCCCCTGCTGACCGCCGTTTTCAAATGGGCCAGGGCTGCCAATCCCGATCAGCCGATTACCGCCGGGATCTGGAGATGGGATTTTGAAAAGCTGAATGAATTTCAGCTAAACAACTCCGATATTATTTCCTACCATGATTACGAAGAGCCCGAAAAGCACCTGCGGGTAATACAGCTATTGAAAGCCTATGGCCGGCCCCTGATCTGCACGGAATATATGGCGCGCCGGAACAACAGCCGGTTCGTCAATATACTTCCTATGCTTAAAAAGGAAAATGTAGCGGCAATCAACTGGGGTTTTGTAGAGGGAAAGACCAATACGATCTATGCCTGGGATACGCCGCTGGCTGACGGCAGACAGCCCGATGAATGGTTTCATGATATTTACCGGACCGATCTTACGCCTTACCGGAAGGATGAGACGGATTTTATCAGGAAGCTGAATGCGGAGAAATAAGCTTACTGAGAAGTGAGTTTCTTCGTTTCCAGCAGCAGCGCCTTTTCAAAATGTACTGTCAGCTTTGCGTCCGAGCCTTTTACCGTTCCCAGGTCCTTCCCATTAACATAGTCGGTGATCTGATAGGAGGCGTCCGCATCGAGACCGCGCAGCTGAATAGTACCGGAATAGCTGGGACTGTAAAAGGCATAAAAGAGGGTCTGTCCTTTTTGGATACAGTGTGTTTCGGGATAGTCGTATCCGATGTCATAAAGATCGCCGCGATAGTCGCCCGTGCTCAGCATTTTTTCGTTATAGAGTCCCAGGTATTTGGTAAAAAGGGCTTCTTTTTCAGGAGAGAGAAAACTTTCATCTTTTTTGGCTACGCGGGTGGCAGGCCAAACGAATTTCGTTCCGGGTACCGCGCCGATGCCCAGCTGGGAGGCGAAGTCGGCGTGGTCGTCTGTAAGTTCTACGTGGTCGCCGAAATAGGCCGTGCCGGGCATAAGGGCCTTGTATACTTTTCCCTTCAACCGCACCTGCCAGCTGCTTTCGGGGTCGCTGGCCACGAACTGATTCGTGTAGGGCATGTGGTAAAAATTCATACAGTCGCCGCAGGGACAAAATTCGACGACAGCATTGGGTTTGATGTTGCGGGCGGTCTCGAAGATGGTGCGAAACAAAAGGGGCATATCTTCAAAAGACTGCTCGGGCCGGGTGATATTGTGCCCCTTTGCATAGTCGGGCGCGCAGGCGTTCATATGTTGTCCGTCGAGCTTAAGCGCATCGAAACCCCAGTCACGGATAAAAAGCTCTACGGTCCTTTTCGTCTCTGCCAGCACCGTAGCGTCGGTCGGCGACATATAATAGCTGTCCCACCAGGTGATGTACTCCGGTGATCCGTCTTTTTGCTTGATCAGGATATGGGGGTTCTCCTTGAGAAGCTTGCTGTCGGGGTCTGCCGCGAGCGGCGCCCACCATAGCACGGCTTTCATGCCTTGTGCGTGGATGCTGTCTACAAAGGCCTTCATTTGCGCATCACCTCCAGGAAAGTGTTCTTTGTTGGTATGCCAGTCGCCTTCTGCCTGCTGAAAGCCGTCATCTAGTCCCACCCATTTGATCCCCAGCTGCCTGACCTTTGGCAGGGTTTTGAGTATTTCTGTCAGGGTAAAGTCGCGTTCATATCCCCAAGCGCACCAGATGGGCTCATAAGCGGCGGGCTCAGCGGCGGCGGCCTTGATACCGCGCGTCGCCATATAGGACCCATAGCTGCGAAGTGTGGCAAAACAATCTTTCTGATGAACACTGACAAAGGTGGGGGCGGTTGACAGCGTGTCACCGGGGGCCATCCGCCGTAGGGTTGGGTAGGAGTATTCGACGCCGATTGCGGCATGACCGGTGGTGCTATCATAGTCTACGGGCAGAGAGACAAGCTGCGCCACCTCGGAGGTGTGGCCGACGGCGATCCCCGCGTCCCTGCGCCAAAGGTCAGTGACGGGGATGCCTCCGCCATAGTCACAGTCGTTCATACCCATAAAATTCTTTTCATAAAATCCGGGATCCACCTTTTGGATCCAGTCTCTTCTGTCGCTGTGGGAGCTTCCCTGGAAGCTATAGAAGCCGGGCTTATCGGCCGATGGAAGGATAGGATAGCGATGGTTTCCCCATTTTATGACTTCGATAGGAGCGCGGCTGCGGTTGACATAGCTGACCTGGACATAGGCGCTGTTGGGGAACTGGTCATAGGTGGTTACGCTGAGAATCTTCTCGAGCCCGCGTACTTTGCTGGAGCCGTAGAAAAGCCAGCGGGTACCCGTTCCGGATGGGTCGTGGATCGCGCTCTTTACCTTCCGGGTCAGCAGGAAGTCTTCGGCAGTGTAATATTTTGTGGTGAGGTATTCGGAATAGGCGAAGCCGGACATCAGGGGCTTGCTGCCGGGGAAAAGGCTGGTAACCTGTGTTTGCAGATGACTGTTGACGGCAAGCTGCAGGTTTTTGCTCTTCACGATATCGGTTTGGGCGGATGCCTCGATCGATAGCAGCAGTATGAGGAAGGACTGGTGTAGGCGGTGCATAGTTTAGTGTTGATGGATGATCTTTTCTGCGTTGGTCCGATAGAGCTTGCGGAGAACCTCTTTGGAAAGGTTGAATCCATACAGCGCCCAGTGGTAGTCGGACATGGAGGAGTCGTAAAAATGTTCGTCCGCCGTCTCCAGAATGCGGAACGTGCTGCGGTACATCGCGCCTTCCGTGCCCATATCCGTACCATAGACGAGACGGTCCTGCCACTTGGTTATAAAGGCGGCGGCGAAGCGGGGTATGGGTCCCGTCTCGGCGTAACGGGCGGCAATGTCGGCATATAAGTTGGGGTGTTTGGCGAACAGGTCTCCGAGGACGTTGAGGTCGGAGCAGCAGTTGGCGAAGTGACAGGCGACGAAAGTGACGCCGGGATTTTCGCCTACGGCCTTCGATAGACCGGCGATGAGCTGGTCATGGTCGAGCTTGCCGGGAACGTCCATATTGACGTGCCATTTTGCCGCATTCATGAGACCGTCGTTGGAAGCGTCGGGCTGCTCGTACATCCAGCGGTCTTCGGCGACGTGGATGATGATGGGTATCTTGAGCGTTCCGCAGCGGGTGAGCAGCGGTTTCAGAGCGGGGTTATCGATATGGATGCCCCGGCCGGGAGTAGGCTGGGAATAGAGCTCCCCTTCTCCTTTATCACCCAGCTCACCGATACCGCGTGCGCCTTTACGGTAGCAGCGCTCGAGCTCGGCGATCGCTTTCTCCGCCCACCCTGGCTGGCCGAAGCCGGTGTAATCGAAACCGCAGTAGAAAATGAAACGGTCCTTATAACGGCTGTACTTATCGACGATCGAGTCGAAGCGTGCGCCGGTGGAATAAGTCATCAGGACGGTGCGGGCGATGCCGGAGGAGTCCATGGCTCTTACCCAGCGGTCGATTTCCTCGTCTGACTTCGCGTAGGGATGGCTGTGCATATCGGTGACCGGCCAGGCCGCCTTTGTGATCCGCGTGACGGGTGTATTGTAAATGGAAACGGGGTGATAGTTCTTTAGGAGAATGTTGACGCGGCTGGCGGCTTCTTCATCAGGCGTTTGAGCGAGGCCGCTGAGCTTTAAGCCAAGCAGGAGCAGTAGTGCTGGGAGGAGTCTTTTCATGAGTTGATGACGTTGAGCTTGCGGGTGATCAATTCCTGTACTTCATGGATGGCTTCGGGAAAGATTTTGCGCAGGTCTATCTCGTCGGTATCGGTGAGCAGGACTTGCAGCTTCTTCATAAAAGTATTCTTGGTTTCGGTGGCCAGGTTTATCTTGCTGATCCCGAGCCGGACGGCTTCGCGCAAGGCTTGGTCGGGGATACCGCTGCTGCCGTGCAAGACAAGGGCGCTTTTGGTGACGGCGCGGATTTCTGCCAGTCGGTCGAGGCGAAGCTTTGGCGGGTCTTTATAAAAACCATGGGCGTTACCGATAGCGATTGCAAGGGCATCGATACCTGTGGCCGTCTCGAAACGCTGGGCGTCGCCGGCGGTGGTGGGTTCGGCCTGCTGGTTCTGTCCGAGCTTGGCGACATATCCCAACTCTGCCTCTACATTGGCGCCGTATGGTTCGGCTATTCGCACCACCTCGCTGGTGATCCGGACGTTTTCCTCGAAAGACGATTCGCTGGCGTCGATCATCACGCTGTCGAAGCCGGCGTCGAGACATTTTCGGATGAGGTTGGCGTTGCTGCCATGGTCCAGGTGGAGCCATCCTTCTACTTCCATCTCTTTGAGCAGGGCGCGGGCCATGTTGGCGGCGGGCTGGATGCCGAGATAGTTGAGAGAGCTTTCGCTGAGCTGGAGGATGAGGGGACAGCTGGCGCTGCGTGCGGCAAGCAGCAGGCCCTTAAGGGTCTCGAAGTTATAGAAATTGACGGCCAACAATGCTTTTTTCCTCGCACTGTACCCGGCCAGGGTTTCTTTCATTGTCATATTGCTACATTAAATTTTTCCCATGCGAGCTGTTTTACCAGCGTATAATCTGCGAAGGCGGTGGTTCCTCCGTTATGCGTGGTATTGATCGCGCCGCAGAGAGCGCCGTGGGCCATACATTCTGCGAGAGGCGCGCCTTTGACGTATAGATGGAGGAAACCGGCGTTGAAGCTGTCTCCCGCTCCGATGGCGTCGGCCACGTCGCGGTTGAGAAAGGCGGGCTGGCGAAGCCGTGTTGTTCCCTGCTGGAGGAGGGCGCCTTCATTGCCATTTTTTACGACGATGATACGGGCAATGTCTGCCAGCGACGAAAGGCTTTCTTCGAGGCTTTCCTTGCCGGCGAGTCTCTTCAGCTCTTCTGCATTGGGTAGAAAGACGTCGACGAGGGGCAACAGCTGCCGGAGATCGAGGTCCCATTTTTCGGCCGGGTCCCATTGCGGGTCCAGGGAAGTCGTGAGCCCCCTTTGTTTGGCGCGCCTGAAAAGCGAGATCAGACCGGGTTTGAGTGCAGGCTGGAGAAAGGCTGAGCTGACGTGGAGGTGCCGTGCGGAGTCAAGCAGATCGTCCGTGATGTCAGCAGCGCTGAATTCGTCCATGGCGCCGGGATAGGTAACCATGGCCCGGTCTTCTGCGACGCTGAGGGCTACGGTAAGACCGGTATCGGCGGAATCGCTTTGAATGATGGAGCGGGTGTCGACGCCCCTGGCGGCGAGGTCGGCTAAGATCTTTGCGGCAAAATTATCCCGGCCTACACGGCCGCAGAAGGCGACACGGGTGCCGAGGACGCTGAGGTTGCTGGCGAATATCGCGGAGCTGCTGCCAAGGGTAATCAGCATCCGGCTGGCGATGATCTCTTTACCGAGCTGGGGAAACGCGCCGAGGCGGTCCATGATCAGGTCGATATTGAGCTCACCGGCAACGAGTACGTCTATTTGTTTATCGGACATAAACCTGTTTTTTTAGCGTATATATTTTCAACCGGAAAGGCTTAGGCTTCGACAGGATAGATCGTGACGCCTTCGACAATCCTGGATATGGCGCCGCTTACGGAAGGGCTGTCAGGCATCAGGCCAAGGCTAAGGCTTTTGAAAAATCCGAGCAGCTGGGCGGGAAGAATGCTGCAAACGGTAAGGAAGTCTTCCGCCAGCCGGCCCTCTCCACTGGAGAGCAGGATAGCCGTCTGAAGTCTTTCATGCTGGACAGGCTGTTCGGCAATGGCCAGGTGGAACAGGGCGCTGTTGCCCGTATCCATGGCTTGCAGCAGGTCTGTCTCGTACCGGCGTACGTATTCGTCGTTGCTAAAGAAATAAAAGATAAGGGTGGTTTCGTCGATAACGGCCTTGGGTCCATGCCGGAAGCCTAAATAAGAGTCGGCTTTACAGATAATTTGTCCGTCGGTGAGCTCCTGTAATTTCAGAGCGGCTTCCGTTGCTGTACCGAAGAGAGGGCCCGAACCTAAAAATACGGCTCTGCCGAATTCTTTTTCCGCTATTTTCCGGATATTTTCCGTCTGACCGGTTATAATTTTCTCGGCAATGGAAGTCAGCAGCTGCACCTGGCTGCGGCAGTATTCCTTTTCGTTTGGCCGCGTAATGAGCAGGGCGGTCAGCAGCATGGAGGAATAGCTGCCGGTCATAGCGAGGCTTTTGTCGTTTGCCTCGGGGGGCAGCACAAAGACGGACACCGGATTGGAGGAACCATATTGCGCCAGTGCGCCATCTTCGTTACAGGTAATGATCAAATGGAAGCATTTTTTACAAAGCCGGTCGGCCAGCTCGAGCGCAGCGCAGCTTTCGGGGCTTTTGCCACTGCGGGCGAAAGAGACGATCAGGGGGCATTGGTCTTGTCTGAAATAATGCCGGGGATGAGAAAGGAGATCGGTAGTGGCTATGGCTCTCGTGATCTTGCCGGTACGGCTGAAAAAGCTGCCTATGAGAGAAAGACCGATAAAGGCGCTGGTGCCTGCTCCGGTCAGGACCACCTGGTCGGCTTCGCCAAGGGCATTATCTAAAAATTCCTGCAAACGTGTCGATTCCTGGTAATACTTTTCTTCCGTGCTTCTCCACAAGGCCGGCTGGCCGGCTATTTCCCTTGCCGTGTGTAACGCTCCCCGGGCTAACAATTCGGTCTCGGGCAAGTTTAAGTAGGTCATTTTCGATATTTTAAAATCAAATATAGTAACTTCTTTCAAAAACTTACTAAATCTTTCGAAAGCTTATTTTTATTTTGTGTATAATCGATTATTACCTAGATATGTTTGTTTTATAGTCGGATTTTAATTTCTTTTACATCCAATTCATTATTTCAGTGCCAAGAAAAATAAGAAATACCGTATCCAGGCGGAAGAAGATCCTGGAACGCATACAGGAGACGGGAGAAGTATTGATCACCGGTCTTAGCAAAGAATTCGACGTGAGTGAGGTAACGATTCGCAATGACCTCGATTACCTGGAGCAGAAAAACCTGCTGATCCGGGCGAGGGGAGGGGCGATCCATTCGGATAGCCATGTGGGGATCGATCAGCGGCTGGCGGAGAAGAACAAGCTGCATACGCAGGAAAAGGCGGCTATCGGCAAGATGGCGGCTTCTCTTATCCGGGACGGGGAGACGGTGATCATCGACAGCGGCTCGACTACGGCGGAGATCGTCAAAAATCTGGGAAGCATCCGTCAGCTGAACGTGATCACCAATGCGCTCAACATCGTCAATCAGCTGATGAACTATACGAATTTCAACGTTATTATACCGGGGGGGTATCTGCGGCAAAATTCCATGAGCCTGGTTGGGCCGCTGGCGGAGAATAATCTGCAGGGGTTCTATGTGGACAAGCTATTTCTGAGCACCGACGGTTTCGATACCGACCACGGCATCTACACCCCGAATATAGACGAGGCCCACCTGAATATTACGATGATCAATATCGCCAAGGACGTGATTCTGGTGACCGACAGCAGTAAGTTCAAGCGGAAGAGTCTGGCGCTGATCTGCACTATCGACAAGCTGAAGACGGTGATCACCGATCGCGGCATCCCGGCGGATGACAGGCATAAGCTGGAGGCTGCCGGCATACAGGTGATTATTGTATAGGCCTATTCACTCAATAAGTAAATGGCTGCAGCCGCCAGCACCAGCCCGACCAGCAGCACTGTGCCGGGCATTACGGCGTAAATCACCAGCGATAGAATGATCGTAATGACCGGCGACAACCCCGTCAGCGGGACTACGATGATGGCATCCCCTTCCCGCAGCGCATATACAAGCGTCAGCGCGCCCACCGAATTCAAGATATGTACGATGGCGGCGAGCCAGGGACCCTTAAATCCCCAGTTGATGGGCTGTGTGCGGTCTGTCATGGCGATTGCCACGGGTGTAAGAAGCAATGCACTGATGCACATATACATGAAAATGCTTTCCGCTTTCATGGTCTTGTTGCTGAACTTCATGACATAGGCCTGCAAGCCCCACATCACGAATACCAATATGGTCAGCAGCAGCCATCCATGGCCTCCCCCTTGTCCGGAGAAATTCGGATTGGCGAGGAAGACGGCAGCCGCCAGCGCCAGACCGATGCCTATCCAGCTCCTCCGGCTGGCTCTTTCTTTTAGCAGGAGCACGGAGAGGAGAATGGTCAGGACGGGAAAGAGAGAGATTAGCGGAAAAACGATATACGCAGGTCCCTGGCGGAGCGCTTCGAACAAAATCAGCTGTCCCCCAGCTCCTAGCAAACCGACAGACATGCCGAGTCCGATGGAGCGGCGGTCTGTTTCCGGCTTCCAGCCGATGACGCTGAGGGCGACAAGGCTGCACGGCACCATGGTCAGACTCCAGACGACGTATCCCAGCGTAGCTGGAAATCCTGATTTTTCAGGGATCTCGATAAACGCTCCCCATATTCCCCAGAAGATAGTCGTTATCATAGCGTACAGCAGCCAGCGTTTCGGTTTTTTATTCATGAGCGTTTTGCCGCCTTTTAGGGGACGACCTAAAAATAGTTCTTTATTTTCTTTTTTATCATTTTATCTTTCGATGTCTTAATATAGTGAATAAAGAACTTTCAAATACTTTTCGCATTGCCTCCGTAGGGGTCTTCCGCGGTTGCGGCCGGCGGAGCCGCGGAGAGCTGTTCTTTCGTGAACGGCTCTTTTTTTGCTTGAAAATATTAAAAAGCAATAAAAAAGAAAGGTTTTGAAATAAAATAGAAAGATTTTTTGTTTCGAAAAGTAATAATAGATATATTTGAACAGAAGGAATCGAAAGTAATAAAAAACTAACCGCCCGCTGGAGTCACCGAATCCTTCTAACTCTTATCCAAGCCGCCACGTGATTTCCTAACCAAAACAATTTAAGACCATGCAATCAACTGCAAGTTTTCGGGCTCATTCAAGCGGTAAGCCCGGGCTCTTTCCTCTCTTTCTAAAAACATCCTTCGCAATGCTGCTGTTGCTCCTGGGACTTCTGGCAAACGCAGAAGGATTTTATCCCGGAGCCGGTCCCATCACCGGTAAAGTCACCAACTCCCAGGGAGAGCCGCTGGTGGGAATCAGCGTTATGATAAAAGGCAGCTCCATCGGCGTGACTACGGACAGTCGCGGGAACTATTCCATCAACGCTCCTTCGAACGCTGTCCTGATATTTTCTTATGTCGGATATACTTCGCGCGAAGTGGGAGTGGGCGGAAAGCTGACGATCGATGTCTCGCTCGAGGAAAGTAATTCTTCTCTCAACCAGGTCGTGGTCGTAGGTTACGGCACATTGAAAAGAAAGGACCTCACGGGTTCCGTAGGTTCGGTGTCCGAAAAGGATATCAGCGATCTGTCGATAACTCGCGTCGACCAGGCGCTTTCGGGTAAGGTAGCCGGTGTTCAGGTCAAGACCGTATCCGGTCAGCCCGGCGCGGCTCCGCAGATCAGAGTCAGAGGTATCGGAAGTATTTCGGCCGGCATAGATCCCCTCTACGTCGTAGACGGTTTCCCCACGGACAATATACAAACGCTCAGCCCCAACGATATCGAAAGCATCGATATCCTCAAAGACGCATCCGCTACGGCTATCTATGGCTCCCGCGGAGCCAACGGCGTCGTGATCATCAATACCAAACGCGGCACCTCGAAGACCAGCATCATCAATTTCGAAACCAGCTATGGTTTGCAGTCGGTCTCCCGGATCCCCAAAACCATGAACGCCAAACAGCTGGCCCAATACGCATTGGACGGCCTCCGAAATGCGAATGTCGACGCCGGCTCCAGCGTAGCCGGAGACCCGACCACCTGGGATTCACCGGTACAGCCGGTAGTGCTGAACATCCTCAACGGGACCGATAAAACGGATAACGTGATGACCAAACAGCTGCTGCGTACCGCGCCGATCTCACAATACTCCCTATCCGCCTACGGAGGCAACGAAAAGGTCAGGTATGGCGTGAGCGGCGAATACCTCACCCAGGACGGTATCGTTCTCGGGAGCGATTTCAAGCGCTATTCGATGAGGGCCAATATCGACGCGAAGCTAAACAACAAGCTCTCGGTAAAGATCAATCTCAACCCGTCTTATAACATCTCCAATATCATGTCCGAGAGCTCTCCGACAGACTATAATTATTATATTTCGGCAAGCCCGATCAATAGAGCGCAGCTGTGGCCGGCCTATCTTCCCGCGCGTACCGCTACGGGCGACTATTTTCAATATTCTTCCGACGTTGCATCGCCGGGCTGGAATCCCCTGGCCTGGGTACAGAACGTGACGAACAATAGGAAGGTCATGCGGGTGCTGGGAAACGTCAGCGCCGAATATAAGGTCACCAACGACCTGGCATTGAATGTGCTGCTCGGAGCGACGCTGCAGAATGTGCGTTCCATGCAGTTCGTGCCCTCCCTTCCGGGACTCGCGGAAAACGGTGATTTCGTACCGAACGTAGCATCGGGTTTAGATAGTACTGCAGCGGACGTAAATTGGCTGACGGAATATACCGCCAATTATCGCAAAACCATTTCGAAACATAGCTTTTCAGGCCTGGCTGGTTTTACCGTCCAAAAAGACCACCTGGAGTCCAATTATCTGACGAGCAACCGCTATCCGAATAACCTGGTCCCCACACTAAGCGCGGTGGCGGGCGTTCTTACCGGCGGCTCTGCCAACATCTCGGAATGGTCGCTTTTATCCTACCTCCTGCGGTTCAATTATAACTATGACGGTAAATACTATATCACCGCTTCTGCCCGTACGGACGGCTCTTCCCGCTTCGGGTCGAAGAATAAGTACGGCTGGTTCCCATCCGTTGCGCTGGCCTGGAGAATCTCGGATGAAAAATTCCTGAAGGACGTGTCTTTCCTGAGCGAGCTGAAGCTGAGAGCCAGCTACGGCCAAACGGGGAACAACAATATCGGGAACTATCAGCAATATGCAACCATCAATTACAACCGGTATGTATTGAACAATACCACTGCTACGGGCTTTTCTCCCGCGCTGCTGGCCAATCCATTGCTCACCTGGGAGAAGCAAAAAGCGGTGAATGCCGGTATCGATGCGAGCTTCTTCGATAGAAGGCTGTCCGTCACAGCGGACTATTTCAAGTCGAAAAATACCGACCTGTTATTGAACGTCAATATTCCCTCGATCACCGGTTTCTATAATACCCTGAAAAACATCGGCGAGGTGCAGAACAGCGGTTTCGAGCTGACCCTGACGACGGTGAATGTCCGGGGCAAAAATTTCAATTGGACCACAGCGCTCAATTTCTCCACGTATCGTAACAAGGTGAACAAGCTCGGCCCCGGAGGAGACCCTATCTACTCGGGCTCCAACATCACGATGGTAGGTCAGCCGATCGGTATGTTCTATGGGTTCAAGACAAACGGCATCTACCTGAACCAGGCAGACGTCGACAAGAGCCCAATCTTTGGCGGCGGAACCTCCGTCCGCTCCCGTCCCGGGGACGTAAAATATGTCGACGTAAACGGCGACGGCGTCATCGATAATAAAGACCAGACGATCATGGGCAATCCTTATCCCAAGTTCAACTATGGCATGACCAACAACCTTTCCTACCAGCAGCTTTCGCTGTCCTTTACCCTCCAGGGTACCTATGGCGGCCAGGTGCTGAACATGGCGGCTATCGGCCAGGAGAATACAAGGGGTAACCGCGTCGCGCAGCTGGCTTCGCAGATCAACTACTGGAAATCGCCCACCGATGTAGGCGATGGCAATACACCCAGACCCAACAATTCCGTGAAAGGGAATAACCGGGCGGTGAGCCAGCGTTATCTCGACAGAGGCTCTTTTATGCGGGTGAATAATATTACCCTGGCTTATCAGCTCAACGAAAGGGCCTTCTCGAGGATTGGTCTCAAATCGGCCCGCATCTTCGTGAACGCCACGAATGCGATCACCATCAGCAAGAATACCGTTTCCTTCAACCCCGACGTAAGCAATAGCGGAAGCCCGCTGACGCCGGGAGTGGACTTCAACGACTATCCGCTGCCAAAGACTTTTGTGGGAGGAATAAGCATTGGTTTTTAATCTAACCGTTTATCAAAGCGATCTACAATGAAAAAAATAGTTTATATAGCTGCGCTAATAGCGATAACAGGACTATCCTGCAGCAAAAAATTTATCGAGCTCACGCCCATTTCGTCGGTAAGCACCGAATCGTTATACAAAACCGACAAAGATTTCAGCGATGCCCTCACCGGCGCATACAGCCTGCTCCGGGATCAATACCAGTCGTTCTGGCAGTTTGACCTTCCCAGCGACGACGCCCGTCACCAATGGCCGTCGGAAGACATCCTCCTTCGATTGGATAATTATACCTATCAGAACAACGAGGACTTTTTCTATAGCACCTGGGGAAACTATTATGGGGTGATTTTTCGGGTCAATACCATTCTCGACAAGATCGCAAAGGCCGATGCAGCCGTCATTACCAATAAGAACCGGTACATCGGGGAGGCCAAATTCCTCCGGGCCCTATGCTACTTCGACCTGGTGCGCATTTTTGGGGACGTGCCAAAAGTGACCACCGCGATCTCCGACGCAGAGGCCCTGAAGACCCCGAGGGAGAAGGTGGAGACTATTTATACTGACGTCATCCTCAAGGACCTCCAGGATGCGGCCGGTGCGCTGCCTCCCAAGTATACCGGTGCAGACCTCGGAAGAGCGACCGCCGGCGCTGCGACGGCCCTGCTCGGCAAGGCCTATCTTACCAAGAAAGATTTTCCCAATGCGGAGACCACCTTGAAAAAGGTGACTACGATGGGCTATTCGCTTCTGCCCAATTATGCCGACCTATGGGATTATTCGAAGGATGAGCATCACAGCGAGTACATCTTCGATATCGAATACGAGACGGGGATTCAGCAGGGCAGCGTATATACCAATATGTTCTTCCCCCGTTTCACGCCCGCGGCAGACTTTTACCAGGTGTACGGCGGCACGGGAGATTCATACAATCCCTCCAATGGACTTTTCACTATTTTCGAATCGGGCGACAAGAGGGCGGCAATAACGGCCTCCAATGGTTTTACCGACAAGAACGGCGTATTCCAGTCGCTGAACGGCAGCGCGGGGGCAAAAACGATGACGCTGAAGTACATTACTCCCGTCAGTATCAGCGGCGACAGCAAAGCGAACTGGAAGGTCATCCGGTATGGCGACGTACTGCTCATGCTGGCCGAGGCGCTAAACGAAAACAACAAGACCAGTGAGGCGATAACGTATCTGAACATGATCAGGACCAGGGCGGGCGTATCCGTTTACACCACGATGACCCAGGCATCCTTTCGGACTTCGATCTACCTGGAACGCCGCCGCGAGCTGTCCTTTGAAGGACAACGCTGGTTCGACCTGGTGCGGACGGGCCTGGCCTTCTCCACGCTTCAATCGCTGGGGATGAAAGACTACATGGTATTATTTCCCGTACCCCTCGCACAGATCCAGATCGTCAACAATAAGTCGATTTTTGCACAGAATCCTGGCTGGTAATAAAACGAAAGCGATGAATAATTCCGAGACGATGATGGTCGGTGTACAGGCGGGGGCCGTATCCTTTGTGGACGAAGGGGTAGAGAAGGTGCTGGATATCTTTCAGCAAAAAGCGGCGGCCAACACCGTCGTGCTCACTACATTCACGCATGGCCGGGGACTCGCGGGACGACAGATGCCGGGAGTGAAGTTCCCGGACCATGGGTCGATGGAATCGGACGAGGCAAATTTCTACGGAGGCAACTACGCCACCCCTCACCCGGAATACTACAAGGATACGATCATCAAAGTCCCCCATGCCCCCGACCTTGGCAAGTTTGACGTTTTGGAAGCGCTGGCAGGTCCGGCGAAAAAACGGAACATGAAGGTCATCTGCGGCTTCGAAGATCAGTGGCGCACGGAGGTTCCCGGTGTTTCGGAATGCCTGGAGGTGGACCTGATGGGAAGAAGGGCCAATACCCTCTGCCTTTTCAACCCTAACGTACGCGCCTTCTGGCGGGCGTTGGTGACCGATACGGTCCGGTCCTACGACGTGGATGGAATCATGCTTTTCAACGAGAGGAACGGCCCCTTGCTGAATGCGCTTGGTGCAAGTCATTTCCAGGCGATAGAGCCGGGAAAAGTAACCTGTTTTTGCGAGTTTCATGTGGCCGAGGCTAAAAGACTCGGGATCGACGTGGCCCGCGCAAAGGAAGGATATAGTAAGTTGGCGGTCTATATCCGGGCGTCGCTCAAGGGACAGCGGCCATCCGACGGCTATTACGTCGGGTTCGAGCGGCTGTTGCTCGAATATCCCGAGATCGTTGCCTGGGACCGGCTGTTCGACAAGGGGAAGCACGAGGTGCTGAACGAGGTATATGCGGCCGCCAAGGCCGTCAGGAAAGAGACACAGGTAGGATTTCATATCGAGCACGTCAATTCGTTCAACCCTTTTTTCCGCGCTACCCGTGACTATGCCGAGCTGGCGGTAAAGGCCGATTTTCTCAAGATCGTCGTCTACAACAATTGCGGCGGCGAACGGTATGCCAATTTTATCCGTAACATCGGGTCCACCTTATTCAGGGATGTACCGCTGGAGGAGCTGATGCGGATGAATAACCGCCTGTTGAATTATTCCAATGAAGCCGCGCTGGACCAGCTGGCGACCGCGGGTCTTTCGTCCGATTATGTATTCCGTGAAATGCAAAGGGCCAAAGCGGGCGTAGAAGGAAAGTGCGGGGTAGTGGCGGGCATCGACGTAAACATCCCGACGTCGGAAGGCAGCCGGAAGGCGTCTCCCGAAGATACCTATGCGGCTACGCTGGCGGCATTGAAGGCCGGCTCGGACGGTATCGTCCTTTCCCGCAAATATTCGGAGATGATGCTGGGTAATATAGAAGGCGCAGGACGCGCGTTACGTGAGACGATAAAAAAATAAAAAATACCAAATGAGAAAGAATTCGATAAAGAGGATCAACCTGGGTGCGGCGTCACCATCACGTCGGAATTTTCTGAAAAAGACTTCTGCTGCAGCGGTCGCGATGGCCGCCTCTCCTCTTGCTTTTGCAGGGAGTGGAAGCGCCGGCGGCGGCTCGTCCGAAAAAACCATCGGCATCCAGATCGGCGCCGCCTCCTTTTATGACGAAGGAGTCGACAAGGTGCTCGACATCGTCCAGACAAAGGGCGCGATCAATACGATCTTTCTCACTACCTTTTGTTATGACCGCGGTCTCAACGGCCGCCAGATGCCGGGACACCCTTTTCCCGACCATGGCCCGGCCCAATCGGACGAGAAATTCTACCACGGCGGCAACTACGCCACTCCCCACGCAAAATACTATACGCATACGGCTATCAAGGGGGACAAGATGAAAGCGCCCGACTACGGCAATTCCGATATCCTGCAGAAGGTAATCCCTGCCGCAAGAAAGAGGGGCATCAAAATATTCGCGTCGGTGCTCGACAGCTTCGACTACCCCGATGACGTTCGGAAGAATATCTCCAGTTATATGGAGGTCGATCTCGCCGGCAACAAAGGACAGGCGATGTGCTTTTACAAACCGGACGTGAAGGAGTTCTGGAAGGCGGTGGTCACGGACCTTACCTCTTCCTACGACCTCGACGGCATCCTGTTCTTCAACGAACGCAACGGCCCCCTGACCAATACCATCGGCGCCAATTTCGACGTGGGCTTCCACGCCTCTCGGATCACCTGTTTCTGCGACGATCACAAGCGGGCCGCGGCGGCAAGAAATATCGACTTCGAGCGCGTAAAAGAAGGGTATCGCCGCCTGGACAAGCTCGTTCAGCAGTCGCTGAAAGACGTTCGCCCCACCGATGGCTACTATGTAGAGTTCCAGCGCCTGATCCTCAGCTACCCCGAGCTGGTGGCTTATCACCAGATCTTCGATCACGGCAAGCACGAGATTCTGAAGGACGTCAGGGACGCGGTAAAAGCGGTGAATAGCAAGCTGCAGGTTGGATTTCACATCGAGCACGAGAACTCTTTCAATCCGTTCTTCAGGGCTACCCGGGATTATGAAGACCTGGCTTCGAGGGCGGATTTTCTAAAAATAGTCGCTTACAACAATGCCGGTGGCGAACGATATGCCAGCTTTATCCGGACCATCGGCTCCACGATGTTCCGCGACGTTCCCCTCGAGGAGCTGATGCGCTTCAACAACCACCTGCTCAACTATGGCAACGAGCCCTCGCTCGAGCAGCTCCCGGAGGCCGGGCTTTCGGCGGACTATGTCTACCGGGAAACACGCCGCGCAATCGACGGGACAAAAGGAAAGTGCAGGGTCCTTACCGGCATCGACATGAACATCCCTATAAAAAAGACAAGCCGTTTCGCTTCTCCCGACGACACGTACAAGGCTACCCAGGCGGCAATGAAAGCCGGCGGTGATGGAGTCATCCTGTCGAGAAAATATTCCGAGATGATGCTGGGCAACCTCGAGGCGGCCGGCCGTGCTATCCGGGAAGGGTTGAAAGCTTAAACTATCCAAAGCATGAAAAAAATATATACTGGGGCAGCCAATCCATCGCGCAGAAAATTCATCAAGAGCGGCGGCGCGCTGGCCGCGGCGATAGCCGTGGCTCCAGTTGCGACCCTGGCATCGAAGGACAGCCCGGAAAAGCTGATCGGCATCCAGCTGGGCGCAGCCTCTTTTATGGACGAAGGGGTAGAGCAGGTCCTTGACCTCCTTCAGGAGCGCGCAGGGGTGAACACGATTTTTATGAGCACGTTCTGCTATGACCGCGGTCTCAACGGGCGGCAGATCCCGGGTTATCCCTTCCCGGACCATGGCCCGAAGGAATCGGATGAGGGTACCTATCACGGCGGCTTTTACGCTACGCCGCACGCTAAATTCTATGAGAAAACCGCGATCAAAGGGGATAAGATGACGGCCCCCGACTTTGGCGGCGTAGACGTGCTGGCTCGTGTGCTGCCCGTTGCCAAGAAGAAGGGCATCAAGGTTTTTGCATCGGTGCTGGATACATTCGAATATCCCGCAGACGTCCTCGAATCACAGCTCAAGGATTTCGTGGAGGTCGACCTGCAGGGGCAGCGGAAAAAGACCATTTGTTTCTTCCGGCCCGACGTCCGGGAGTTCTGGAAGGCGGTGGTCACAGACCTTGCTTCTTCCTACGATCTGGACGGGATCATGTTCTTCAATGAACGAAATGGCCCGTTGATCAATGCCGTCGGCGCCACGCATGCCGAAAGCTTTTCGTCCGCACACATCACCTGTTTCTGTGAAGATCATAAAAGGGCGGCGGCCGAAAGAGGCATCGATTTCGAGAGGGCAAAAGAAGGGTTTCATAAGCTGGACGAGTTCGTCCAGCGTTCGCTAAAGAACCAGCGTCCATCCGATGGATATTATGTCGAATTTCAGCGGCTGATGCTGCAATACCCGGAAGTCCTTGCCTATCAGCAATTGTTCGATTACGGCAAGCACAGGGTGCTTGAGGACGTCAGGGACGCGGTTAAGGCTGTCAACAAGAATATCCAGGTCGGATTTCACATAGAGCACGTAAACTCCTGGAACCCCTTTTACAGGGCCGGCCGCAACTACGAGGCGTTGGCGTCGATGGCCGACCTCCTGAAGGTCGTTGTATACAACAATTGCGCGGGCGAACGCTATGTCAACTTTATCCGGAATATCCAGTCTTCGATTTTTCGCGATGTACCCGCAGAGCAGCTGATGCGGCTGAACAATCACCTGCTTGGCTATGGCAACGAGGCATCTCTGGAACAGCTGCCGGCGGCGGGTTTTTCTCCGGACTATGTATATAGCGAGACGGTCCGGGCGATCGCAGGAGTAAAAGGCAAGTGCAAAATATTGCCGGGTATCGACATCGGCATCCCGACGGAGAAAGGCAGCCGCAAGGCCTCTCCCGACGATACGTATGCCGCTACCATGGCTGCCCTGAAGGCGAAGCCGGATGGGGTGATCTTTTCGCGTAAGTATTCCGAAATGATGCTGGCTAACGTGGATGCGGCCGGACGAGCGGTGAAAGAATCTTTAATAAAAAGGTCATGAGACGCATAATTATCCTGTTCTTTATTGCATGCGCTTTCGGTTTGCCGTCGGCAAGTGCGCAAACCGATACGGCCTGGACACAGGAGAAAGCTGCCCGGTGGTTTATGTCCATGGATTGGTTCAAAGAAGGTAAAAAGAAATACGACGCCTTTGGCCGTGAGCTGGAAGACGAATCCACCAACTTTCAACCCGGCTCTCCCGTGAATATGATAGAGTTCGCCCGGCAGTATCACGCCAACCCCTCCCGCTGGCAAAAGGCCTTTGACTATCTTAAGCATACCGATTTTTCGACTGTCGAGCCCGGCAGACATGCTATCGACGGCGACGACGTATACGCGGTAATCACGCTGGGCCCGCCGAAAGTGATGGATGACACCACCACCTGGGAATCGCACCGTAATTACGAGGATATCCACTATGTAATCGACGGGAAGGAACGGCTCGGCATCATTCCATTGTCGGAGGCCAAAGTGGTAAATAAATACGACCCCGCTCACGACCTGGCCGGCTATTCTGCAACGGGTAAATATTATGTAGCAACACCTGGGCTTTTCTTTATCATAACGACGGAGGAAGCACACCGCCCCGGTATCCGGGAAGAAGGCTGCGATAAGGTCAAAAAGCTTTTCATCAAGGTCAGAAAAAGCTAAACATTCATTATTAAACGAAAAAACATTGGCGACATATCTCAAAACAGGTAAAAGCAGCGCACAGCAGCAGGACGAGGACAGAAAAGTACGGGAAACCGTGGAAGGCATCATCACGGACATACGAACCAGCGGCGATGCCGCTGTGCGCAAATATTCCGAACGCTTCGATCACTGGTCTCCCGTGTCATTCCGGCTGACGGATGCCGAGATCGAAAAGGTCGTAGCGTCCGTTCCCGCCCGTATCATCGAAGACATTCGATTCGCACAAACACAAATACGAAACTTTGCGCGTCACCAGCGGTCGGCTATTACCGATCTGGAAGTAGAGACGCTGCCCGGTGTGATACTGGGCCATAAAAATATCCCGGTCAGCAGCGCCGGCTGCTACATACCCGGCGGAAGATATCCGATGATCGCCTCCGCCCATATGAGCATCATCACCGCAAAAGAAGCCGGCGTAGAAAGAGTGATCGCCTGCACTCCGCCGACAAAAGGCGGCATACCCGCCGAAACGGTGGCCGCCATGAAGATGGCCGGCGCGGACGAAATTTATATCCTTGGCGGCGTACAGGCGGTGGTCGCTATGGCGGTTGGAACGGAGACGATGGCTCCGGTGAATATGATCGTCGGACCCGGCAACGCTTATGTCGCGGAAGCAAAAAGACAGCTGTTCGGCAGGGTGGGGATCGACCTCTTTGCCGGACCGACCGAAGTATTGGTCATTGCGGATGAAACAGCCGATGCCGAGATGGTAGCCTGTGACATTTTGGGACAGGCCGAGCACGGCCCCACTTCCCCAGGCGCGCTCATCACTACGTCCCGCCGCCTGGCGGAGGAGACGATCGTGGAGATAGAAAGGCAGTTGAAGATTTTGCCTACGGGAGACGTAGCCCGTATTGCCTGGCAGGATAACGGCATGATCCTATTGGTCGAGAACGAAGCCGAGGCGGTGGCAGAGGCCGATAAGCTGGCTTACGAGCACGTGGAAGTGCTGACCCGGGACCCCGGATTTTTCCTGGAACGGATGAAGAATTACGGAGCGCTGTTCCTTGGACCGGAGACCAATGTAGCCTATGGGGACAAGGTGATCGGGACCAATCATATCCTGCCTACTAAGGGCGCAGCAAACTATACCGGAGGTCTTTGGGTGGGCAAGTTCTTAAAGACCTGCACATACCAGCGATGCACCGAAGCGGCCAGCGCGCTGGTGGGAGAATATGCGATGCGTCTCTGTGAGATCGAAGGGTTTATGGCGCATCGCGAGCAGGCGGCCTTACGGGTAAGGCGTTATATCCCCGAGCATTCGAAGCAATGAACATCGTAGTCATACTGATATCGCTGTCGCTGTTGATCTTCGCCGCTTACAGGGGATACAGCGTGATCTTGTTCGCCCCGATAGCCGCCCTGCTGGCCGTATTGCTGACCCAGCCTTACCTGGCTCTGCCGGCGTACAGCTGGGTGTTTGGAGAAAAGATGGTGGGTTTTATCAAGCTGTTTTTTCCGGTGTTCCTGCTGAGCGCTGTCTTCGGAAAGCTGACGGAAGTGAGCGGTATGGCTGCATCGATTGCGAAGTCGGTCATAAAGCTGTTCGGCACGCGCAATGCCATCCCGGCCATCGTAGTGCTGTGCGCCATCCTGACCTACGGAGGCGTGTCCCTGTTCGTCGTGGCTTTCGCCGTATATCCGTTTGCCGCAGATCTGTTTAAGTCCGCCGACATTCCAAAACGACTGATTCCCGCGACGATAGCGCTGGGCGCGTTTACCTTTACGATGGACGCATTCCCGGGTTCTCCGCAGATCCAGAACATCATTCCAACAGGCGCTTTTCATACAACGACCTGGGCTGCGCCCTGGCTGGGGCTTACCGGAGGCATGTTCATCTTTATCTTCGGGATGATTTACCTGCAGCGGCAAAAGAAAAGGGCAGCGCACCGCGGTGAAGGCTATGGTACTGGCCACCTCAACGAGCCGGAAAAGTTTTTCGAAAAACAGCTGCCTCCGGTGTGGGCCGCCCTATTACCTTTGCTGACGGTAGTTATCGGTAATAAGCTGTTCAATGGCTTGCTGGATAATCATTATGGAATGGCGTTCAGTTTTTCCGCATTTGGTATCGAAGGCCCATCGGGACTTGATCTAAAGCCCCTGCTGCCCGTATGGAGCGTATCGGCGGCCTTGGTGCTTGGGATCGTCGTCATCCTGCTGCTTCGGTTCCGGCATCTGAAGAACAATATCAAAAAAGAGATAAATCTCTCCATCGGCGGAGCGCTGCTGGCCGCTATGAATACGGCATCGGAATATGGATTTGGCGCGGTGATAGCAGTGCTGCCTGGATTTAAGATGATTCAAAAAGGAATGGCTTCGGTTTTTCGTAACGTGCTGGTGAACGAGGCGGTTGCGATAACGACCCTGTCCGGTATTACGGGCTCGGCATCGGGTGGGATGAGCATCGCGCTGGCTTCGATGAAAGATATTTTTCTTTCGAAAGCATCGGCGCAGGGTATTCCGAACGAAGTATTGCATCGGGTCGCTTCCATGGCGAGCGGCGGAATGGATACGCTTCCGCACAACAGCGCGGTGCTGACGCTGATGGTCATTACGGGGCTGACCCATCGTCAGTCCTACAAAGACATTTTCATGCTCACCGTGTTGAAAGTGACGGCCGTTTTCTTTATCATTCTTTTGTATTACAGTTTCGGACTGGTCTGAAGGACCGGCATCACCTATAAAAAATAGATCATGGGCAATAACCGGCGTAAATTCCTCTCCAACGTAATGGCTGGCGGCCTTGGCGCAGCCGCTGCAACCAGCTTACCCTTTTGTTCCTCCCCGGCCAATCGCAGCGAGCTCGATCTGCTGCATCAGCGGTATGATCAGCTGGATGCTGTACTGGCAAAACCTATCTTTAAGAAGGAGCTTTTCCCCAATCCTGTCATTATCGAGACCCTGGAGCTGGTCCACTATCAGGGATCCTTTATCTGCCACATACGCTCCAAAGACGGCGCGGAAGGCTATTCCGTAGCGCATGGACATATGCGGGTGCTGTATCCGATCTTTGTCGATAACCTGCAGCCGTTCTTTGTCAATCAAGATGCCCGTCGGCTCGATGAGCTGATGGAGAAGGCGTATATCTACAACCTGAACTACCGCTGTAAGGGCTATGCGCTGGGCATCCCTGTAGCAACCATCGAATTTGCCATCCTGGACATGATGGGCCGCATTGCCGGAAAATCCATGGGCGAGCTGATCGGCACCATTCACAACACGCACGTTTCTCTATACCAGGCTACCGAATGGAGGGCAAAGCCGCTCGACGAATCGCTCGCGCTTATCCGGCAGGCCGTGACGGAAAGCAAGGCCCATGCCTTGAAGATCAAGGTAGGGGCGTTGATGTGGGAGACAAAAGACATCGATGCCCGTGGCCCTGCGGGCCGGACCGAGCAGATCATTCCGCTGATGCGCAAGACCTTTGGCGACGATTTCGCCTTATATGCCGACGCCAATGGGTACTATGGCGTAGATGAGGCGATTCGTGTCGGAAAATTGCTGGCCGAATACAAGTACAGTTTCTTCGAGGAACCAGTACAGTATGATTGGCTCGAGCGAACCAAACAGGTAAAGGACGCGATCTCTATTCCCGTTGCAGGCGGCGAGCAGCAGCACGGCATCGAAGAGTTTCGATGGTACATGGCCCACGACGGCCTCGACATCGTACAGCCCGACCAATATTATTTCGGAGGTATGCTTCGCTCGACCATGGTCGCCCGCATGGCTCATCTGATGGGTAAGCAGTGTACGCCGCATCTTACCGAT
>JAFDYG010000116.1 GCA_018267545.1 Bacteroidota bacterium
CGGAAGCCCCAAATAGAGTAGGGGCTTGTCCCCTCCGATATCGAGCGTCCTTATCGTCACCGGTCTTCCTCCGGCTTTCTCCAAAATCGCCTTGTACCAAAGAAACTGCTCCTCTTCCGTCGGAAAGCTCTCCCGCGCCATAAACAGCAATTCCGTCCGCAAGAGACCGACACCCTCCGCCCCAAGCTCGACCGCCCGCTCCATATCTTCTGCCGTTGCAATATTGGCCTGTAATTCGATCTTCACCCCGTCCTTTGTAATCGCGGGTGCGTCCTTCAGCGACAAAAGCCGCTGCGCCTCCTCCGCGAAAAGCTCACTCCGCCGCCTGTAGTCTTCCAGCACCGCAGCCGGCGGATTCACCAGCACCACTCCCTCCGAACCATCCACGATCACCAGGTCCCCATCGACGATCCCGCCAAGTCCCGCACCCACCCCCACCACTGCCGGCAATCCCCGCAGACGCGCCACGATCGCAGCGTGCGAAGTCTTCCCCCCGATCTGCGTAGCAAAGCCGATGACCTTCTCCCTATCCATCCCAATCGTATCCGAAGGAGACAGCTCTTCCGCTATGACGATCGTATCTTCCAAAAGAACCTTCACTCCCCTGCCTCCTCCAATCAATTTATTTATAATCCTATTCCCCGCATCCCTGACATCCGCGCCCCTTTCCCGCATATACTCATCCTCCATCTTCTCGAATACCTTCACAGCCGCCTCGGTCACAATCAATACCGCATCCCGCGCCATCATTCTCCCCGAAACAATCTGCCCCAGCACGTCCTCTTCCATTTGCTCATCCTGGATCAGCTCCAGCTGCACTTCCAGAATATCCCGCTCGACGTCCGTCACCGACGCAAGCATCCCCTCTACTTCCTCGACCGACAATCGCACCGCTTCCTTATACCGCTCTACCTCCGCACGCACGGCGTCTTCACCCACCAGCACTTTACCGCTTGCGTCCGCCAAAAACGGACGCACCACGGAAGCCCTGCCTATAGAAATCCCCGGCGAAACGCCAATGCCTACCATAATAGATGATTTAAGACAACAAATGCAAAAGACTGCCTACTAACCCAAGGGCCAAAAGACCCAATAACAAATAGGTCGTCTTCACACCCTTCTTCACAAAATAATAGACGAGAAACGTCAAGCCTAACGGTAACACCGCTGGTATGATCTGATCCAAAATGCCCTGCAGCCCAACCCCTCCCCCGAACAAAACCGGCGTATGCACATTCATCAGGGTCGCCGGCATCGCGCCTACCACCATCAGCCCCAGGATCGCCGCCCCCTGCGAAAGCCGGTCCATCACATTCGACTGTGAAAGCCGCTGCAGGAACCTCATCCCCGTCCTGTAACCGATAAATGTCAGCTGGTATCGCAACAACAAATGCGGAACATTGAACAAAAGGATAAAAACGACTACCCCCGATACATTTCCCTTCAACGCCAACGCAGTTCCCGCCCCCGCCGCAATCACCTTCAACGTACCCCAAAACAGCGAGTCGAATACACCCGCCAGCGGCCCCATCAACCCCAGCTTTACCGCGTTGATCGACTCTGCATTGAACTCCGGGTCCTTACTATTCTGCTCCTCCATCGCCGTCGCCAGCCCCAGTATCAAAGTAGACCCATACGTAGCCGTATTGAACAATTGAACATGCCGCTCGAGCGCCGCCGATATATCCTCCTTCCCCGCCCCAGCCCCCAATCCCTTCGCCGCATAAATCTTCTTCAACACCGGCGCCAAAGCATAAGCCACCCCCGTACTCTGCATCGTCTCGAAGTTGAAATTTGCTTCCAATAACATCGACCGAAAGAAAATCCGCCGCAGATCCCCCTTCGTAACCAAGGCCACACCCCCCTCCGCGGCCACCACAACCTCTTCTTCCACAACCCCCTCATCCCCCCGCCTCGTCACCAACACCGCAATAATTACCCCCAACCCTCCAATCGCAATCACCGGCAGCTTCAAAAACGCCGCCAGCAAAAAACCTAAAAAGAAATAAGGTGCCACCGCCTTACGAAACAACAAATTCATCAAAAGCGCAAACCCCAGCGCCGGCAGCAAATTCCCCGCCACCTGCAATCCCGTATTCACCCACGCAGGAATTCCATCGAGAAACGCCTTCATCACCCCAGCCCCCAGCTGCAGCGAAATAAATCCCACCGCCGCCATCAGCACCGGCTTCAAAAAACCAGAAACCAGGTGTAACCTCACAATCCCGGCACAATCCCCCGCCGCAGCATACGCCTGAAACCGCGGATTCAACCCGCTCCTAAACACAAACAGCGCGCTCAGCAACATCTCCGCGAGTATAGAAATCGGTATCGCCAGCGCCAGCGCAATCGCCGCACCCTTCCCGGACAATATCGCAAACGCCGTCCCCAGCACACCCCCCGTCACCACATCCGGCGGAATCGCCGCCCCCACCTTTATGTTTCCCATAAAGATCAGCTCCAGCGAAGCACCGATCACAGTCCCCTGCTGCCAATCACCCAACGCCGCCCCCACCAATGGCCCAAGTACCAACGGCCGGCTCAGCAGCGTAGTCCCCAGCAAGTCCTCGCAGTGACCGAAGAAAATAATAAGCGTTATAAGGAAATAGCCCATCACGAAAGGAGCGTTTGTAGATCTACCTTCTTATCCGTCGGCACCTGCCGTACTTCCAGCTCGATGCCCCGGCCCAGCAGCTCCCGCACAAGCACAATATCGTCCGGGGTCAGCGCCACCGCCTTCGATACCGCACTGGCCCCCGGCCTTGCCCGAATACCCCCAAAATTGATGGATTGAACCGCTGCCACCCCCTCCGCCAGCATACACACATCTTTTACAGAATTGACAAGCACCAATATCGAAAGCCCGCCATTCTTCTCATCATGGAGAAAATCCACCGCATCCTTCAGCGTCAATATATGAAGCCGCACCCCCGCCGGCTTCGCCAGCCCGAGCGTCATCCTCAGAAACTCATCCGTCGCCGCCCTGTCATTGGCAACGACCATACAATTGATATTTAACGCCGGCGTCCAGGTAAGGGCCACCTGTCCATGTACCAGCCGGTCATCGATCCGGATCAGCTTAAGCATCGTTATTGGGTTGAGTAAGTAAAGGATTTACATAGACCAGCTGCTCCCTCGCCCTGCTCACCGCCTCTTCCAAAATTTCTTCAATAGGAGTTCCAGGGTCGGATAACACCACCTCGACCACCAGCGGCAGATTGACCCCCGCCACCACATGCACCGGCCTATCTTTCCCCGCCCTCAATACCTGATTCGTCACGCTCCCCCCCAGCAGGTCCGTAAAGACCACCCACTCCACCATACCTCTTCCCACAGACCCCTCATCACCCGATGCCCCTCCCACAAACCTCTCATCGCCCCCTTCGCCAAACAACCGCTCCAGCTCCTCCTCGATCGACTTATTCTCCTCCTCATACGCCCCCAGCACAACCAACCCACCTACCTCCCCTGCAATAAGCTCGACCGAAGACTTCATCCCCCTGGCAAGACCACCATGGCTGACAATCAGGAATTTTCTTAACTTGGTCATGGACACAATGATACTACTCCTACCTGCCTTTACCGCACCCTCATCCCCCTTTTTTGCCGCGTAGTGGTGATGTAGGGGCAGTTCAAGACGCCCAGACCTTCTTCCTCATGTTATTTTTCTGTTTTCCCATCCCCATACTTACTCAATCCCTTACTTTTAATAGCCATTAAAACATTTTACCTTAAACCTAACAGACAGTGAAAAAATTCGCCCTGACTTTATTCGTATGCGCCCTCGCCCTCCTCGCCCAATCTCAATGGACCACTTCCGGAAACGATATTTTCAACAACAATACGGGTAACGTCGGAATCGGCACCTCAACCCCTCAATATAGATTGGACGTCAAGGCTCCAGGATCAAGTACGGCTTTATTTGCCGTTTTCCAGAATTCTACAAATTCACATATCCTGGAATTAAAGGAGAATCAGCTGGTCGGATTCTGGCGCGTCTATAACCCCATGGTCGGTCACGGGATGGCTTTCTCTGTCGACGCCGGTAGCATAGAGAAGGGGGCGTTTACCTTTTCGACCAACTCCTCATCCGGCGCCTGGAACAATACAGGCTCCCGCTCTTTTTTTTACATCGGAGACTATTCTATAAACAACACTTCCAGCGGAGGAAATTATACATTTAACAACCTGCAGATTGCACCGACTATTGCCAATACGCAGGGAACTACTCTAGCCCGGGGGATCTATTATAACCCTACCATGACGGCTACCGGAGGAACTTTCACCCACATCGCCTATGAAAACACTTACGGAACCAATATCCTGAACTCAACCTCCGGCAACACCCTCGTCGGCACCTCCACCGACAACGGCAACAAGCTGCAGGTCAACGGAACCACCTGGACCACCGCCCTTGCCCTCCCTACCGGCGCCGCAGCCGGTAAGGTCCTCACCTCCGACGCCAACGGAAACGCCACCTGGCAGACCCCCTCCTCCGCTTCGGCAGGCTGGTCCCTGACAGGCAATGCAACCGTCGACCCCGCTACCACCTTCCTGGGTACTACAGACAACACGCCCGTTGTCTTCCGGACCGGCAACACCGAACGCATCCGTATCGACGGCTCCACCGGAAATCTGCTCATCGGCAAATCTTTCCAGGCCAACACCAGCTACAAGCTCGACATAAGCGGAATCATCCGGACCGATAGGATTATCGTCAACACCACCGGCGCCGACTTCGTGTTCGACCCCTCCTATTCCCTCACCCCCTTGCTCCAGGTCGAAGCCTATATAAAACAAAATCACCACCTGCCCGGCATCGCCCCCGCTTCGCAAATGCAAAAAGATGGCGTCGACGTAGGTGACCACGAAACCAAACTGCTCCAAAAAATAGAAGAGCTCACGCTATACATTATTGAACAGGATAAAAAGAATGTCGAACAGGACCGTATGAACAAGTCCCTGCAAGACCGCCTCGACCACCTCGAAAAACTCCTGGAAAAGCCCACCAAATAATATCAGATCTCCTCTTTTTTCTCCCGTAGTGGTGATGTAGGGGTGTGCCTAACGCCAATTCTTACCACTACGGGTTAGCTTTGCCCTATATGAAAATCAAGACGATAGTTACAGTACTTGGACTGCTTTGCCATTTTACGTTATCCGCCGTTCCCAACACTCCGCATAACCCTACCGGAACCCCTCCCGCGTCACAACCCCTCCCCCCCGGTCGGTCAATCTTCCCCTTAAAACCCGAAGACCCCTCCGCCACCTACTTCGCCCCCGCCGACTGCCGCATCACCGCCGACGGAAAAACCGACGTCTCCGACGCCCTCCAACAAGCCATCAACGACATAAAGACTGAAAGCAACTTCGGCATCCTCTTCGTCCCCGAAGGCAAATACTTAATTCGAAAAACCATCTATATCCCCCAAGCCATCCGCCTCATCGGCTATGGCGCAAAACGCCCCGTCTTTATCCTGGGCGCATCCTCCCCCGGCTTTCAGTCGGCCGACTCCTCCGACAAAGGCCAGGCCCATTACATGTTCTGGTTCACCAGCCGCGCCGTCACCCAACCCTCCCCAACCCCCGGCGCCACCTCAACCCCCGCCGGCAACCCAGCCCCCGCAAACCCCACCGCCGCAAACCCAACCGCCGCAGCCACCGCAACCCCCGGCCCAGCCCCCGCCACCCAAATCCCCGACGCCGGCGCCGGCACCTTCTACTCCGCCCTCTCCAACGTCGACCTCCGCATCGAACCCGGCAACCCCGCCGCAGTAGCCCTCCGCACCCACTTCGCCCAACACAGCTTCATCTCCCACGTCGACATCTACATCGGCACCGCCAAAGCCGGCCTCTTCGACGTCGGCAACGAAATGGAAGACGTCCGCTTCTTCGGCGGCGACTACGGCATCTACACGACCAAACCCTCCCCAGGCTGGCAGTTCATGATGGTCGACACCTGGTTCGAAGGCCAACGCAAAGCCGCCATCCGCACCCGCGAAGCCGGCCTCACCATCGTCCGCCTCCGCGCCCGCAACGTCCCCGCCGTCATAGACATCGACTCCAACTACCACGAAAAACTCTTCATGGAAGACTGCACCTTCGACGGCGTCACCGGCCCCGCCCTCCGCATCAGCAACGAGGCCGCCTCCCTCGTCCAAATAAATTTAAGGAACATCTACTGCCGCAACACCCCCATCCTCACCCTCGACAAAACCACCGGTAAACAGACCTCCGCCCCCCGCGAAACCTCCGACGAGGGCCGAGGCCTCCGCCGTAATCCCCTCTACACCGCAAAGACATACACCGTAAAAACTTTCACCGCCGGCCTCCAGCTCAAAGACTGGTCCGACACCCCCGCCTATCAAACCACCTCCGACCTTCAACCCCTCTCCACCTTCCCCACCTCCCTTACCTCCGACATCCCCGCCTTCCCAGCCATGTCCACCTGGACCAATCTAAAATCCCTCGGAGCAAAAGGCGACGGCCAGTCAGACGACACAAAAATCATCCAGGACGCCATCGATAAATACCAAACCGTCTACGTCCCCCAGGGCTGGTACCGCATAACCCAAACCCTCCACCTCCAACCCAACACCGTATTGATAGGACTCAATCCCATCGCAACCCAATTCCTGCTACCCGAAAACACCCCCGCCTTCGGCGGCTTCGGCAATCCAGTCCCCTTACTTGAAACCTCCCGCGGCGGCAACAACATCGTAACTGGCATCGGCCTTTCTACCGGTGCCAGCAACCCGCGGGCCGTCGCATGCAAATGGATGGCCGGCGCAGCCTCCTATCTCAATGACGTCAAATTCATCGGCGGCCACGGCACCATGTTCCGCCCAGGTGCCCAGCCCAATCCCCAAAATCGAAATAACCAATCCGAAAAAGACTGGGACACCCAATACTGGTCCCTCTGGATCACCGACAACGGCGGCGGCACCTTCAAAGACATCTGGACCGCCAACACCTACAGCACCGCCGGCACCTACATCTCCAACACTTCCACTCCCGGCCGCATCTACGCCATGTCCATCGAACACCACGTCCGCAACGAAGTGCGCCTGAACAAAGTGTCCAACTGGAAGATCTACGCCATGCAGCTCGAAGAAGAATCCCGCGAGTCCTCCGAATGCCAGCCCATGGAAATCCAGGACTGCCACGACCTGACCTTCGCCAACTTATATATGTTCCGCGTAATCCGCGTCATTAAACCTTATCCTTATTCTATTCGTCTCTGGGGCAATAACGACCACCTGGAATTTCTAAATGTCCACAACTACAGCCAGATCAAGTATACCACCACCAGCCCCCTCTATGATATAAACACAAATACCGAAGTCCGCCCCTGGGAATTCGCCCGCCTGCTCATCACGCACCCCAGCACCGCACCCTCACCCGCCCCCACCACAAACACCCGCCTCTCCACCGGCTTCGAATTCGCACAAAGCTCAACCGCCGACAGCAAAGGCAACATCTACTTCTGCGAATCCCGCATGCG
This sequence comes from Bacteroidota bacterium, assembly GCA_018267545.1. Classification (GTDB taxonomy): domain Bacteria; phylum Bacteroidota; class Bacteroidia; order Chitinophagales; family Chitinophagaceae; genus Puia. The sequence continues at coordinate 7,505 of JAFDYG010000116.1, forward strand.
CCGCATCTATCGCTGGTCCCCCACAACCCGCACCACCACCTTAATCGCCGACTACCCCTGGGAACCACTCTCATTAGCCTGCGATACCAAAGACAATCTCCTCGTCGTATTCAAATACACACCCAAAACCGGCTGGCTCGTCGACGGCAAACAAGAAACCTTCACCAATCCCCCCGACGCCGCCGGCACCTCCTTCAGCGGCTGGGGCAACTCCGGCTTCGCCACCTGGGTCTACAGCATCGACCCCGAGAGTCCCAACCCCGACGCGTCCATCGCAATTCTCCCCCAAAAACCAATGAACACCACCACTACCCCCGCAAAAATCCTCTACCCATCCCACCGCTGGCGCGACTTCCACGACTTCAACAACATCGCGATAAATAAACCAGTATTATGTTGGGGCGCGCCCGACGGGAGAACAATCATCCCCATCGTCTACGACCTCGCCCGCAGCTCAGCCCTGACAGCAGCCTATCCCGGCAAGCCCCTCTACGTTACCGACGAATACGACAAACGTACCGTCCGCTGCGACGTAAGCCCCGAAGGATACCTCTCCAACCTGACCTACTTCGCAGAAAAAGGCGAGTTCACCAACGCCATCGACGCCGCAGGCAACGTCTACATCGCCGACGGAGACATCTATCGCTACGACCCACAGGGCAAACAAACCGGCTTTATCAAAACCCCCGAACGACCCACAAGCATTACATTTGGTAAAGACTTTAAAACCTTATACATCACAGGTCACAACTCCTTCTACGAAGTGGTGATCCCATAAAATAAGTCTATGTTGAAACGCGTACTCATTGTCTTACTGCTACCCCTGTTCGCCAACGCACAATCCGTCCGTATCCTTACCAACCAGGTCGGCTACGAAACCACCAGGGCCAAACGCGCCGTCATCGAATCCGAAACAAAAATTACCCCCACCACCTTCCAGCTAGTCAACGACAGCACCGGAAAAGTGGTCTTCACCGGCAAACCCGTCTACACAGGCCCCGTCGACCACTGGAAACACTGGCTCTTCTGGACCATCGACTTTAGCTCTTACTCCACTCCCGGCGTGTACTACCTCCGTGTCGGCACAATCACCTCCCATCCATTCGCCATCAATAAAAACATCCTCGAAAAAACCACCCTCTCCGACATCATCTACTATTTCAAAGGTCAACGCTCCGCCGGCCTCATCGACCAGGCCGACGCACACCTCTTACTCCCCGCCACGGCCGCGATCCCCGGAGCCCCGCCCCACGACACCGTCGACCTCCACGGCGGCTGGTACGACGCCACCGGCGACTACGGCAAACACCTCTCACATCTCTCTTTTTCATCTTATTTCAACCCCCAGCAAATCCCCCTCGTCGAATACAGTCTTCTAAAAACAAACGAGCTCCTCGCCGCCCGAACCGGTACCGACTTCCGCCAATTCATGCGCCGCATAACCGACGAAGCGATCTACGGCGCAGATTATCTCTATCGAACCCACGTCAAAAACACCTCCTTCTACCGCTCCGTCGGCGCCCCCGGCCCGGCAAAACTCCCCAAAGACCGCGTCATCAGCCCCGAACAACAATCCTATCGCATCAAACAATCCAAAGACGCTTCCTTCGGCGGCGATCGCATAGACAATGACTGGCGCAGCTATCAATCCAGCTACCGCTCCGGAGCCGGCATGTCCATCGCCGCCCTCGCCATGGCCTACACAGCCGGCATCAACGGCCAATACAGCAGCGCCGATTACCTACGAGCAGCCGAAGAAGCCTTCACCTTCCTCGAAAAAGAAAATCCCGCCCTGACAAATGACGGGAAAGAAAATATCCTCGACGACTACTGCGCGCTTGCCGCCGCGACCGAACTACTCAAAGCCACACGAAAGCCCCTCTACCAACAAGCCGCCGAACGCCGCGCCAACAACCTCCTCAACCGCCTCACAAAAACCTACTGGCGCGCCGACGACGCCGACCGCCCCTTCTTCCACCCCTCCGACGCAGGCCTCCCCGTCGTCGCATTGACATACTACTACCCCTACGCATCCGCCACCACCAAACAAAACATAAAATCATCCATCCGCCGCTCCCTCCAATACGAGCTAAAGATCACCCACGAAGTCTCCAACCCCTTCGGATACAGCCGCCAGTTAGTACAAGACACCCTCGGCAAACGCCATGACGCCTTCTTCTTCCCCCACGGCAGCGAAGCCTCTCCCTGGTGGCAGGGCGAAGACGCCCGACTCGGCTCCATGGCCGCCGCCGCCCGCCTGGCCGCACCCCTCTTTGTAAACGACCGACCCTTCGCCGATTCTTTACAAACCTTCGCCCTCGACCAGCTCAACTGGATCCTCGGCTGCAACCCCTTCGACGCCAGCATGCTCCAGGGCACCGGCCTCCACAACCCCGCCTATGGCTTCTTCGGCACCTTCGAATACACCAACGCCCCCGGCGGCATCGTCAAC
>JAFDYG010000117.1 GCA_018267545.1 Bacteroidota bacterium
CTTCAAAGTCCCCAAAAAATTGTTATGCACTTGGTCGAAATAAAGGGCAAATTTATTCCAGTCATCATCCGCCTTCTCCGTATCACTAATCATCTTGAACACACTCTTAAAGGAATAGCTCAAATTCGGAATATTCAGCTGCTTGATCACCGTCTGTAGCTCCTCTTTGATGCTCAGCAAAATCCCCCCTCTTTCTACCAGGTGCATCGTCGCCGTCGCCAGCTCCTTATTCTTGAATTGAAGCTCGCCCTCGAGCTTCGCATTCTGCAACGCAATCAATCCCTTCTCCTTCCGATCCAGCTCCAGGCTGTGCAGATAGCTCAGTCGCGCCTGCTCCTCCTCGTGCTTCTTCTGATGTAAGGCCAGCCGCCGCTGCCAAATCTTACGAATCACATAGACCAATCCCACAGCCAACAACAAATACAGCAGATAAGCCCAAAACGTCTGATACCACGCAGGCTTGACCTCGAACGAAAAGCTCGAAACGGACGAAATATTACCGAGATTGTCCCGGGCCCTAACCTGAAACTGATATCGCCCATACGATAGATTCGTATAATCCTTCTCCGTCTTTAACGTCCACTCCGACCAATCCCTATCGAATCCCTCCAATCGATAACTGAACTCGACCCCGGCCTGCTGCGAATAGATCGGCGAAGAGTACTCGAAATGAAAGGAATTCCAATGATTGGCGAGTTTCACATCACCATTAGAAGCATATCCCCCATAGATAAGACTATCCCTCTCCGCAATCGCTTTCACCGCACTGATTAGTACGGTCAAACTATCATTGGTCTGTATATACCGGCTATAATTCAAATGGTAAAGACCGTTATTCCCCCCGACCAAAATATTCTCGTTATCATACGGATACACAAACGCAAATCCTTTAACCGATACCCCCGTCAGCTCCGGAAAATAAGTAACCGAAGGCTTCGAAAAATCGATAACCCCCACCCGCTGCTTGCTCACAAACCAAACCTTCCCCTCCTTGTCCTCAGATAGGCATTCCACGCTCGTATCATGCAGGATCGGCGTAAACAACCGGGACGGAACAAACCTGTCCATCTTCGAATCGTATGAATACACCCCCTTCGCCGTCGCCACTACTACAGCGCCCCTTACCCGGTAAACGTAATTGCCCAGGCCGGAAGGGAGCCCTTCTTTCACGCCATAATGTTTATAGGTCTTTCCTTGCCGGATAGCACTGCTGAAAACACCCCGGTACGGATGCGAAGCCCAAACCACCTGCTGACTATCGGCCGAAACCTTATACAAAGACTCGTATAAATCGCTCACCCTTCCACCATCAGTAAATCCCCCCTTGTCATGAACGATGGCCTGCAAACCCGTATACGTCCCCGCCACGATCTCATCCCCGGTTTTTACAAAATTCCACGCCCCATGCCGGGTCAAGATCGGCACAGCCCTATTTCCCTTCAACAGGGCAGCCCCATCCTGATTCCCCAAAAACAGCTGCCCATCCATATCCGCCAGGCTCCAAACCCTTCCCTTCGTATTTTCTACTTCACTAAAGACTCCTTTTATCATGCTCATATCACGAGTCCCCGGCTCCACCGCCACACTATACAGCCCATTCGAGGTGCCCACATAAAATCTTCCATTATATACTTCTGCCGCATTACAAAGCAGCTGATTATCTTTCACCGGCCGGATTTGCTTCACCGAGGTATTATAATGGACCACCGAAATCCCATTCTCCAGACCCAGCCACAAATTCGAAGACCGGTCCACCCACAGACACAGCACATTATTGCTCTGCAAACCCTCTCCTCCGGTAAGCCGCTGGACAATCTCCCCCCGTCCATCCATAATCAACGTGCCGCCCGTCCTCGTCCCCACCGCATACCGGTCAGCCCCGATACGCAAAAGTGTATTGACCAGGTCGTTTGCCCACAGCTGGTCCGACCCCATCGGCCTGCGCACCAGCGTCGAATCATGCAGCAAATAAAACCCGTTCTTCACCGTCGACAACAGCAGCGTGTCCTTGGCATATTCGACGATCCCCGTAATATGCAATGCATCTCCGCCCTCACCCCGCGCAGCAGCTGCCCATTGTCCATTTTGAAATACGAGCAACCCCTTCGTCTTATCCGTTGCATACAGTCTGCCTCCCGCCTGCGCCATGATCTGCCACCCCGCCGGTGCGTCAAAAACCTGCATTTTATTATCCTTCCACCAAAAAATCGCCTCATTGGTCTTGAAGAATACCCCATCCTTCGTGACGACCGTATTCCAGATATCCGCAAACTGCTGAGCCAGCTTTGGCAGCTGCTCCTTCAATGAATGAAACTGCAAACTCCCCGCAGCATCCGGAAAGAAATAACCCACCTCATCCTGTCCGCCGGTGTAAATCCTTCCATCCTCATCCATCGCCAGCGACTTGATCGCCGGCTTGTTCGGCAACGGATACACCTTCCAATACGCACCATCATACGTCAGCAATCCATCGTTATTGGCAAAATATAGCAGTCCCCTTTTGTCCTGGCACACATCCCATACCTCTAGCGACGCATGATAATCCGTATTCCGGAAATTCTTGATCATCGGCAGCCCGATCGGCGACTGCGCCCATCCAGCTCCCGCGGTCACAGCACACAAAAAAAATAAGGTGATTATTCTCGCTAGACGCACGTTATATAGATTGTTTTGAAAATCTAATTTATTGAAAAACAGCCGATGTAGTGCTAAAGTAGGGGTAAACAAATTGTTGATCTGCCCCGGACACAAGATATTTGGTTATGGTAAAGCTTTTTATCGCATCCCTGGCCATCTCCTTGGCAGCTTTTAAGCCCGCTCCCAAATTCCACGTCCTCGTCCTGGCCTCCCGCGCCAGCGACCACCAAAAAATGATCGCAGCGGCTCGCCCCTTCTTCGAGCAGCTAGCCGCGACCAATAACTTAGAACTCGACTTCTCCGACGACACCAGCCTGATCAATCCCGCCAACCTTTCCCGCTACCAGGTCTTCGTCATGCTCCACCTCGCGCCCTTCGACATGTCCGCCTCCCAGCAATCCGCCCTGCAGCAATTTGTCGAATCCGGCAAAGGCTGGGTCGGCATCCACGCCGCAGGCCTAACCGGCAAGAGCTTCCTCGGCCCCAACAGCAAAGCCCAATACTGGCAATGGTTCGAAAACCTCATGGGCGACATCACCTATTCCCCACACCCTGCCTTCCAGCAAGCGACCCTCGTCATAGAAGACCCCAGGCATCCTGCTACCCTGCACCTCCCCGCCCGCATGCAAGTACCGGACGAATGGTACGAATTCAATAAAAGCCCCCGCGATAAAGTCCACGTCCTTGCATCCGTCGACGAATCCTCCTACCACCAAAACAAACCCATGGGTGACCACCCCATCATCTGGACCAACGAACGCTACCGCCGGATGATCTACATCGGAATCGGTCACGACCCCATCTTACTAAAAGATACCAACTACGCCACCCTCCTCCGCGACGCCATCCTCTGGGCCGGCTCGGGCACTCCCCCTCCCATCCCGACAAAGGGCGGTAAAATAACCTACGAAAAACCATTGCCATCAACCCCTCCCCGTTCCGGCATCGATAGTTTCAAAATCAACCCCGGCTACGACATCCGCTTCACCTGGACCATCTCCAACAACACCCTGCAACTAAATAATTTCTTCGAAAAACCCCTCAAACCCGGCACCACCAACGACTGGTCAAAAATCGAATACCGCTGGTTTGACTTCCGCCGCGGCCACCCCTGGTCCCCCGAAGACAGCATCCTCTTCTCCGAGCTCGACCGCAACGCCAGAAACTACACACCTCCCATCGCCACAACATCCGCATCCCCCCGTTTCCGCGTTCTCGCCATCTATGAAAACGGCGGCCACCACATCGAATACTCCCGACGCGCAAAAACCTGGCTCAACCAGCTCGCCGCTGACAGCAACTTCGCCATCGACTACAGCACCCACGCCGACACCATGACCGAAGCCCTGCTAAAAAACTACCAGCTCATCATCCAGCTCGACTTCGCCCCTTACGGCTGGAAACCCGAAACACAAACCGCCTTTAAAAAATATATCGAAGAGGGTAGGGGAGGCTGGATCGGCTTCCACCACGCCACCCTCCTCGGTGAATTCGACAACTTCCCCATGTGGCCCTGGTTCTCCGACTTCATGGGCGGCATCCGCTGGAAGAACTACATCGCCCGCTTCGCCTCCGCCACCGTCCACATCGAAGACCACAGTCACCCCGTCCTCAAAGGAATCCCCGACACATTTACGATAAAAAAAGAAGAATGGTACACCTACGATAAATCCCCCCGTCCCAACGTCCACGTCCTCGCAAACGTCGACGAATCCTCCTACCGCCCCGACACCACCATCAAGATGGGCGACCACCCCGTTATCTGGACCAACGAGAAAATGCCCGCCCGCAACATCTACATCTTCATGGGCCATTCACCCATCCTCTTCGACGACCCCGTCTACTGCAAGCTCTTCTCCAATGCCATCTTCTGGGCCGCCGCCACCAAACCCGCCGCCCGCAGCACCGCCAATCCCGCCGCTTATAGCGCTGCCACGCCCCAA
>JAFDYG010000118.1 GCA_018267545.1 Bacteroidota bacterium
CATGAGTGAATGCCCAGTCCTGGAACCAGATGACGGTATTCTCGGACAGAAACTCCAGCAGGGAGATTTTCTCGCCGCTCTCCTCGCGGTTTTCGACGTTGGGGATGATGCTTACCTGCAGGAGCTTGCGTTCGCTAAGCTGGGTTTCGGGGTCGAAGATGCGGATGGAATCGACGTCGTTCCCGAAGAGCTCCACGCGATAGGGCTTTTCGTTGCCAAAGCTATATATATCTAAGATCCCGCCTCTTAGCGCGAACTGACCGGGCTCGTAGACGAAGTCGGTCCGTTCGAAGCCTTTGTCGACGAGCTTTCCGAGTAAGTTATTCAGATCGAGGGTGTCGCCGGATTTTAGCGAGATGATATTCTCCGAGAGGGCCGAGGGCAGGACTACTTTTTCGAAGAGGGCTTCGGGGTAGGTAACGATGAGCTTTTTGCCCGGGGCAGCACCGCCCTTGGGACCGTTCATGGCGGCAGAAAGCCGGGTAAGGGCTTCGGTCCGCAGCATGACGTGGCTGCTGTTGAGCAGCTTATAGTTCTTTTTATTCTTAAAAGAAGACGGAAAGTAGAAGAGATCGATCGCGCTGGTCAGGCTTTCCAGGGTATTATGGAGGTAGGCGGCGGCTTCCGAGTCTTCGCATACGACCAGGTGGTTGAGCTGGCTGGTGGATTCGTGCTGAAAAAGAGCAGCGACAAGAAAAGCCGGAGAGCTGCCCTGGAGATTTTTGCAGGCGATTTGCTGGGGAGAAGACAATAAGAGTCTGTCCGCCAGCTGAAAAAGGCGGGGAGATTGCTTGAACGATCCGAGAAGAACCTCACTATTCATTTCCGCCGCAAAGATACGAACAAAATGAAAAGCAACCACGGTTGTTAAATTACCGTAAGTTCTTAGTAAACCACCTTATGATCGGACTCTACACTGCACTGCACCCGGGTCATCTTCCCGGGTAATACTTCTACGGGCGCAATGTGGTTCTTTTCATCCCTGCGGGATGCGTAGAACAGATCGCCGTGCTTAGTGAAAACAGAGTAAGTCCCCGGAGGCACCTTGACCTGGAAATTTCCCTTATCGTCGGTTTCGACCTGGCGGATAAGGCGGGTGTTTATTGCGCGGTAGTACGCGGGGGCGGCGTGGACAGTCTGCGAGTCCGAAGTAAGCTCATAGATATACACAGTAGCCTGCACGCCGGCCGGCGCTGACCTGGGGCGGTTGGGGGCGGGCATATGGTTGCCGGCAAGCCGTACCACGGTCCCTTCGATACCCGAATTTTGATTGATTATCAATAGAATAGATACGATAACATACGAGAAACGCATAAAAACTGTATTTTTAGAACGTTTTTAAATAACTCTTATGAACAAAAGCAGGGGCCCGTTAATTATATCCGTACCCTTATTTTTCCTTTTCTTCTTCGTACTAGCCGGACTCCCAACCCGCGCCCAGGTGGTTACCAACAAGGCTGCGCTGCAAAATGCCAGCCAGCAACGGGCTTTACAGGAGGCCGCCGCACAGCAGCGGCTGACGAAGACGGCGCTGGAAAAGGGTTGGCCTCTGACCCTGCGCAATAAAAAAGGCCGGTTAGCCTACCTCAGGGGTATCAACAGCAGCGGACTCCCTTACTATGTAACAACTACGGATAATTTGATATCTGCGGCTACGATCGGGACCAATAAACTTTGGCCCAATGGAAGCCTCGGTCTGAGTCTCAACGGCAGCACCGCCGCCCTCCGCGGAAAGATAGCGGTTTGGGACGAAGGAAAGGTACGCCCTACCCACGTCGAGCTAAACGGACGAGTTATCCAGGTAGACAATTCGTCCGCCCTCAGCGACCACTCCACCCACGTGGCCGGAACGATGATCGCCGCCGGGGTCAATCCCCTGGCAAAGGGCATGTCCTTCGGCGCCCAGCAGCTCCAGGCCTACGACTTCGATGGGGACGAATCGGAGATGATGAGCGCGGCGGCGGGCGGACTGCTCGTGTCCAACCACAGCTACGCCGACATAGCCGGCTGGTACTTCGACGACTCCCAGAACCGCTGGGAATTCTGGGGAAACCCCGGCGATACCGTGGACATCCGGTTTGGCCTTTATAATGAAGACGCGCATATCTGGGATACCATCGCCTACGCAGCTCCCGACTACCTGATCGCCAAGGCGGCCGGGAACAACCGGGGGGAAACAGGACCTGCCGTGGGACAAACTTACTACCGGATGGACAGCCGCGGCATCTTTACCAACTCGGGCGGCAGACCCGGCAATATCAGCAGCAACAACAGCTATAACACCATTGCCACCTATGGCAATGCGAAAAATATCCTTACGCTGGGCGCGGTCAGCCCGATCCCGGGCGGCTATACCAGTCCTTCCGACGTCGTGCTGGCGGACTTCAGCAGTCTCGGCCCCACAGGCGACGGGCGTATCAAACCCGACCTGGTGGCGGATGGCGTCAACGTCCTCTCCTCCGTCAGCGGCTCGGACAATGCCTACGACATCTTTAGCGGAACTTCCATGGCTTCTCCGGCAGCCGCCGGCTCCTCCTTCCTCCTCCAGGAATACTATTACAAGCTCAAGGGGCAGTTTATGCACAGCGCCACCCTCAAGGGGCTCCTGATTCATACCGCGGATGAAGCGGGCCCCAAACCCGGTCCCGACTACGTCTTCGGCTGGGGCCTGATCAATATGGGCCGGGCCGCTGCAGCCATTACCGCGGACAATGGCGACCACAGCCAGCAGATCATACAAGGAACGATCAGCGGCACCGCACCCGTCACCTACAGAATCGTCGCTACAGGCAAAGTCCCCGTTACAGCCACCCTCTGCTGGACCGATATCCCCGGAACGCCCGCCACCATCCCCGCAGGTTCTCACAACTTCGCGGATGCCGGGCTCAAGCTCGTCAATGACCTCGACCTGCGCATTACGGACAGCGCCTCCGGCAAGGTCTTTATGCCCTGGGTGCTGAACCCTGCGAGCCCCGGTACCGCGGCCACAAAGGGAAATAACTTCCGGGATAATGTGGAGAAGGTCGAGCTCGGCGATACCCTGACTCCGGGAAATACCTATTTTATTACCGTTTCGCATACCAAGGCCCTGACGGGCGGAGCGCAAGCCTATGCCCTGCTGATCAGCGGAGACGGGGCGCAGCCGGTCTGTACGTCCAGGTCTGCCAGTGGCGGCGCCAGCATCACGCAGCTTGCCCTGGGCGGCATCACCAACTCTACTCCTTCGGCCTGCCGGAACTATATCGACTTCAGCGCTACCCCGACGCTCGTTGCACAGCTGCCGGTCGGCGCTTCGGTGCCCTTTACGATCGGCACGGGAAACAGTTCCTGTGTAGGCACAGATGCAGGCCGGATTATCAAGATCTTTATCGACTTCAATAACGACGGTGTCTTCGACCCCGTAAACGAGCTGGCCTATCAAAGTCTGCCCGTTCAGGCAAGCACCCAGCCCGGGAACATCATCGTGCCCGTCACGGCGGTACCCGGAAGCTTCGCGCGGATGCGGATCATCGCGCAGGAAACGACAAATGCAAGTGACGTACAGCCCTGTGGCGTATATGGCACGGGTGAGACCCAAGACTACAAGGTCGCCTTTGTCAATCCTCCCAATGACGTCGGCGTGACGGCCCTGGAATATCCGACGATGAGCACCTGCGCGAGCGACTCGCAGCTGGTATCGGTCCATATCCGGAACTTCGGTTCGGTTACCCAGGCGGGTGGAATACAGGTGCTCACGACCATCACCGGCGGGGCTACGACCATCAACCTCAGCGCCATCTGCAAGGACAGCATCCTGCCGGGGAAAGACGTCATCTTTACCTATAATACGACGGTTGCTACCGTCGCCGGCACTACGTATAACTATGCCAGTAAGACGGTGCTGAATGGCGACGTCAATACTTCCAACGACGCCAATGTCAGCACGGTCACGGTCAGCGCAGCAACACCGGCGGGCACCGGTAACGCTACGATTTGCGGGACCAATGCCACTTCGGTCGTGCTGCACGCCACGACGACGGGTGTAGACATACCGGTATGGTATGAAACGGCTACGTCCACGACGCCGATAGCGGTGGGGAATAATACGACAACCTCTGTCATAACGGCCAATAAGACGTACTATATGGGGCTAAACGACCTGACGGCCAAAGTAGGTCCGGCCAACAAGCTGGCCTATACCACCACAGGCAGCAACCAGGGTTCTTATTTCCGGTTCGGCGGGAACTTCATCCTGTTCACGACCAGCGTGCCTTTGACGATCGAAAGCGCAAAAATGTACTTCGCTCATTCCGGGCAGATGACCTTTACCCTTGCTACGCTCAACACGTATGACAATAACACGGGCGCCTATTCCTACTTCC
>JAFDYG010000119.1 GCA_018267545.1 Bacteroidota bacterium
CGCCGTCAACTTCTTCGGTCCCCCCGCGGCCAACAGAAACTACGAATGCGAAATCCAGGTCAAACGCCGCGCATTCACAGCCAAAAACTACCGGAATTACGACTTTAGCATCTCCGACAACAACGTCTCTTTCGATAAAGATGTCCGCGAAGGCAAAACCGACGAGCAAGGTAACGCGACCGAAAAATACGCCGTCCCCGATCTCTACAAAAACATCGGCCTGCTCCAAACTACCTTCTACGCCACCGTCTTCGACGAAACCGGTCGCCCCGTCAGCCGGAGCACCACCGCGGACATATTTACCCAATCCGTCTTCTTCGGCGTAATGAACGACGGCTATTACTATTACCCCCTCAACCAATCCGTCTCCTTCCCGCTCATCGCGCTCGACAAGAGCCAACGAGTGTTGAACGGAGCCTCCGCCCGGGTACAGGTCATCAAGCACGAATACCGCACCGTCCTCACCAAAAGCGGCAGCTACTTCCGTTACGAATCGCAGAAAGAGGAAAAGCTCCTCGCCTCCGGCATCGTCACCGTAAGCGGTGAGAATACGAAATATAGTTTTGTCCCACGCTCGCCCGGCGAATACGAGCTCCGCGTCTCCGTCCCCGGCTCGAACAGCTACGTCAGCAGCCCCTTCTATAGCTATGGCAGCTGGGGCGGCGACAACAATTCTTTCGGAGTTAACAACGAAGGACACATCGACATCGAGCTCGACAAGGAAGGCTACTACACCGGCGAAAGCGTAAAGGCCCTCTTCAAGACACCCTTCAGCGGCCGCATGCTCGTCACGCTGGAAACCGATAAGGTCGTCTCTTATCAATACGTCAATGTAGACAAGCGCAGCGCCTCCCTCGACCTGCCCCTGAGCGCAGACGACGTCCCCAACGTCTACATCACCGCTACGCTGATCAAACCGCACGAGCTCTCCGACATTCCGCTGACCGTAGCCCACGGCTACCAGTCGGTCAAGGTCGAAGCAAAGGACCGGAAGATCCCGGTCGAAATCACCGCCGCCGCTTCCGTCCGCTCCCATACCCACCAGAAAGTAAAGGTCAAAGCCCTGCCTGGCAGCATGATCACCCTGTCGGCCGTAGACAACGGCGTCCTGCAGATATCCGACTTCGAAACCCCCGACCCATATGGCTACTTCTACGCCAAACGGGCCCTCGAAGTCAACGGCTACGACCTCTATCCCTTATTGCTGCCGGAAGTCCGCCCCAGCCTCAGCAGTACCGGCGGTGACGGCGAAAGCGACATGAAAAAACGGGTCAACCCCATGCCGGCCAAACGTATCAAGATCGTCTCGTACTGGAGCGGCACTACCCAGGCCAACGGCAGCGGCGAGGCAAATTTCGAATTCGACATCCCCCAGTTCTCCGGCCAGGTACGCCTCATGGCAGTAGCTTATAAAAACGAAAATTTCGGCTCGAAGGAATCGACCATGACCGTAGCCGACCCGATCGTGCTCAGCTCGGCCCTGCCCCGCTTCATGAGCCCCGGCGATACCGTCACCATGCCCGTCACCATCAGCAATACGTCAAGTAGCTCCGCCAGCGCATCCGTAAAGATCAAGCTCGGCGGGAACCTAAAAACCATCGGGGACGAACAGCAAAACATCAGCATCGCCGCCGGCAGCGAAGGACGCGCCGTCTTCCAGGTCGTCGCTCCCGCAGCGATCGGCATCGGAAAGGTCAACATAGAAGTCAACGCCCTCGGCGAACGCTTTACGGACGAAACCGAAATCGGTATCCGCCCCTCCGCCCCCCTGCAAAAGCTCACCGGCGCAGGCTCGGTAATGGGCGGCAGCAACCAGCCCCTCAGCTGGGGCACGATGGACTTCATCCCGTCCAGCATCGACTATAAGCTGGTCGTCGCACGTTCCCCCGCGGCCGAACTAAGCGAGTATCTCAGCCGCCTCATCTACTATCCCTACGGCTGTACCGAACAGACCGTCTCCATCGCCTTCCCCCAGCTCTACTTCGGAGACCTGGGCAACGCCATCCGCGGCAACAGCACCTACAACGTGCAAAAAGCCACCGCCAACGGCAACGTCCTCGAAGCTATCCGGAAGATCAAGATGCGGCAGCTCTACAACGGTGCCGTCACCCTCTGGGATAATGAGGACACGGAAGAC
>JAFDYG010000011.1 GCA_018267545.1 Bacteroidota bacterium
CGTAGGTATCGATACGACGGTCAAGATCATCAAACAGATCGAAAACCGTGTCGCAAAGGATAAATATATAAATACCAGCGAATTAAATAGGTTACTTCAAGAAGAAATTGAGAATATTCTCGTGGATGCGCCCGAGCAGTCCTACCGCGATTTCAGCACGCCATCCGGGAATAAGCCTTATGTAATCCTGGTGGTGGGAGTGAATGGAGTAGGAAAAACGACGACCATCGGGAAGCTGGCGTACAACTTTACCAAGGCGGGTAAGTCGGTCCTTTTAGGAGCGGCGGATACATTCAGGGCGGCGGCAGTGGACCAGCTTACCATCTGGAGCGAGCGGGTCGGCGTACCGATCGTCAAGCAGGGGATGGGCTCCGACCCGGGTGCGGTGGCCTTCGATACCGTACAAAGCGGGGTAGCGCGTGGCGCCGACGTAGTCATTATCGATACTGCGGGCCGGCTGCACAACAATGCGTACCTGATGGAGGAGCTGAGCAAGATCAGCCGTGTCGTCAAGAAGGTGATGCCCGATGCTCCGCACGAGGTATTGCTGGTCCTGGACGGCTCGACCGGACAGAATGCGCTGGAGCAGGCTAAACAATTCACCGCGGCGACGGACGTGACGGCGCTGGCGATTACGAAGCTGGACGGCACGGCCAAGGGCGGTGTGGTGCTGGCGATCGCCAATCAGTTCAAAATCCCGGTGAAGTTTATCGGAGTGGGAGAGAAGATGGAGGATTTACTCGTCTTTGACAAGCACGAGTTTGTAGATAGCTTATTCAGCTTAGAGAAATAAATTAAAAGCCCGCGAGACTAAACAGATTCACGGGCTTTTTTATTTAGAAGGTGTAGCGGACGCCCAATCCACCCCAAACGTCGATGTAAGCGTGGTTGACCAATTCGAGATATGGATTGATATCCAGGCTGATGTTGATGGGAGCACCATTGAATTTGTAGTCCAGGCCCAGGACGCCGTCGGCTCCTAACGACAATGCACCGTCGCCGTAGTCATACCCGTGATAGTGAGTGCCATTGTACCAGCCGATGTGCGCGCCGGGACCGACATACCACTTCAGGCCTTCGACGTCGTTGATATCCCCATGAATTTCGTAAAGACCGGTGAACCGGAAGCCACGATCCCAGAAGTTGGCCAGGCCTTCGATGGCTTTATTGTCGTTGATAAAATGCTTGATGCTGATAGCGCCGGGCCAGAATTTGATACCGAGAGCAGTCTGATAGCTGCTTCCCATAGATTGGCCGGAAGAGCTTAACGAAAAGAGGCTGGAAACGATAAGCACTAATAACAGGGTCTTTCTCATAGTTGTTATGAATTTATTACCGGCAAATATCGGAAAAAGCCAAGCCAATTCCA
>JAFDYG010000120.1 GCA_018267545.1 Bacteroidota bacterium
CAATAATTGGGTATACTTAGAAAAATAGTCGATTTCTTCGTCTTTAGCAGCCTCTACATCGCCATATGCGCCGTCGTAATGATCTGGCAGACCAGCCGTTTATTACTGGGCGTGGCTCCCCCCGGCAGGCTCCTGGGTTTTGTTTTCTTCTCGACGATCTGCAGCTATAACTTTCACTGGTGGCTGACACCAAAGTCGGTCAGCGCTTCCCGCCGGGTAAACTGGACCAGCCGGAACAAGCCGTTACATTTCATCCTTTACCTGGTCGGAGCCGTAGGCGCCGGGGTTTACTTTCTTTATTTGTGGCGTTATATTCCGGCCCTGCTTTTCGGGGTCCTGCTCACCTTCCTGTATTCGGCCCCAAAGCTTCCGCAGTCAATGTTCCGGCAGCTGCAGAAGATTGCGGTGGGTAAAACTCTTTTTCTGACCGCGGTATGGGTCTATGTCACGGCCGTATTGCCCATTATCGTTGCGGAGGCTACCTGGCATTCGTCCTTTTTTTGGTTTGTCGCCAGCCGTTTCTTCCTCGTCTATGCGATCTGCATCCTTTTCGACTACCGGGACCGGGACGACGACAAGGCGCAGGGCATCCGAAGCCTGATTACGCTGCTGGACGAGCGGGGAATCGACTGGCTCTTCATGGTAACGATCGGGTTATTCTTTCTTACCAGCATCGCCCTTTCCGTCTTTCACGTTCCGGCCTTCTATATCCTGCTGTTATTGATCCCGGGCGTGCTGACGGCAGGGCTATACCGGACCGCCAAGCGGAACTTTTCGGATGACCTTTATTATATTGTTTTGGATGGTCTTATGATGTTTTCCGGGGTCCTGATGCTCGTTTTCCGGATTTAGTTACATTTGTTGCCGAATTGGGCCTTAAGGCCCTGGATAAATTACAAGATAATTACATGGCAAAAAGCGCGAAAAGCGGTTCGGGGCCTGCCTCGAACCTGAATACCCGAAGCTGGGACTTCTTTAAAAAATACATCGATAATCCTTCTCCCGTAGGCTTTGAAAGCAGCGGGCAAAGACTCTGGCTCGACTACCTGAAACCATATGTAGACACGCACTTTACCGACCCTTATGGGACGGCGGTTGGCGTCGTCAACCCGGAGGCCCCCTTCAAGGTGGTCATCGAGGCGCATGCGGACGAGATCAGCTGGTTCGTCAACTATATTACAGCCGAAGGACTTTTGTACCTGAAAAGGAACGGCGGCGTAGATCACCAGATCGCCCCGGGGATGCGGGTCTTCATCCATGGCAAGAAGGGAAAGGTGCCGGCGGTATTCGGATGGCCGGCGATCCATACCCGGCTGGGCAATCCCGACGCCAAAGAGCCCCAGGCCAAGGTAGACAGCCTGTTCCTGGACACGGGCGCCCGGAGTAAAAAGGAAATCGAAGAGCTGGGCGTTCATATCGGATCCGTGGTGACCTACCAGGATGGATATGCCGAGCTGGCTTACGATTACCTGATCGGCCGCGCCTTCGACAATCGCGTCGGCGGCTTTATGATCGCCGAGGTAGCTCGTCTGTTAAAAGAAAACAAGAAGAAGCTGCCCTATGGGCTATACGTGGTCAATGCTGTACAGGAAGAGGTAGGGCTAAGGGGTGCGGAGATGATCGCCCGGCGGATCAAGCCCAATATCGCCATCATCACCGACGTTACGCACGACACGACGACCCCGATGATTAATAAAATCATCGAAGGGGATATCGCCTGCGGGAAGGGACCTTCACTGGCCTTTGGCCCGGCGGTCCACAACAAGCTGCTGGCCATCGTACAGGAGACGGCTGAAAAGCACGAGCTGCCCGTACAGATACGTGCGGTATCCAGGAGCACGGGTACCGACACGGACTCTTTCGCTTATGCGAATGACGGGTGTCCTTCTGTGCTGATTTCTATTCCGCTTCGCTATATGCATACGACGGTAGAGATGCTGCACAAAAGAGATATCGAGCAGACCATACAATTGATGTATGAGACGCTGCTTACACTGACTCCCAAAACTAATCTCAGTTACCTTTAAAGAAATAAGACTATGATTCGCAATAACTGGACTATCGACGAAATAAAAGAAATCTACGACACACCACTATTGGATTTGATCTATCGCGCGGCTGCTACTCACCGGAAGTACAATGAAACGGGGGAAGTACAGGTCTGCACCCTGCTGTCCATCAAGACGGGCGGCTGCCCCGAAGACTGCGCCTACTGTCCTCAGGCGGCCCGTTATAACACTGGGGTCAACGTACAAGCCCTGATGAAAAAGGACGAAGTATTGGAATATGCCGCCAGGGCTAAGGCCGCCGGGTCCACGCGTTTCTGTATGGGCGCCGCCTGGCGCGAGGTCCGGGACAACAAGGACTTCGACCGGGTCATCGACATGGTAAAAGGTGTCAATGAGATGGGAATGGAGGTCTGCTGTACCCTGGGCATGCTGAATGAAGACCAGGCCAAAAGACTGGCAGACGCCGGGCTCTATGCGTATAATCACAACCTCGATACTTCCAACGAATACTATAGCGAGATCATCTCGACCCGGACCTACGACGACCGTCTGTCCACGCTGGACAACGTACGCAAGGCGGGTGTCACCGTCTGCTGCGGCGGGATTATCGGCCTGGGTGAAACCCATGACGACCGTATCAAAATGCTGCATACGCTCTCTACCCTACCCCAGCACCCGGAAAGCGTTCCCATCAACGCCCTGGTTCGTGTAAAGGGTACTCCGCTGGAGAACAATCCCAAGGTAGACGTTTGGGATATGATTCGAATGATCGCAACGGCTCGCATCCTTATGCCGGCTACCATGGTCCGGCTTAGCGCGGGTCGCGCCGAGATGAGCCAGGCCGAGCAGGCGCTCTGCTTCATGGCAGGAGCCAACTCGATATTTGCCGGCGAAAAACTGCTCACGACTCCCAACCCTTCCTTCGAAGAGGACAATATAATGTTCGAGCTGCTGGGGTTGAAGCCTCGCGTGGCTTTCAAGGATGAGAAGGAGATGGCGGGGGTCTAATTTCTCATGTGCCCCCTGACTTCGTTGGCCAGGGCCCGCAGGTGACCGACTTCTTCACAGATGTACGTTTTTCCGGCGAGCACTTCGTCGATGGCGGCTACCATTTCGGTGCTGGGGGAATTCTTGGTGACATATCCGTTTGCGCCGTTGCGCAGCATTTCATTGACGTAAGAGCGTTCCGCCTGGACCGATACTCCGATGATCTTTATGTCGGGAGCAAACTCCCGGATGCTGCGGGTAGCTTCGATACCGTTTACGGGAGTCATATGGATGTCCATCAGGATAACGTCTGGCTGTAATTGTTTGGCCGCCTCGATGGCTTCCTGGCCATTGGCGCACTGCGCGATCACGCTGAGCCTTGGAACCTGGTTCAGCACCCAGCTCCATGCTTCCCGCACGTGGAGATGATCGTCGACGATGATTAGTTTGATCATGGAAGGTTTTTTCTGCCTGTTCCAAAATTAGGGGTTACGACATAATAAAAAAGTAAATCCATCAAATCGTCAAACGATTACCCAGTTTCCCCGAAAACAGGGCTGGGACCCCTTAGAAATCAATAGGAAGTAAACCTTATAAGAAAAAACGCAGTAAGCTACAATGCAGGGAAAGAAGGCACAGAGACCGGCCAAAACGACAAAGCCCGGCTGACGCCGGGCTTTGTATTGTAACCCTTAAAACAACCAACATGAAAATCTATATACTTAACAGCATACGGGAACAAATGGTTCAGAAAGGGCTGTATATATAATGTTAAACAAGCGCCAGCTCAAGCACTTGCTGCATAGTCTTGACGAAATTGAATTTGAGCCCCTTTATAAAGGACGAATCGATCTCCTGTACGTCCTTTTCGTTCTGCCAGCAGAGGATGATCTCCTTTAGACCGGCCCGGCGGGCAGCCAGGATCTTTTCCTTGATCCCTCCTACCGGCAGCACCTGACCGCGGAGGGTGATTTCACCGGTCATCGCCAGATAGGGCTTGACCCGGCGGCCGGTAAGGGCCGAGGAAATCGCCGTCATCATCGTAACGCCGGCGCTGGGGCCGTCTTTGGGAACGGCGCCTTCGGGGACGTGAATATGGATGGTCTTCTTATTAAAAGCTTCGGGGTCGATATCGTACTTGCGGGCGTTGGACTGCAGGTAGGTCAGGGCCGTGGCAGCGCTTTCCTTCATGACATTGCCCAGGTTGCCGGTCAGCTTGAGGTCGCCCTTGCCATCGCTGAGGCTGGTCTCGATAAAGAGGATGTCTCCTCCCACAGGTGTCCAGGCCAGGCCGACGGCTACGCCGGGCATGTTGGCCACTTTGTAGATATCGTTGCTATACCTGGATTTGCCCAGGACCTTTTCGATATCGGCTTGTGTCAGCTGAGCCTTAAGCCTTCCCTTGATGGCGTATTCCTTGGCCTGGTAGCGCATGATGGACGCGAGCTGACGGTCCAGCTCCCGCACACCGCTCTCCCGCGTATAATCCTGTATGACCTTTTCCAGCACTTTATCCGCGATCTTGAAATTCAGCGGCTTCAAGCCGTGGGCTTCCTTCTGCTTGGGGACCAGGTGGCGGCGGGCGATCTCGACCTTTTCTTCGACAGCGTACCCACTTAAATCAATGATTTCCAACCTGTCACGAAGAGCGTGGGGGATAGCATTGATGTCGTTGGCGGTGGCTACGAAGAGCACTTTACTCAGGTCGTATTCCAGCTCGAGGTAGTTATCGTAAAAAGTATGGTTCTGTTCGGGGTCGAGCACTTCGAGGAGAGCAGAGGACGGGTCGCCGCGGAAATCGCTGCCGGTCTTGTCGATTTCGTCCAGGATCATCACCGGGTTGGAAGACTTTATCTTTCTTAGCGATTGGAGGATTCGGCCGGGCATGGCGCCGATGTATGTTTTTCTGTGGCCCCGGATCTCGCTTTCGTCGTGAAGACCGCCGAGGCTGATTCGGACGTATTTACGGCCGATGGCGGACGCTATGCTTCGACCGAGCGACGTCTTGCCGATGCCGGGAGGGCCGACGAAGCAAAGAATGGGGCTCTTCATGTCTCCCTTTAGCTTCAATACGGCCAGGTATTCCAGGATGCGTTCCTTTACCTTGTCCATCCCGTAGTGGTCATGGTCGAGTATACGTTTAGCCTTTTTGAGGTCGTAGGAATCTTCGGTATAGTCTTCCCAGGGCAGCTCCAGCATCAGGTCGAGGTGATTGTACACGACCGAATAGTCCGGGGTGCTGGGATGCATCCGTTCGAGTCTTTCGATGCCTTTGCGGAAGAGGTCGCGGGCCTGGGCGGGCCATTTCTTGTTTTCAGCCTTCTTCTGCATCTCCTTTACTTCCCGCTCATTTGTATCGCCGCCAAGCTCATCCTTGATGCTCTTTAGCTGCTGCTGGAGGAAGTATTCCCGCTGCTGCTTGTCCAGCTCGGTTTTGGTCCTATTGGTGAGCTTGTTCTTCAGCTCTGCGAACTGAAGCTCGCGCTGCAGCAGCTGCATCAGCAGGTCTGCGCGGGACTTGATATGGTGGATCTCCAGGAGCTGCTGCTTCTCGTGCAGCTCGGTGTTGAGATTGCTGGAGATAAAATGGATCAAAAAGGAGGGGTTCTCGATATTCTTCAGGATGATGCTGGCTTCCGAAGGAATATTCGGAGAAAGCTGGATGATCTGTGAGGCCAGGTCCTTGATATTGGAGACATAGGCTTCGAAGTCTTGTTCCTTGGGCGCTTCTTCTTCCTGCAGAAGGACTACCTGCGCCTTGAAATAGGGGTCTTCCGCCGTGACGGCGCCGACCTTGAATCTTCTCTTACCCTGAAGGATGACCGTAGTTCCTCCGTCCGGCATCTTGATCAGCTTGATGATACGTGCTACGGTTCCTACGTCTTCGAGATCGGTAACGGTGGGGTCCTCGATCGTACTGTCTTTTTGCGCCAGGACGCCGATGAGTCTATCGGCTTTGTAAGCGTCGTTGACGGCCTTGATGCTTTTATCGCGGCCCACTGTAATCGGCAGGACTACGCCGGGGAAAAGGACCGTATTGCGCAGGGGGAGAACCGGTAGCTCCTTGGGTATCTCTATATCGTTCAGGTTTTCATTATCGGTTTCATTCAAGGGTATGATAGGCATGAAATCCAGATCATCTTCTGCACGCATGAATAAGTTCTCTTTCATCTGTGTTCCTCTTAAGTTTTTATAATTCTACCTTCCGGTCCTGGCAATCGTCAAACAAAATAGTGCCTGTAAGGGAAAAATCCTACTCTTTTACAAGTGAAATATATGGCTCCCGTCAGGATAAAAAAAATGACCCCTTCCGCTTTGGAACAGAAGGGGTTGTAAAAATACGATTTTATGCCTAGAAAATGCGGAATCCCGCATAAAGCTGCCAGCCCTGGTTCTTCCATTTGTGGTCGCTGGTGACGTCGTTGATGTCGTTGAGACCGATCACATAGCGGGCGCCGGCCATGAAATTGGCGATGTTTACCTGTGCGCCGCCTACCAGGGAAAAGTCTCCTTTTTTGAAGGCGTCCTTGCCGTTGTTGACAAGATGCTCGTCCTGGTTGAGCAGGATGCCGAACTGGGGACCTGCCAGGATGCTCAGTACGGGTACTGGCCTGTAGCTCAGCAGCAGGGGCATGGTAAGGTAGTTGAGCTTGCCCTTAAAGTCGTTGAGACCAGTTGGGTAGATCGAGCTAAAGTCGGTGCCCGTGCGGTAGTTGGTTTGATTGAACATCAATTCGGGCTGTATTCCCCATTGCTTGTCAAAGTATATTTGAGCAAAAGCGCCGGCATTGTAGCCGAATTTAAATTCGTTGCTGAAGGATTGACCGTCTACCTTAAATAAGTTAGCACCGGCTTTTATGCCGACGTGTACACCTTGCGCCTGCGTGCTCAGCGCGGTGATCACTAGCAATACGGATAATACGACTGCGTTCCTTTTCATGATGGTTTGATTTTAATTTTCTCCAGACCTTTCGAGCCTAAGAGATTAGAATGGATTGCAAGTAGTATTTCAACTTATATGCCAGTGATTTTAGGGTAAGTATTTCTACACCACTATTTCTATCACACTATTTTTTCTTTTTCAATTTGAGATCCTTCAGCTGATAGCCCAGGTACACCTGGAGGCCGTGCTGACGCCAGGTATCCGTTGTTCTGAAGCTGATGTTGTTCAAGCCTGCCGAATACCGGGCTCCAAATTTGACCTTTCCCAGGTTGAGCTGTCCGCCAAACACGATCGAAAGGTCGTTCTTGTTGAACGCGTCCTTGCCCTGATCTTCCCGGGCCTGCAGCAGGCCGGTCGTCTGCGCAGCGAGAAAACCGTACTGTGGTCCTACTAAGATTGATAACTCGGGCACAGGTTTAAAAACCACCAAAACAGGCAAAGCAACATAGTTTAGGTAGACTTGCTGTTGGCTTGCGCCTCCATAAATCGTATTGAACTGATCGGAGGTCTTGGCAATTGTCTGGTTGAACAGGAGCTCCGGCTGAAGAGCCCAGTGCGACGAGAAGTTTAGCTCGCCATATACGCCGGCGCTAATAGCGGGTTTTACTTTTCCGTCGAAGCTGCGGCCGCCGATCTTAAAGAAATTACCTCCTGCTTTTACGCCGATCTGGAGGGATTGCTGAGCTTCGGCATTGGAAGCGGTCATTACCAGCAGCGAAAGGGCAAGGGCCAGAGCACCGGCTCCTTTTACAAATACGGTACGATAGTTTTTCAGGGATTGGAGCAAAGTAGAAACTTGGATCGTGCGAGATTTCATTGTTGGTGCTGTTTTATTTTGGTTTTTATTTCGGTCTTGTTGAATTACGGCCTGAAAATACGCTTGTTATATTTATTGGTTTGTTAAATTCCTTAAACAGGTCGTTAAATGTTAATGCTTTCTAAATAGTTTGTACGGATTACGGGTGTTTGCTTCGATTGGTTGCCGGGTCGATGGCGCATCAGGCAAGTTCGATCACCGTTATTTCGGGCAGTATCCCAAAACGGCCGGGATAGCCGATAAAGCCGAAGCCCCGATTTACATACAGCTTTTGCTTTCCTTCCTCATAAAGCCCTGCCCATTGCTTATAAACAAATTTAACAGGGCTCCACTTCAGCCAGGGCAGATCTATCCCCCATTGCATACCATGCGTATGACCGGCGAGGGTCAGGTCGATGTCGGAATAAGAAGGACGAATTTCGGCATCCCAATGGCTGGGGTCGTGGCTCATGAGGATCTTGAAAGAATATTTATCCGTACCCTCGTAAGCCTCGCGCAGCTTGCCATACTTGGGGAACTGGCTTTTAGCGCTCCAGTTCTCGATACCGATGAGGGCGATCTGCTCCCCTCCCCTTTCGAGGGCGACGTGCTCGTTCATCAGCAGGCGCCAGCCCATATCGGCCTGGATTTGTTTAAGATGGTCGAGATTGGCCTTTTTGTGCTCCGGAGTTTCCCACCAGAAATAGTCGCCATAGTCGTGATTACCGAGGGTGGAATAGACGCCCATCGGCGCTTCGAGACGGCGGAATACGGACTGGTAGTCCTTCATTTCGGTGGCGATATTGTTGACCAGGTCGCCGGTAAAGAGGATCAGGTCCGGTTTTTCGGCCAGAACTTTATCGACACCTTTTTGAACGGCGTCGATATTATTAAAGCTACCAGAATGAATATCAGACAGTTGTACTATTTTCAGCCCTTTAAAGGCGGCCGGAAGGTTGGCGAAGCTGAGCTGGATTCGGCGGACTTGATAATTATATTTATTGGAAAAGCCGTAAATCAGGGAGGAGAAAAGGCTGCCGCCGAGACCAAGCCCCAGCCAGCTGAGGAAGGCGCTGCGGGAAATGCCTTCTCCGGTGGTTTCACCCGCGGAGCGGCGGGAGCCGGCTTTTTGGATGGCCCATTGCACGGCGCGCCGGAGGTCATCGATGGCCAGAAAAACGGCGGCGATCAGCTTCCCGAGATAAAGACCGATTATAATTGTAAACAGATAGGAAAAGGTCCTGGGATATTTGTATTGCAGGGAAGGCAGCAAAAGAATGGTCAGGATGGCCAGGACCGAGATTCCCCAGTATAAGCTATAGATGGTCAGCCGCCAGCGGGGGGAAAGGGACTGGGATAACGCCTTGATCGCCTGAAAAATATAAAAATCGAGCAGTACGGCAACGATAAGAACGGTCAGCTGGAACCTCCGGTTTCGCATTATACAAGGTATTTATGTAGCTATTAGCAATTTCCAGAGCAAAATTGCGCCAAACTTCTGTAAATAAGCTCAATTTTCTGTGGGAAGAATGTAAATTTGCCATCCTGTCAGGGATATTCCCAGTTGGGAAAAACTTTATTTTGTCATCTTAATGATTGGTGACAATTTTACCGCGCCTTGAGGTGACGGGACAGACTATTACCTTGCCACAAGGAGGAGACAAATAACTATGGGAAAAACTATTGGAGTCGCAAATCAAAAGGGTGGAGTCGGAAAGACCACTTCAGCAATCAACCTGGCTGCCAGCTTTGCCGTGCTGGAGTTCAAAACCTTGCTGGTGGACGCCGATCCACAGGCGAACAGCACTACCGGGGTAGGGTTCGACCTTCACAATGTTACACAGAGCCTCTATGACTGTATGGTGAATCATATCCCGGTAAAGGATGTGATCCTGAAATCGGAGATTCCGCACCTGGATGTGGTGCCTTCCCATATCGACCTGGTCGGTTATGAAATCGAAATGATCAACTACCCTAACCGGGAAAGCGTGCTGAAAGGCATCCTGGAACCGGTCAAGGACGAATATGATTTTATCATTATAGATTGTTCGCCTTCGCTTGGTCTGATCACCGTCAACGCCCTTACGGCGGCAGATTCGGTGATCGTACCCGTACAGACCGAATTTTTCGCGCTGGAGGGGCTGGGCAAGCTATTGAATACCGTTAAGATCGTGCAAAGCCGGCTCAACCCCAAGCTGGCGATCGAAGGTATTCTGATGACCATGTACGATGGTCGTCTGCGGCTATGCAACCAGGTGGTAAGCGAAGTCCGGAAGCACTTCGACGAGATCGTCTTCAATACCATCATTCACCGGAATACCAAGATCAGCGAAGCGCCCAGCGTCGGAAAGCCCGTAATCCTCTATGACGCGCTGAGCAAGGGTTCGGTCAATTACCTGAACCTCGCAAAGGAAATCCTGCAGAAAAACAACATGACCAAGATCAGGCAGGAGCAGAGAATTTTAGACATCGAGAGCGAAAGCGAATAAGTAAGAAAAATGAGTACTCCCAATAAAAAAGATAAAGAGGCCCTGGGTAAAGGCATCAGGTCCCTGCTGCAAAGCATCGACGCCGATTTAAAGACAACTTCCGGTGACCTGAAACCTTCTGTGGTCGAGACAGTGACTACCATGCTGCGGATCCCCCTGGGCGAGATCGAAACCAATCCCCGGCAGCCCCGGCATGATTTCGATGAGCAAGCCCTCCAGGAGCTGGCGCATTCCATTCGTCTGCACGACATCATTCAGCCGATAACGGTTTCGAAGCTTCCAAGCGGCAAATACAGATTGATCTCCGGGGAACGCCGTTTCCGGGCAGCCAAAATTGCCGAGCTCAAGGACATACCGGCCTATATACGGCAAGCCGACGACCAGCAGTTGCTGGAGCTCGCGCTCTTGGAGAATTTGCAGCGTGAAGACCTGAACGCGATGGAAATTGCGCTCAGCTACAAGCGGATGATGGAGGAGCTGAACTATACGCAGGAACAGGTTGCAGAGCGCATGGGAAAAGAAAGAAGCACCGTCGCCAATTATATCCGTCTGTTAAAGCTACCCCCCGATATCCAGGTAGCGGTAAGAAGCAACCAGCTATCGATGGGCCATGCGCGCGCGCTGATCAACGTAGACACGGTCGATAAGCAATTATATCTTTTCAACGAGATAAAAGAAAAGGGTCTCTCCGTTCGTCAGACGGAAGAGCTGGTACGAAAGCTATACAAGGAGGGGGCTTCTCCCGCCGCTGTTAAAAATTCGGTAAAGCCCAGTCTGCCCGAAGCTTTCAAGAGAATTGAAGATAACTTAGCATCGCATTTCAGCACCCGGGTACGACTCAATCACAACAAAAAAGGAGAAGGAAGTATTTCCATTGAGTATTACTCTCTCCAGGAATTGAACAAGTTGCTGGATCAATTGGGTGTCGCAGTCAACTAAGCATCCTCTAAACATGAAGCTGGTCCGGTACTTATCAGTCTTTTTCGTCGGATTTCTTTTCCTGCACGGGTATTGTCAGGGACAGACAAAAAACGACACCATACCTTCTTTTATAAAAGGCAAGACGGGATCGGGTGCGCCGGTTGCAGTTCCGGATTCGGCGCTGCCAAAGGGCCGTAAGAGAGTACATACCGACGCTCCCTATAAAGTGGATTCGACGGCCCGCAAGCAGCATAGCCCGAGGAAGGCTACGCTTTATTCCACCTTTGTGCCCGGCCTGGGACAGATTTATAATCGCAAGTACTGGAAGCTGCCCCTGGTCTATGCGGCGGTGGGCATACCGGCCTATACGTTCTTTTATAACCGGAGCTGGTATAAGAAATGCCAGGACGCCATAGCGCTGATCGACCCATATACCTCACTGGGACAGCCCGTACCCGAAGACGTTTATAATAAGGTAGACCCGCGTCTGCGGGAATTCGCCAAGGATGGCGCGGCCAATTCGATACGCAGCTATCGGAACGAGTTCCGCAAGGACCAGGACTATTCCGTTCTCTTCTTTTTGTTATTTTGGGGATTGCAGATCGTAGACGCAACCGTGGACGCGCACCTGATGAGCTTCGACGTCTCCGATAAGCTGACCTTTCACCTGCAGCAGTCCTCCAACGGTCTGCCGATCACAGGTTCCGGTTCTTCGGGCGGGATGGGCATCGGCCTGGCAC
>JAFDYG010000121.1 GCA_018267545.1 Bacteroidota bacterium
GCAACCATGCCTTCAAAACCGGTGAAAAGCTCACGTACCAGGTCGGCTATAGACTGGCAGGCGTGCACGTAGCGTCGGCCGGCGAAGCCACCTTCAATACCAATTACGAAAAATTCAATGGCAAGGACGTCTATCATATCATCGGAGAGGGGAAGAGCTATCCCTTCTACGACAAATTTTTTAGGGTCCGCGACAAATATGAATCCTACGTCGACACCGGCACCCTGCAGCCGTATAAGTTCATCCGCGAGGTAGACGAAGGCGGATACAAGACTTACGAGAACGTAAGCTTTATAAAAAATACCAATACGGCCATCACGACCGCCGGCGTCTTCAAAATCCCCGACTGTATCCAGGACGTTTGCAGCGCCATCTTTTACGCCCGCAACATCGACTTCTCCAGTCTTCACGTCAACGACACCGTTCCCTTCTCCATGTTCCTCGACCGTCAGGTCTATTCCCTCTTCATTCGCTATCTCGGCAAAGAAACCATTCGCACCACCTACGGCAAATTCAAGACGATCAAATTCAGACCCCTCCTCGTCAAAGGGACCATGTTCCCCGGCGGAGAAAAGATGACCGTCTGGGTCTCCGACGACCCCAACCGCATCGCCGTCCGAATCGAAAGCCCGATCACCGTCGGCAAGGTACAGGTCGACATGACCAACTACAAGAATTTACGCTACCCACTCTCCTCATTGGTCGATTTGTAACATGCCCATAAACGTTATACAAGGCGACATCACCAAGAGCCACGTCGACGCCATCGTCAACGCAGCCAACACCTCCCTCCTCGGAGGCGGCGGAGTCGACGGCGCCATCCACCGCGCCGGTGGCCCAGCCATCCTCGAAGAATGCCGCCGTATCCGCGACCGCCAGGGCTCCTGCCCCGTCGGCGAAGCCGTCATCACTACCGCCGGAAACCTCCCCGCCAAATACGTCATCCACACCGTCGGCCCCTACTGGAGCGGCGGCGACAACAACGAACCCCAGCTCCTCGCCAACGCCTATCGCAACAGCCTCGAGCTCGCCGTCAAACACGAAGTAAAAACCATCGCCTTCCCCAATATCAGCACCGGCATCTTCCACTTCCCCAAAGACCAAGCCGCCAAAATCGCCATCACCACCGTCGTAGAATTTCTAAAGAACCATCCGATAGACGTAACCTTCGTCTGCTTCGACCAGGAAAACTACGACCTCTACCAAAAGTCTTTACCAACCACCCCCTAAGCTCCACAAAACCTTCCGCCCCAACTCCACAAAACCTCCCCCTCCAACTCCCTGTCATTCAATATAAACCTTATATTGCGGCATGGATATCCAGGACTATTCCTATGTAGTGGTTGGCAGCGGGCTGTCCGGCGCAGTTATCGCCGAACGCATCGCCAGCCAGCTCCAACAACCCGTCCTCGTCCTCGAAAAGCGGGATCACATCGGCGGCAACTGCTATTCCGCCAATGACCCCGCCACCGGCATCGAATACCACAAATACGGCACCCACATCTTCCATACCTCCAACGAAAAAGTCTGGAACTATATCCGCAAATTCACGAATTTCAACAACTACCAGCACCGCGTCCTCAGCCACCACCAGGGC
>JAFDYG010000122.1 GCA_018267545.1 Bacteroidota bacterium
ACCGGATGTTCCTGCTGCCCCTGATACTGGGGGTGATCGGGCTGGTCTTCCAGCTCGGCCGGGCGCGCAACGACTTCTGGGTGACGTTGATCCTGTTCTTCTTCACCGGTGAAGCCATCGTCCTCTACCTCAACCAGGCCGGTCTGCAGCCCCGCGAACGGGACTACGCCTATGCAGGAGCCTGTTATGCGTTCGCGATATGGATTGGTCTTGGGGTGCTCTGGCTAAAAGACATCCTGGAGAAATATGCATTCAAGAAATCAGCCGCCTTGTCGGGTTATGCCGCTGCCGGGATCTGCTTCTTTGCCGTCCCCGTTCTGATGGCCAGCCAGGAATGGGACGACCACGATCGCAGCAAGAAAACGCTGGCTCGCGATCTGGCACGGGACTACCTTGAAAGCTGTCCGCCAAACGCCATCCTCTTCTCCTTCGGCGATAACGACACCTATCCTTTGTGGTATGCGCAGGAAGTAGAAGGCATTCGTCCCGACGTCCGTGTCATGGTCAATACGTTGCTCGGCACGGACTGGTATATGAACCAGCTCCGGTATAAGATCAATGAAAGCGCTCCTTTCGACGTTCTCTTTACGCCCGAGCAGGTGATGGGGGACAAACGCAATGTCGTCTACTTCTCCGACAAGCTGCCGGGTTTCGACGCCACGAAATACTACGACCTGCGAACGATTTTGAAAGAAGTAGTGGCCAGCGACGACCCCAAGTATTCGATGCAGTCGGACAACGGTACGCCGATCAACCTGGTGCCGGTTCATAAATTCACCGTTCCGGTCGACCTGAATACAGTACGCAGCAATGGTACGGTGCATCCCGGCGACAGCGTCGTCAGCGAGCTGCACCTGGATATCCCGGCGGACAAGCACTACCTGCTCAAGAACGACCTGGCGATCCTGGGTATCATCGCACAGAATGAATGGAAACGCCCGATCTGCTTTACTTCTCCGCAGGAGCTGGGCGAGCTGGGGCTGACCAAATATGTACGTTTAAGAGGATTGTCCTATCAATTGGTTCCGGTGGAGAACTCCAATCCCCGCGGCGCGGATAATGTGGACAATGAAGTCGCCTATAAAACCATCATGGAGAAATTTACCTATGGCGGCGCAGGCAAGCCGGGTGTATACTTCGATGAAGAAAACAGGAGGCATCTCAATAGCATCAAGTATGCTACGGCTACGGTTGCCGAAAGCCTCATCGCGGCAGGCAAGAAGGACTCGGCCCGCAAGCTGCTGGAACACTACGACCAAAACGTGCTGGAGTCGAACTTCCCCTATGGTATGACGTCGAACCAGAGCAACCTGCACGACTACTTCTCGTTCCGGTTCCTGAGCGCCTGCTACGCCGCGGAAGACTGGAGCCTGGCGAAAAAGGTCTCCACCTCCTTGAAAAAGGACCTCGACCAGCAGATGCGCTATTATAAGGCGCTGGGCGAAAATATGCCGGACGAGCAGCTGGCGATCAATGCACAGATGCTGCTGCAGGGCAAGGGCGGGAATCTGTCCGACCGGCAGATGGAGTTTGCGCAGGATATCATCTCCACCTATCAGCTCCAGCTGCAGCTGGCCGACTGGGACAAACAATACTCGAAAGGGGCGGCTACGCCTTCTAAAATAGATAGTGGGGCGCTTAAATAGCGCGGTTCCGCCCCCTCGGGGGGCGAAATACTTAAGTAATTCACAATGAGGGGCCAACGCCCCTCATTTTTTTTTGGCCATTTACTATTTCCGGAATATCTTTGTCCATAACAATGGTAGACAATTAGTAAATAATAGATGCTCAACACATTTTCTTCCATATTGAACGCCTCCACCCCCTCTTATAACAACGCCTGTTGTTGTTGCTGTTGATTTTTGTCTATCCGCCGCCTTCGCCAGCTATTCACATAGTCTTTCGAAAACAACCACCACCACCGGATTTATGAACAATTCAACAACAACCACACAGGATACGACGCATCAATTACTCCACTTAATTAGTGGATTATCCATTTCTGAAACATTGGAGCTGCTCGCCGGGCGATATCCAGGCCAGGTCACGTTTTCCACGAGCTTTAGCATCGAGGACCAGGTGATCGCGGATCATATTTTGAGCGCTGAGCTGCCGATTTCAATTTTCACCCTGGATACCGGGCGGC
>JAFDYG010000123.1 GCA_018267545.1 Bacteroidota bacterium
ACCCTCACCGCCCACCTCCTCACCGTATCGACTCTCCCCCTTTCATCAAAAGCTAAAAACTCCAGACTCCGCCTGCTGCTCCATCCCGGCGTATAATAAATCTGCACTCCTACTTCCAACCGAACCAATATCCCAACCTTACGACCACCAATTCCCGCCGTCGTCGAATCGAATCCCGCCGTCTGTGACAAAAACAAAATCGAACGGGATACCCCCCGCTGAGAAACCGTGGAATCCGCAGGAATCCTCAAATACACCGGCAAATCCCGCTTCTCACCCGGCCCCAGCTCCACCACATCCGGCAGCCCATCCACCCATCCTGCATTGGATCCCGGCATGCTCCCCGCATCGGCGTAAACTTTCTCACCAAGACTATCCCGGCTAAAATCCCGCATCACCAGCTTGAATCGCAAAGCTTTTCCCGTCGGATTGGCCATCGTCAAAATCTGCGACACCCGCTCCCCAGCCCCACCGGCAAAAAACAAGCGCGCCGGAGAAACAGAAATCCCCTGGGCAGCCGTCCGCACGGTCCCGCCCAGGAGAAACAGGAAAAGAAGAAAAAGATAAAAAGGTTTCAAGCAATTAAGGAGTAGAGATCGTATACGTGACAGTCGTGGTATAAGTATCCGGCGTCAGTGCGATCAAATTCTGCGCAGCAGCAGCGGGGACCGTATACGTAACCCCTAAATTCTTGGCCAGTGCAGGCGGCCCCGTAGCGATTAATGTCGTAGCCGTCGTGCTTAGAGTAACGGTGCTCACCGAAGCACCCGTGCCGACCGATGCAGCTCCCCCATCGACGCTGACCTGCACGCTGCCGACCGGTATTGTCGAAGTATTTCCACTCGTAACACCGGCAAAGTTCGCCGCAGACGCAGCCACCTTCACCGTATAAGTAGACGCACCGACATAAGTAATAGTCAGGTGCGAAGCCTGGTCCGTCGACTTACCATTCTGATAGTCCGACAACGTCGCAAAAGTAATATCCGTCGTCGCCTGGTTAACCGCAATGCTAAGCAGCGGGTTCAGGATCAGCCGGAGCGTCGTGGTCGGAGACTGGGCTCTTGATTGAAAAGCGAAGGCGAAGGTCAACAGTGCAAGACAATAAATTCTACGCATAGTCGTGTAGTTTAGATAGGGAATATTTTATGTATATAAAATTAATACTTTAATTTCGTTGCTTACAAACAATGACCTGATCAAGGCATTCCGCAACCCTCCACAACCTGCGCTTCATTACGATGCGCTTAAAAATACCCGTATACGCTCACTGCTGCTTACTCCTCCTCTGGAGCGGGCGCCTATTATCCCAACCCATCCGCATCCATTTCGAAAAAGATACCGTAACTATCAGAAACGGACACACGTTTTCCAACTGGTTGAAAATAAAAAACACTTCCAGCACCCAACAATCCCTTCAACTCGTCACAGAAATAAAAAACAACTATCTCCCCCTCCCAGATACCATCACCCTAACCCCAGGAGAAGAACGCACCATCCCCCTAAAATTCCTCGCCTCCGCCGCCCTCATAAAAGAAGCCATCCAAGCCTTCTCCCTATCCTACCGAACCGCAGAAAATCGCACCACCGAAAACACTATCACCGCCACCTTCTACACCCACCTCCACGAAGACGTCCCCATCACCCTACAGCTCCTCAATCCCTCCCTCCTCCTCGACCCAGCCAGCAACCAGGCCCAGCTATCTTTCTACATAAACAACGAAAGCCTCATCACCCATACCATCAGCGTCCGCCTCCAGTCTTACCCCGAAGGCCTCGAAGCCCCCAACGACCGCCAACCCATCCCCCTCGCACCCGGCAGCCGCAAGCTCCTCACCTACACCCTCCACAACCGCCTCCGCCGAAGCACCGCCACCGACTTCTTCCTCACCGCCCAGTTGCTCGACGACTCCGGACGCATCCTCGTCACCGGCGATATCCGCGTCCAAACCCTCGCCAGCAGCAAGCAAGTCTCCACCCCCAACGGAATGACCGGCAGCCCCCAATCCAACCTCTTCGAGCTCAACTACGTCAACCAGAACAACAACCTCTCCTACCTCCAGCTCCGCGCCCGCGCCGGCACCGGCTTCCCCGACAGCAGCCGCCTCGACTACCGCCTGAACCTCGAATACTACCTCCAGCCGCCCAACGGCGTCAATATCTATGATACCTGGCTCAGCTACCAGGGCCAACACTTCTCAATAAAAGCCGGCAGTCTTACTGACAATCTCGACTACGCCATCAACGGCAACGGCGTCCAGGCCACCGCCATCCTCGACAAGGACAAAAGGAACAGCTTCGACCTCTTCGGCGTCAAAAACACCTATCTCCTCTACAGCAAGCTCTTCAACACCCTCCCCGGCGCCGACATCGCCGCCGGACGCTATAACTTCGACACCAAACCCTTCCACCTCCAGGCCTCCATCCTCCACGCCAGCGATCCCCTGCTAAACGTCTATACCAACCTCTTCCACACCGCCGCCCGCCTCCAGCTGGCCGAAAAACAAACGCTCCAATGGGAAGCCGGCCTCAGCAGCGAACAACCCCGCGACCGCCCGGGTAACCACTACGGCTATTCGCTGGGCGCCCGCTATCACGCCGAGCTAAAACACTGGTCCCTTTCCCTCAATGACTACTACAGCTCCGCTTATTACAGCGGCTACCAACGAGGCGCCCTCAATCTCGAAAACGAAATCACCTATAACAACCAATTCTTCGCCCGCTACAGCAAAAATCACAACTCGCCAAAATATACCCCCACAAACGACTCTCTCATCTTCGCTCCTTTCAACTACAACAACACCAACGTCTACGAGACCGGCTGGCACACCCATATCGGCAAGCTCACTACTACTCTTCATCCCTACTATATGGACCAACGGCTCTACTCCGCCCTGTCCACTCAAAAAAGTACCCTCCACTCCGCCTCCAACCGCATAGCCCTCGATCTCACCTTACCCCACCGCAGCGGCGTCTTCTTCACCAGCGCCGACCTCGGCTGGACCGCCAGCGACTCGACCAACTACAGCCAACACTATTCCTCCCTGCGCATCACCGGCAATTTCATCGCCCGCTACTGGAGCTTCAACTGGCTTACCCAATGGCGTCCCTACTACCTGATCGACCACCTCCAGGCCGCCAACCCCCAAAACCCCCAAAACCCCGCCAACCCCGGCAACCCCGACAACTTCCGCCTCTATTCCTTCGGCCCCTCCCTCCATTTTGCCCTGGCAGCCAACCGCATCGACTTCTCCGCCGGCTATTTCGCCAACTACTACAGCACCGTAGGCTTCTGGACCCATACCCTCAACAGCCAGCTCAACATCGGTCTAAAAAACAACTGGGCCCTGAACGGCCAGCTTTACTATACCTTCTACCGAACCACCGGACAATCCTTCCCCGACAACCGCCAGCTCCGCGTCGGTATCCAAAAACGATTTACCGCCGGCCGCCCCCCCGGAACCGTCCGCCTCCGCCTCCTCGTCTTCGAAGACGCCAACTCCAACGGGCAGGAAGACGAAGGCGAAAAAATAGCGTCCAGGGTCATCGTCCGCCTCGACGGAGCCGCCGTGCTCACCGACAGCCGCGGCCACGCCGAATTCGACGGCCTCGACCGCGGCAACCACCGCCTCGCCATCGAAAACGGCCTCGAATGGAACCTCTCCGCTCCCCTCACCCTCCCCCTCATCCACGATCAAACCATCCATGTTCCCCTCGTCCGCAGCGGCCGCCTCAAC
Organism: Bacteroidota bacterium; assembly: GCA_018267545.1. GTDB lineage: Bacteria > Bacteroidota > Bacteroidia > Chitinophagales > Chitinophagaceae > Puia. The sequence continues at coordinate 3,735 of JAFDYG010000123.1, forward strand.
GGCCGCGTCCTGATCGCCAGACAGAAATATGAAAACACCGAACCTGACAAGGAAGGCATAAAAGTTGAAGCCCACGGCCGCAACGGCGCCTCCTATTCCACCTACACCGACGAAAAAGGCGAGTTCCACTTCTACCTGCCCGTAATGGATTATGAAATATCCGTACAAGCCATCCCCGCCGCCGGCACAACCTCCAGTTCCGGCGCCCCCACCCAAAAGGTCTCCGTCACCGCCGGCGCCCCCGCAGAAACCCAATTCCGCATGGAAGACCGCCGCCGCAAAATCGAGGTCAAACAATTCTAATCACACCTGTGGAAAGAATGTGATTTTCCCGAACTCTTCGAGTCCCTTTTTGTTAGTTATTTGCAGGTCTATGCCGAAATACTCCCATCTACATACACACACGCAATACTCCCTCCTGGACGGCGCCGCCTCCATCCAAAGCCTCTACAAAAAGGCCATCAAAGACGGCATGCCCGCCCTCGCCATCACCGACCACGGCAACATGTTCGGCGCCTTCGAATTCGTCTCCGAAGCCTACAAGCACAAGAACGAAGACGGCACCTTAAAAGTCAAGCCCGTCGTCGGCTGCGAATTCTATGTCGTTGAAGACCGCACCCGCAAAATATTCACCAAGGAGCAACGGGATGAACGCTACCACCAGATCCTCCTGGCCAAAAACAAACAAGGCTACCAGAACCTCATCAAGCTGACATCCCTCGGCTACACCGAAGGCCTCTACAGCAAATACCCCCGCATCGACAAAGCCCTCATCGAAAAATACCACGAAGGCCTCATCGCCACCACCTGCTGTATCGGCGCCTACGTGCCCCAAACCATCCTCCACGACGGCGAGGAAAAGGCAGAAACCGAATTCAAATGGTGGCTCGACCTCTTCGGCGAAGACTACTTCATCGAGCTGCAGCGGCACAACATCAAGGAACAAGAGATCATCAATCTCACCCTGCTCAAATTCGCCAGGAAATACAACGTCCCCATTATCGCCACCAACGATAGTCACTATACCGACCGCGACGACGCCAACGCCCATGATATCCTTTTATGTATCAACACCGGCGAAAAGCAGTCGACCCCCGGCTACGACGATATGGTCAACGACGACCTCAACTCCAAGAACCGGCGTTTTAAATTTCCAAACGACCAGTTCTATTTCAAAACGACGGAGGAGATGAGCACCCTCTTCAAAGACATCCCCGAATCGATCGACAATACCAACATGATCGTCGACCGCGTGGAAGTCCTCAACCTGAAGAAAGACATCCTCCTCCCCGCCTTCCCGATACCCAAGGAATTCCAAATACACAACGACAGCAACCTCGACCAGTGGGAGTATCTCAAATACATTACCATGGAAGGGGCCAAACTAAGGTATAGCGACCTCACCCCCGACATCCAGGAGCGCCTCGACTTCGAGCTCTTCACCATCAAGACCATGGGTTTCGCCGGCTACTTCCTCATCGTTTCGGACTTTATTAAAGCCGGAAGGGATATGGGCGTATTCATCGGCCCCGGCCGTGGCTCGGCCGCGGGCAGCGTCGTCGCCTACTGTATCGGCATCACCAACATCGACCCGATCAAGTACAACCTCCTGTTCGAACGTTTTCTCAACCCCGACCGTAAGTCCATGCCCGATATCGACACGGACTTCGACGACGTCGGCCGGCAAAAAGTAATCGAATATGTAGTCGGTAAATACGGCAAGAACCAGGTAGCCCAGATCGTCACCTACGGTACCATGGCGGCAAAGATGAGCATAAAGGACGTAGCCCGCGCCCTCGACCTTCCGCTGCCCGAATCAAACGCCCTGGCCAAGCTCGTACCCGAGCGCCCCGGCATCGAGCTCAAACGCGTCCTCCACGCCCCCCTCACCGCCAAAGACGGCGAGAAGTCCCTCGAAGAAAAGGACGGCGTAGGACCCGACGACCTCATCAACGTCAAGCTCATCCGGGATATCTATAAAGGCGACGACATCCGCAGCCGCGTCCTGCACGAAGCCGAAAGACTCGAAGGCTCCGTCCGCAACACCGGCCTCCACGCCGCCGGCATCATCATCGCGCCCGATGATCTTATGACCATCCTCCCCGTCTGTACAGCCAAGGACTCCGACCTCCTCGTCACCCAGATCGAAGGCAGCGTCATCGAAGAAGCCGGCGTTATCAAGATGGACTTCCTCGGTCTACGGACCCTCAACATCCTCAAGACCGCGCTGGAACTAATAAAAGAAAACCACGGCGTCGAAATCGTCATCGACGACGTCCCCCTCGACGACGCAAAAACATTCGAGCTCTATCAACGCGCCGAAACGATCGGAACGTTCCAGTTTGAAAGTCCCGGTATGCAGAAATACCTCAAGGACCTCAAACCCGATAAATTCAACGACCTCATCGCGATGAACGCCCTGTATCGCCCAGGCCCCATCGCATATATCCCCAATTACATCGACCGCAAACACGGCCGCGAACCCATCGTCTTCGACCTTCCCGAAATGGAAGAATACCTCGGCGACACCTACGGCATCACCGTCTATCAGGAACAGGTTATGCTCCTCGCCCAAAAGCTTGCCGGCTTCAGCAAGGGCGACGCCGACGTCCTCCGTAAGGCCATGGGTAAGAAACAAAAGGCCATCCTCGACAAGATGAAAGGCCAGTTCGTCAAGGGCGCCACCGCAAAAGGCTTTGCCGAAAAGACGCTGGATAAGATCTGGACCGACTGGGAA
>JAFDYG010000124.1 GCA_018267545.1 Bacteroidota bacterium
AAAGGTAACGCCATCATACATCTGGTTCTTCTCAGTCCAATTATCCGGGTTTAAACGGATAAGCAGCTTCTGACCGCTGACCTCCTTTAGAACCACGGCAAACCCCGTGTTGGCATCAAAAATCGTAGTGGAAGAAAAAAGGGAATTGCTCATCTCCGAGCGGCTCTTATTGCCCTTGATATAAATGGTATGACTGGCAATACCGATGTCCTGCGACTTGACGTCGTTGATCAAAACAGAATAGTCGTACACAAGGGTTAGCTCGGATACCTTTTTCTGGGCCATCGATGAGCTCCCTGACAAAAGAGAGCACACCAACAAAACTATTAGGGCCGTATAACGCGGTTTTTTCATATTGTTTGGTCGGTCAAGGTACGAAAGACCTGCCAAAATTGCAAGTAAACCCGACCGTCAGTCAGCTAAGCCGCTCGGCACAATAAGCGCGGGCGCACATCCTATTTCTTGGATTGCTGCTGCCGGCGCTGTAAGTCCTTTTGCTGCTCCTGCATCTGCTCGAGCCGCTCCTGCCACTTGGACTTCGTCTTGGGCTTGGTCCTGTTTTCCTGGAGCTTCGCCAGAATCTTATCGTGGTCGATAATGTAGTTCTGGATAACGAACTGTAACGCCAGCGTAATGACGTTGGACACCGTATAATACCAGGTCAGCGCCGAGGCCAGCCGGTTGAAGACAAGTAACAAAATCACCGGCATGAAATAAGGCATATACTTCATCGCCGGATTGCTCTGGTCAGGCGTCATGCTCATCCCATAAAGAGAGATCAAAAAGCTCGTGACGACCGCACACAGGGCAAACAGACTCACGTGATCCCCATAACCCGGAATCGAAAAACCGAAGTTCAGGATGCTATCGTAAGTCGAGAGGTCTTTAGACCACAGGAAATGCTCACCCCGCAGATCGATATTCGAGTTGAAAAAGCTATACAGGGCAAAGAAGATCGGAATCTGCAGCAAAGCCGGAATACATCCCCCCAACGGATTCACACCCGCCTCCCGGAATAATTTCATCTGCTCCATCCCTACCTGCTGCTGGTCATCCCCTACCCGCTTCTTCATCGCCTCGATCTCCGGACGCAGGGCCTTCATCTTGGCGCCACTCAGATAGCTGCTATATACCAGCGGTGAAGTGATCAAGCGGATAAATAAGGTCAGCAGCAGGATCGCAATTCCATAGCTGGCCACGTGCTGCTTGAAGAAGTTGAACACCGGACGGATCAGATAAACGTTTACCGGCCGGACAAAGGAGTACATATTCCTGCCCAGGTCTATAATATGCGTCATCCCCGGCGCCTGCTTATCCAGGATGGCAAAGTCATTAGGGCCATAATAAAGCAGAAATGGAAGAGTAGCCGACGCAGACGCAGGTATCTTCGCCTGCAGGCTCGCATCTACTCTCGAAATAGTATTGGAAGTATCGTTATTATCCTTCAGCACCCGCACCGACCCGGTGGTAAATCCATTCTTCGCAATCAGCGTCGTATTGAAAAACTGCTGCGAAGTTGAAACCCATTGCACCGGCTTTACAAAATCCCTCTCGGTCTTCTGCTGAATATAATCGAAGGCATTATCCTCAGAAAAACAAACGCTGGCCGAAGTCCGTTCGATGCTCACGTTCTTCTGCAGCTTTCCGATATAGTTATGCCACGAGAGATTCAAATTATTTTGAGTGAACAGCCTATCCGAATTTCCTACCTGCACGTCCCAGGTCACCGTGTAGTCGTTCGGAGACAACGTAAAGACGTGCTCCAGCGACATCCCGGCAGGAGTCGGAAGCCGGAAGCGAACCGTCTGGCTCCCATCGGCATTCTTGACAACCTCGCCTGGATGAAAATACAGATCGGCTATCTGCGAAGACTGATTCGACGCCGTATTGATGGAATAGCTAATCCGGTTATCCGTTCCCGGCCGGACCAACTTGACCGGCGTACTATCATAAGACTTGAAATTCTTCAGCTCGACGTCCACCGGCTGTCCGCCCTTATTGCTGAATACGATCTTCACCAGGTCATTCTCCACAGCCACCGTCTGCTCG
>JAFDYG010000125.1 GCA_018267545.1 Bacteroidota bacterium
CTAGCCGTCCGGAACTTCAGCGAGATCAGTCTCGTCGACACCATCGTGGGCCTGGACGACCAACGCAAGAAACTACAGCTCGAATCCGAAACAGCCCAGTCCCGGATAAATGCCCTCTCCAAAGAAATCGGCCAGCTGATGGCAAAAGGCCAGAAGACCGAAGCCGAAGAGAAGAAACAGGAAGTCGCCAGCCTAAAGGCTTCCCAGGCCCCCGCTGCAGAAAAGCTCGCAGCAGTAGAAGAAGAGCTCAACGGAGCCGTCATTCGTCTTCCCAATCTCCCCGCTGCCGCAGTGCCCCGGGGTAAGACACCCGAAGACAACGTCACCGTCCGCGAAGGCGGCCGCAAGCCCCAATTGCCCGCCGGCGCGCAGGCTCACTGGGATCTTGCCAAAAAGTATAACCTCATCGACTTCGAGCTGGGCAACAAGATCACCGGCAGCGGCTTCCCCGTCTATATCAATCAGGGAGCCAAGCTGCAACGCGCCCTCATTCAATACTTCCTGGACTATAATACGGCCGCAGGCTATACGGAATTTCAGCCCCCTATCATGGTCAACGAAGCCTCCGCCCGCGGAACCGGCCAGCTGCCCGATAAGGAAGGCCAGATGTATTATGTAAACGAAGACAACCTCTACCTCATACCGACAGCCGAAGTACCCGTCACCAATATCTATCGCGACGAAATCCTGAAGGAGGCACAGCTCCCGGTCCGCATGACGGCGTATACGCCCTGCTTCCGCCGTGAAGCCGGCAGCTATGGCAAAGATGTCCGTGGCCTTAACCGTCTCCACCAGTTCGACAAGGTAGAGGTCGTCCAGCTCGTAGACCCCGCAAAAAGCTACGACGTCCTGGAAGAAATGGTCGCACACGTCGAGAAGCTCCTGAACTCCCTCGACCTTCCCTATCGCATCCTTCGGCTATGCGGCGGCGATATGGGCTTCACCTCTGCGATGACCTACGACTTCGAAGTCTACAGCGCAGCCCAGGAAAAGTGGCTGGAAGTAAGCTCCGTCAGCAACTTCGAAGCCTTCCAAACAAACCGGATGAAGATCCGCTACAAAGACGGCGCCGGCAAAACCCAGCTGGTTCACTCCCTCAACGGCAGCTCCCTTGCGCTTCCCCGCATTGTAGCCTGCCTGCTGGAAAACCACCAAGCAGACGGTTTCATCGCCCTGCCCAAGGCCATCCACAGCTATTTCGGCGCAGAGAAGATCGGCTAGCATCGCTGCAGCCCGCGACGCTTCGCTGCCCGCTTGCATCGCCACACCGCCCTTCCCGCATCTGCGTCCCGGGCCGCCCGCTTCGCATAACCGAAAGTGTTAATGAAAATTTGGTTAAAGCCCGCTTAAACTTTTATTAAAGTCAAGGCGGGCTATTGGCCGTTCTGGGCTTTCTTTCAATCTTTAGTCCAACCAAATCATTTATCATGAAAGCACTTTTCCTCTCAACATGCGCACTATTCCTCACACTCCTCTCGCAAGCCCAATTCAAAAAAGGCGACATAACTCTTGCCGGCAGTCTTGGCTTTTCCCAACAAACACCAAAATCGGACAACGGAACCACTGCAACCAGCAGCTATAAGGTTACCAACCTCCAGATCAACCCTTCCATCGGCTGGGCGCTGAGCGACGATTTGATCTATGGTCTCAATCTGTCCTATAGTCATGGCAAAACCACTTTTGACCCCAATAACATAAGCAAAGTAAATGGTTACGGCGCCGGTATCTTTTTAAGAAAATACGCATACCTCGGAAGCAAATTCTATTTCTTCTCACAAGGTAGCCTGAACGCTAATTTTGGTTCCCAGGATCAGATAAGTAACCCTTCGATGAGCCCCAATGTTACGACGCATACAACCCTGATAAACCTGAACCTATATCCCGGCATAGCTTATTCCCTCAACCGCCACTGGCAGCTCGAAACCGGCTTTCCGCAGCTTCTGGGCTTGTACTACTCTCATTCGACGGAAACAGACCGATACAACGGCCAGCCCGATGTCCATTCCTCCGTAAACGGCTTCGGTCTTTCCAGCGTCCTTGGCTCGACTTATCAGCTCTCAGTAGGCCTTCGTTACTTCATCACCAAAAGCTAACCTCCAGCCCGCACTGCATAAAAAAGGGCCGTCTCGAAGAGATGGCCCTTAGGCTTAAAAAGGTATTTCGACTTCGCATAAGACTTCCCTGTCGGTACCAAGCCCCACCTCATATATGCGGGTTGTCGAGGGATTTAGTTTGATTTGTACAGTCTGCCCGTCGCAGGATAAAATCCTGCCGGCGCCAGATTACCAGCCTTGCTTGGCAATGCCGGCCTTGATCGCCGCGAGCGCTTTTTCTTCTCCCAGCAAGGTCGTCAGCTTGTTGCCCTTGCCATCATTTCCCTGCGCCATGTAAGCACCCTTAGCGGTCTTAGTGATGACTGCATCCTGGATAGGCACGTTTTTCTCTTTCGTCTTTACGTTGTAAGCCGTAAGTGTTACAGTTGACATAATTCATTGATTTAACGCCTGCTATAGCAGGTCTGATTAGTAAGAAATTTTGTAATATTAGCAATTTTGCGCTAAACGGCCAATTTCGCCCTCTGGCTCCTTAAACGTCCAGCTTCGCGTATTTCGCATGAGATTCGATAAAATCTCTTCTCGGCGCAACCTCATCCCCCATCAACATGCTAAAGATACGATCGGCTTCCGCAGCACTCTCGATCGTAACCTGCTTCAGCGTCCGTGTATCCGGATTCATCGTCGTCTCCCAAAGCTGGTCGGAGTTCATCTCTCCAAGACCTTTATAACGCTGAACCGTAACGCTGTCTTCCTTTCCATTTCCGAGGCGCTCGATCCAATGCTTGCGCTGCTCTTCATTCCAGGCATAAGACTGTTCTTTGCCCTTCTTGACGAGATACAGCGGGGGCTGGGCCAGATATACATAACCCTGCTCCACCATTTCCTTCATATACCGATAGATAAAGGTCAGAATCAACGTCGCGATGTGGCTTCCATCCACGTCGGCATCGGTCATGATGATCAGCTTGTGATAACGCAGCTTGATAAGATTCAGCGCCTTGGGATCCTCGGGTGTGCCGACGGTGACGCCAAGCGCCGTATACATGTTGCGGATTTCCTCGTTCTCGTAAATCTTATGCTCCATCGCCTTCTCCACGTTGAGGATCTTACCCCGCAGCGGAAGGATGGCCTGGAAGCTGCGGTCCCGGCCTTGCTTGGCGGTACCGCCGGCCGAGTCACCTTCGACCAGGAACAGCTCGCAGCGGTTCGGGTCACGATCAGAACAGTCGGCCAGTTTCCCCGGCAGACCGCCGCCGCTGAGAACGCTCTTCCGTTGTACCAGCTCCCGCGCCTTCTTCGCCGCCGCCCTCGCCTGTGCGGCCAGAATGACCTTCTGAATGATATTCTTCGCTTCCCTGGGATTTTCCTCCAGATAAGCATCCAAAACCTTGGAAACGGTCGAATCGACCACGCCGCTTACTTCGTTGTTCCCGAGCTTGGTCTTTGTCTGACCCTCGAACTGGGGCTCCGGAACCTTCACCGATACAATCGTGCTCAACCCTTCGCGGAAGTCATCGCCTTCGATCTCTACCTTGGCCTTCTCGAAAAGGCCCTGCTTATCGCCA